>NZ_CP116383.1:3000000-3373463 GCF_028201475.1 Vibrio sp. SCSIO 43137 | reverse complement strand
CTATTTTTCCCCAAGAAATGGGCAAAATTACTAACAAAAACCAGATCGTTATAACTTATCCCCAGATCATTCACTAATTTTCAGTTATGTCTAATAACAACTAGTTATTTTATCTGGATCACACTAAGGACGTATTATCCGCTTATCCAATAAGTGACGAGAATTTACATTATGAAAAACTGGTTAAAGATACTATTAACGACAGTTGCACTATCAACTGCTTCAATTCAGGCAACATATGCTGCTACAGACGTAAAAGTGGGCATGTCCGGCCGCTACTATCCATTTACCTTTGTTGAAAAAGACAAACTACAAGGTTTTGAAGTAGACCTGTGGGATGAAATCGGCCGCCGTAACGACTATAAAGTTGAGTACGTAACCGCAAACTTCTCAGGTCTGTTTGGTCTGCTTGAGACAGGTCGCATCGATACTATCTCTAACCAGATCACTATGACTGAAGCACGTAAAGCAAAATATCTGTTTGCAAACCCGTATGTAGTTGACGGTGCACAAATCGCAGTACGTAAAGGCAATACGGAAATCAAAGGGATTGAAGACTTAGCCGGTAAGACTGTTGCGGTTAACCTGGGTTCTAACTTTGAGCAACTGCTAAAAGACTATGATAAAGAGAAGAAAATCAACATCAAAACCTATGACACAGGTATTGAACACGATGTTGCTCTGGGTCGCTCTGATGCATTCGTAATGGACAGACTATCGGTACTTGAACTGATTAAGAAGACAGGTCTGCCACTGGAGCTAGCCGGACAACCTTTCGATAAGATCGAAAACGCATGGCCTTTCGTCGATAACGAAAATGGCCGTAAACTACAGAAAGAAGTTAACCAGGCACTTGCTGCAATGAGAGCAGATGGTACCTTGGCTAAGATCTCTCAGAAATGGTTCGACGCAGATATCACTAAGTAATACAGGTCGAAAAGTAGCAGAAATTTAACTTCTGCTACTGCATTTTATACCCCTGCCTTAGGGGTATTTTTTTCATTAGCAAGTTAGCGGGTTGCCCATGAATTTTGATTTTCAGTATATGTTTGAGTTGCTGCCTATTCTGTTGAAGTATCTGGGCACAACCATGGAAATGGCGCTGTGGGGATTGGTATTCTCACTGATTATCGCTGTGGTGATTGCCAATATTCGTGTATTCCGGGTTCCTGTGCTGGATCAGCTAAGTCAGCTCTATATTAGCTTTTTCCGCGGTACTCCCCTTCTGGTTCAGCTTTTCCTGCTCTATTACGGCTTACCTCAGGTATTTCCGGTATTAGTCGGTTTAGATGCCTTTTCAGCCGCCGTAATAGGCCTGACTCTGCACTTTGCCGCCTATATGGCCGAGAGTATCAGGGCAGCTATTATCGGAATAGACAGAAGCCAGATGGAAGCCAGCCTTTCTGTGGGTATGACCACCTCACAGGCGATGAGAAGAATTATTCTTCCTCAGGCAACCCGTGTCGCTCTGCCTTCGCTGATGAACTACTTTATCGATATGATCAAGTCAACCTCTCTGGCTTTCACCTTAGGTGTGGCAGAGATAATGGCAAAAGCACAGATGGAAGCCTCTTCCAGCTTTAAGTTTTTTGAAGCCTTTCTTGCCGTTGCACTTATCTACTGGGGAGTAGTAGTGATACTTACCCGTGTTCAGATCTGGGCAGAAACAAAACTCAACAGGGCGTATCAAAGATGATCAGATTAAATAATATCCATAAAAGCTTCGGTGATAGTGCGGTTCTGTCTGGTATTGATATCGATATCCGTCAGGGAGAGATCATTGTCATCATTGGTTCCAGCGGTACCGGAAAATCGACCTTGTTGCGTTGTGTTAACTTCTTAGAGCAGCCTGATAAGGGAAGCATCACCATTGATGATGTCACTCTGGACAGTGAAAACTTCTCCAAAGCCGATGTTCTGGCATTAAGAAGAAAGACTGGCTTTGTTTTTCAGAACTATGCCCTGTTTGCTCACCTTACTGCTAAGCAGAATATTGCCGAAGGTCTTATTACCGTGCGTAACTGGAAAAAAGATCAGGCCTATGACAGAGCGCAACAGATACTGGATGATATCGGGCTTGGAGATAAAGCAGACAGCTACCCTTCTGCCCTGTCCGGTGGTCAGCAACAGCGGGTCGGTATCGGCCGGGCTATGGCACTCCAGCCTGAACTGCTGCTGTTTGATGAACCGACTTCGGCTTTAGATCCTGAATGGGTCGGTGAAGTACTTAACCTGATGAAAGAGCTGGCAACCCGCCATCAGACCATGCTGGTGGTCACTCATGAGATGCAATTTGCCCGTGAAGTGGCTGACAGGGTTATCTTTATGGCAGAAGGTAAGATTGTTGAACAGGGATCTCCACAGGATATCTTCGACAATCCACAGGATCCTAAACTTAAAAAGTTCTTAAATCAGGTTGGGATCGAGTAAAGATCCTTGCGATTTAGCTCACACTACGTATAATCCGTCGGCCGGAATTATTCGGCCGGTATGGACGAACAGTTATTGACTCTTAAGTAGTCAGTGATTACAATTCCGCCTCTTTGTTTGAGAGGCGTCGGATGTTAAGTCCCACGCCGGGTTTAACAAAAACCTATAAACTACTGATCAGTAAAAGGTATTAACAATGAAACGCACTTTTCAACCTTCAGTTCTAAAGCGCAAGCGTACTCACGGTTTCCGTGCACGCATGGCAACTAAGAACGGTCGTAAAGTAATTAATGCACGTCGTGCTAAAGGCCGTGCGCGCCTATCAAAATAATTCGCGATTATTTTGACTAAGTACGCGTTCAATCGGGAGTTACGCTTGTTAACTCCCGAGCATTATCAAAATGTATTCCAGCAAGCACACAGTGCTGGCTCACCTCATTTCACTATCATTGCCCGAAAGAACTCTCTTTCTCATCCCAGACTTGGCTTAGCCGTTCCTAAAAAACAGATTAAAACTGCTGTCGGCAGAAATCGATTTAAACGTCTGGCTCGTCAAAGCTTTAGAATGAAGCAACATCAACTGCCCAATAAAGATTTTGTTGTGATTGCGAAAAAGAGCGCGCAAGACCTGAGCAATGAAGAAATATTTAAATTATTTGATAAACTATGGCATCGCCTTTCTCGCCCCTCTCGTGGATAGCTATCGGATTGATTTATATATATAAGTTGGTTATCAGCCCGCTTATAGGTCCTCGCTGTCGCTTTACTCCGACCTGCTCAACTTATGCTTTAGAAGCAATAAAAATGCACGGTTTTGTAAAAGGGTGTTGGTTATCTGGCAAACGTCTATTAAAATGCCACCCTTTGAATGAAGGGGGTTTTGACCCCGTTCCACCAATCCAAGACAAAGACAGAGATAAATAACGATGGATTCACAACGTAATATCCTGCTTCTTGCACTGGTACTGGTTTCGTTCCTGCTGTATCAACAGTGGAACATTGAGAAGAACCCAGCACCTCAGCAAGCAGTACAGGCACAAAATGGCAGCACTCTACCTGCACCATCTATTGCAAGCGAACTGGACCCTGCTCCGCAGCAACAGTCTTCTGCCAAACTGATCACAGTGACAACAGATGTGTTAACTCTGTCTATTGATACCCTTGGTGGTGACGTTACTGCAGCGACTCTGAACCAGTATGATGCAGAACTGGACTCTGCTGACGCTTTCCAGCTTCTGAAAAACGAACCTGGACACGTTTATATTGCTCAGAGTGGTCTTATCGGTCCTCAGGGCATCGACCTGAGCAGCACCAACCGTCCTTCGTACACAGTGTCTGCTGACAGCTTTACCCTGGCTGATGGTGAAAACGAACTGCGCATTCCTATGACTTATGCAGCGAATGGCATTCAGTACACCAAAACCTTTATTCTTAAGCGTGGCCGCTATGATATCGATGTGGAATACACAGTCGATAACCAGTCAGGTGCCAACGCCACTATCGGAATGTACACTCACCTGCGTCAAAATGTTATGGATGCTGGTGGCAGTCTGACAATGCCGACATACCGCGGCGGTGCATACTCAACTCAGGATGTACGCTACAAGAAGTACAGCTTCGAAGATATGCAGGATCGTAACCTTTCGCTGAACCTGACTGACGGTCAGGGCTGGGTTGGTATGCTGCAACACTATTTCGCTTCAGCGTGGATTCCACGTAATGAGCCTGGTTCAACCATCTACACTCGTGTTATTGGCAACCTTGCTGATATCGGTGTGCGTATGCCGAACAAAACCATCGGCACAGGTGACCAGACACAACTGAAAGCAACCCTATGGGCAGGTCCTAAGCTACAGAAAGAGATGGCTGAAGTTGCCCCTAACCTTGACTTGGTAGTTGACTACGGCTGGCTATGGTTTATCGCTAAACCTCTGCACTGGTTGCTATCTATGATTCAGGGCGTTGTGGTTAACTGGGGTGTGTCAATTATTATCCTGACCTTTATCGTTCGTGGTGCTATGTACCCGCTGACGAAAGCTCAGTACACCTCTATGGCTAAGATGCGTATGCTTCAGCCTAAACTTCAGGCTATGCGTGAGCGTATCGGTGATGACCGTCAGCGCATGAGTCAGGAGATGATGGAACTGTATAAGAAAGAGAAAGTGAACCCGCTTGGTGGTTGTTTACCTATCTTCCTGCAGATGCCTATTTTCATTGCACTGTACTGGTCTCTGATGGAATCTGTTGAGCTGCGCCACTCGCCGTTCTTCGGCTGGATTACTGACCTGTCAGCTCAGGACCCATACTACATTCTGCCTCTGTTAATGGGTGCAAGTATGTTCCTGATCCAGAAGATGAGCCCGACAACAGTAACCGATCCTATGCAGCAGAAGATTATGACCTTCATGCCGATCATGTTTACTGGTTTCTTCCTGTTCTTCCCTTCAGGTCTGGTACTGTACTGGTTGGTGTCTAACATAGTGACGCTAATTCAACAGTCGTTGATTTACCGGAATCTGGAAAAGAAAGGCTTACATTCCAAGTAAGATGAAATAAACACTTAGAAAGGCGGCCAAAAGGTCGCCTTTTTGTTTTTGCCTGATTACAATTCAGGCAGAGAGAATTCATAGCCAGTGACGTTGTCGAATCAAAAACGTCACTGCATATTTTATTTAGGTATTGAGATGACCACAGACACTATAGTCGCGCAGGCTACGGCTCCCGGAAGAGGTGGTGTTGGCATAATACGAGTATCAGGCCCCAAAGCGGCTCAGGTAGCTCTGCAAATGACCGGAAAAACATTAAAGCCGAGATACGCAGAGTATCTGCCATTTAAAGCTGAAGATGGTTCCGAACTTGATCAGGGTATCGCACTGTTTTTCCCTAACCCGAACTCTTTTACCGGCGAAGATGTTTTAGAACTTCAGGGCCACGGTGGCCCAATTGTTATGGATATGCTGATAAAGCGCATCCTGACTATAGAAAATGTACGTTCCGCCCGCCCGGGAGAGTTCTCAGAACGTGCTTTCCTTAACGACAAAATGGATTTGGCTCAGGCTGAAGCTATTGCTGATCTGATCGATGCCAGCTCGGAACAGGCAGCAAAATCCGCCCTGCTTTCACTGCAAGGACAGTTTTCTAACAAAATTAACCTGTTAGTTGAGTCTCTTATCCATTTAAGGATCTATGTGGAAGCCGCCATCGACTTTCCGGAAGAGGAGATCGACTTTCTGGCTGACGGAAAGGTCAGCGCCGATCTGCAGGGGATCATAGATAACCTCAAAGCAGTAAGGGAAGAGGCCAATCAGGGCGCCATTATGCGCGAAGGCATGAAAGTGGTTATCGCCGGACGCCCTAACGCCGGTAAATCCAGTCTGTTAAATGCCCTCTCAGGCAAAGATTCAGCGATAGTAACGGATATAGCAGGAACCACCCGGGATGTACTACGGGAGCATATCCATATTGACGGTATGCCCTTGCATATCATAGATACTGCCGGCCTCAGGGATGCCATCGACGAAGTAGAAAGAATCGGTATCGACCGGGCATGGGAAGAGATAGCTCAGGCTGACAGGGTGCTGTTTATGGTGGATGGCACCACAACTGACGCAACGGATCCTAAAGAAATCTGGCCGGACTTTATCGACCGGCTTCCGGATAACGTCGGTATCACGGTGATCCGTAATAAAGCTGACCAGACAGGCGAAGATCTGGGTATCTGCCATGTTAACTCCCCTACTCTTATCCGCCTGTCAGCAAAAACCGGACAAGGTGTCGAGGCACTAAGGACTCACCTGAAAGAGTGTATGGGCTTCTCCGGCAGTTCAGAAGGCAGCTTTATGGCCAGAAGACGCCATTTAGAAGCGCTGGAGAAAGCGTCTGAGCATCTGGATATTGGTCAGCAGCAACTTGAAGGCTTTATGGCCGGAGAGATTCTGGCTGAAGAGCTAAGAATTGCCCAGCAGCACCTGAATGAAATTACCGGTGAATTTAGCTCAGATGATCTTCTGGGACGGATATTCTCCTCTTTCTGTATTGGTAAATAGGGTGGTTTCCACCCTATTTTTTTAAAGGAACCTATATGATTCAAATAATTACAGGCAGCACGCTAGGTGGTGCAGAGTACGTTGGCGATCATCTGAGTGATCTGCTGTCAGAGCAGGGCAAAGAGAGCCAGATTCACAACAACCCCGATATCAATGATATTCCGGCACAAGGCACCTGGCTGATCATCACCTCGACTCATGGTGCAGGCGAATACCCTGACAACATAAAAGCTTTCTTCCATCAGCTTCAAAGCACGCCTCCACGTATGGATCAGGTGAAATATGCTGTAGTCGCCCTCGGAGACTCAAGCTACGACACCTTCTGCGCAGCAGGAAAAAATGCTTTTGAGCTTCTTCAGGACATAGGAGCAACACCTATTACTGACTGTTTTACCATAGATGTTCTCTCTTCTCCGGTTCCTGAAGAACCTGCCGAAATCTGGCTAAAACAACACCTGAATAACTTCTGAAAATAGAAGGTTACGGAATTAAACCTCTGTAACCTTTTGTTTTTAAAGGTCTTACTCTAGCAGTTTCCAAAACTATCTACAGTTATTCAACTATTAAGCCACCCAATATCCTCATTTGTGAATAAAATCGATTTATCCAGTGATTAACATATAGTTATCCAAATAATAAGATCCTTTCTTAAATCCACCTGTTGATAACTAGCTATTTTGATCCCAGCTAATCCTCCTGTAGATCAAAGAATGATCACAAAAAACGATCGTATAAATCCTTTTGATCTTATTGATCATTTTTCGCTTATCCACATGATCAGTTCTGCCTAATAATAGATCCAATAAAAGATCTCTATATAAGATCTTATATATAATTAAGCTCTTTTGCCTGATCCAAAATTTCGTTAAAGCCGTTTTATCACTTGATTAAAACAGGTAGAATAGCGCTCCTTTTATTTACCTCTTTTAGCTTGAATACCCTAAGGTCGGTCCATGCTTTATCACGAAAAATTTGATGTCATCGTAATTGGTGGCGGTCATGCTGGAACGGAAGCCGCACTTGCATCAGCAAGAACAGGTCAGAAAACCCTGTTGCTTACCCACAATATTGATACCTTGGGCCAGATGTCCTGTAACCCGGCGATAGGTGGGATAGGTAAAGGTCATCTGGTAAAAGAGGTTGATGCCTTAGGCGGGATCATGGCTCAGGCCATCGATAAAGCGGGTATTCAGTTCAGAACACTAAATGCCTCAAAAGGACCTGCTGTAAGAGCAACCAGAGCACAGGCGGATCGATTACTGTATAAATCCGCCATCAGACAAGTGCTGGAGAACACAGAGAACCTCACCCTGTTTCAACAACCGGCCGATGATCTTATTGTAGAAAACCATCAGGTTACTGGTGTTGTTACTCAGATGGGACTTAAATTCCATGCCAAAGCGGTTGTGTTAACTGTCGGGACCTTTCTTGGGGGTAAGATTCATATTGGTATGGAAAACTCGTCAGGAGGCCGTGCAGGCGATCCTCCGTCGATCGCCCTTGCCCAGCGTTTGCGTGAGTTACCGTTACGGGTGGATCGTTTAAAAACCGGTACGCCGCCGAGAATCGACGCCAACAGTGTTGATTTCTCTCAGTTGGAAGCGCAACACGGTGATGATCCTACTCCGGTATTCTCGTTTTTAGGTAAACGGGAAGATCATCCGCGTCAGATCCCATGCTTTATTACTCATACCAATGAGAAAACTCACGATGTTATCCGGGCGAACCTTGACAGAAGCCCTATGTATGCAGGTGTAATTGAAGGGATTGGTCCGAGATACTGTCCGTCAATCGAAGACAAAGTGATGCGCTTTGCTGATAAGAACAGCCATCAGATCTTTATTGAGCCTGAAGGGCTGACTACAACAGAACTCTACCCTAATGGTATCTCTACCAGCCTGCCGTTTGATGTTCAGGTTGAGATTGTCCGTTCAATGAAAGGCTTTGAGAACGCGCATATTATGAGACCAGGTTACGCTATTGAATACGATTTCTTCGATCCGCGCGATCTGAAGCAGACCTACGAGAGCAAGTTTATTAAAGGTCTGTTCTTTGCCGGACAGATCAACGGAACCACAGGATACGAAGAAGCGGCGGCTCAGGGGCTGATGGCCGGCCTGAACGCCAGCTTGTTTACGCAGGACAAAGAGGGCTGGAGCCCTCGTCGTGATCAGGCCTATATGGGCGTGCTGATAGACGATCTTTCTACCATGGGCACCAAAGAACCTTACCGCATGTTTACTTCCCGTGCGGAATATCGCCTGTTATTGCGTGAAGACAATGCGGATCTACGCCTTACTGAACAGGGCCGTGAACTCGGATTGATCGATGATGTGCGCTGGGCACGCTTCAACGAGAAAGTTGAAAATATTGAGCGTGAAAGGCAGAGATTAAGTGAAAGCTGGATGAATCCTAAGTCAGAGAACATTGATCAGCTTAACGCCTTGCTTAAAACGCCTATGTCGCGGGAAGCGAGTGGCGAAGATCTACTGCGTCGTCCGGAGATTAATTATCAACAACTTACTTCGCTGGATGACTTTGCGCCTGCACTGGATGATAAACAGGCTTCCGAACAGGTTGAGATTCAGGTTAAGTATGAAGGTTATATCCAGCGTCAGAAAGACGAAATAGAAAAGTCTCTGCGTCACGAAGCAACTAAGTTGCCTGTTGATCTTGATTATGCTCAGGTTAAAGGGTTATCCAACGAGGTTGTGGTTAAGCTGAATGAGGCTAAGCCGGAATCTATCGGTGTAGCTTCACGTATTTCTGGTATTACTCCGGCGGCGATATCTATCCTGCTTGTTCATCTGAAGAAACAAGGCATGCTGAAGAAGGGAGAAGCGTAAATGGAAGCATTATCTCAAACGCTGGATAATCTTATTCAGCAAACTGATTTGTCGGTAGATGATAAACAGCGAGAGCAATTAGTTGGTTATGTCCGCCTGCTGGATAAGTGGAACAAAGCCTATAACCTGACTTCAGTACGTAATCCTATGGAAATGCTGGTCAAACATATTATGGACAGTATTGTCGTCAGCCCGCACCTGTTTGGTGAACGCCTGATTGATGTGGGTACTGGTCCGGGGTTACCGGGCATTCCGTTGGCGATAATGAATCCGGATAAACAGTTTTTCCTGCTGGACAGCCTTGGTAAGCGAATCCGTTTTATTAAACAGGTTCTGCATGAGCTGGGCATTGATAATGTCACTACGGTTCAGAGCCGGGTTGAAGAGTTTCAGCCTGAAGAGAAGTTTGATGTGGTGCTTAGCCGCGCGTTTGCCTCCATCACGGATATGGTGGAATGGTGTCAGCACCTGCCAAAAAGAGACACAGGTCAATTTTTGGCACTTAAAGGTCAGCTTCCGCAACAAGAAATCGCTCAGTTACCAGAGTGGTGTAGTGTGATCGAAATCAAAGCTTTGAAAGTTCCAGAGCTGGAAGGTGAACGACATCTTGTAGTCTTAGCTCATCAGGAAAAATAGAGAGGTTACTGTGGGAAGAATTATTGCTATAGCCAACCAGAAAGGCGGTGTCGGTAAAACGACGACATGTATCAACCTGGCCGCTTCCATGGCTGCAACCAAGCGTAAGGTGTTGGTTATTGATCTTGACCCACAGGGCAACGCGACTATGGCCAGCGGGGTTGATAAGTATCAGGTGGATGCCACTGCTTACGACCTGCTGGTAGAAGATACGCCTTTCAATGAGGTGGTCTGCACGACAACCAGCGGCGGTTACGATTTAATCGCTGCTAACGGTGATGTGACCGCGGCAGAAATCAAATTGATGGAAGTTTTTGCCCGGGAAGTGCGGTTAAAAAATGCACTATCTTCAATTCGCGATAACTATGATTTCATCTTTATAGATTGTCCCCCTTCACTAAACCTTCTTACAATCAACGCAATGGCAGCTGCAGATTCTGTTCTTGTGCCTATGCAGTGTGAATATTTTGCACTGGAAGGACTGACAGCTCTAATGGATACCATTAGCAAGCTTGCCGCTGTTGTAAATGAAAACTTAAAAATAGAAGGTTTATTACGAACCATGTTTGATCCGAGAAACCGACTTTCAAACGAAGTTTCCGATCAACTGAAGAAGCATTTTGGTGGAAAAGTATACCGAACTGTGATTCCTCGTAATGTTCGATTAGCAGAAGCCCCTAGTCATGGCAGACCAGCTATGTATTATGATAAGCACTCCGCCGGCGCAAAAGCGTACTTAGCCCTGGCAGGAGAGATTCTTCGTCGTGAAGAAGTCCCGGCTTGATTTAATTAGGAACAGAGGAATACACCTGAATGTCTAAACGTGGTTTAGGAAAAGGCTTAGATGCCTTATTAGCGACCAGCTCTCTAGCCAGAGAAAAACAGCAGATAGCGACAAAAAGTCAGTCCATTTCCGTTGAAGGCGATTTGGCTGAAATTGCTGTCTCTGATTTAAAGCCTGGTGTATATCAGCCGCGCAAAGAGATGTCGGAAGAGGCTCTGGAAGAGCTGTCGGCATCTATCCAGTCCCAGGGCATTATTCAACCTATTGTTGTCAGGCCTTTAGAGAGTGGCGGTTATGAAATTATTGCCGGTGAACGCCGCTGGCGCGCAGCACGGCAAGCCGGGCTGAAACAGGTACCGTGCGTTGTTAAAAACGTACAGGACAGAGCCGCCATTGCTATGGCGCTTATTGAAAACATTCAGCGTGAAGACCTGAATGTGATTGAAGAGGCTCAGGCGTTAGAGCGTCTTCAGGATGAGTTTGAACTGACTCATCAGCAAGTGGCTGACGTAATTGGTAAATCACGCACAACCGTCACCAACCTGCTCAGACTGAATCAACTGGACACAGAAGTGAAGCAGTTGGTTGAGAAGAAACGACTGGAAATGGGCCATGCCCGTACTCTGCTGGCGCTAAAAAGCGGAGAGCAGACAGAAGTCGCTAAGATTATCTCAGATAAGCAGATGACAGTGCGTCAGGCTGAACAGTACGTTAAGAAGTACCTTCAGCCAAAAGCATCAACTGAAAAAGTGGTTGATAATGAAGCCGTTGCTATTTCAGAGCGGTTAAGCCAGAGCATAGGCTCCAACGTGAGTCTGGTGCGTAGCAGCAACGGTAAATCAAAAATGACCATCACTTTTGATGAACCTCACAAACTAGAGAAATTAATTAAGCTGCTGGAAAGCCATTAATTGTCTCTGTAAAAAAGAAATTTGTTACAAGAATTCTTGCGAAAGTTGTAGGTTTGTAAACAAAAACGTTAATTAATGCTGTAAATTTATTGCATTCAGCATGACTGACCGTATAATTTTCGCCGTTTTTCCAAGCACAGTGAAGTGAATATAAAAAGTGCGCAGTTGGAATAAAAATCGAGGTATGAATACATGGTAGCTACGCTAGCGCGACCAGGGCGAGAGCTTGCAAAGCGATTGTTATTGATTCAATCTAGCGTGGTTACAGTTGTAGCAGCAGGAATGGCTATTGCCGTGAATGTTGATTGGGGAGTATCTGCGCTAGTTGGTGGTGGTATTTTTGTTATCGCCAATGCAGTTTTTGCGTTTTTCGCCTTTATGTTTAGCGGGGCTCGTGCTGCGAAAGCGGTCACGGCGTCGTTTTATACGGGTGAAGCATTAAAAATTTCAATCACAGTCATTCTATTTTCTGTCGCTTACATGTATATGCAGGTGGACTTAGTTCCCCTGAAACTAACCTATTTGCTGGCGTTAGGGATTAACATCTTTTTGCCAGCGCTATTCATTAACAAAAAAAAATAGGATGAGTTATGGCTGCGCCAGGTGAAGCGCTAACAGCGTCCGGATATATTGATCACCACCTCGCTAACCTCTCTTTATACAAGTTAGGTTTAGTGGCGGAGGAGACCAGTTTCTGGAACGTTCATATTGATAGCCTGTTTTTTTCTGTGTTTACAGGGATGTTATTCCTTTGGGTATTTCGCTCTGTAGCAAAGAAAGCAACAGTAGGTGTACCGGGTAAGTTGCAATGTGCTGTAGAAATGTTGGTTGAATTTGTCGCTGATAACGTCAAAGAAACCTTCCATGGACGCAACCCATTGATAGCGCCTTTGGCACTGACTATCTTTTGCTGGGTATTGCTAATGAACATCATGGACTTAGTGCCAATTGATTTCTTGCCATATCCTGCACAGCATTGGCTGGGTATCCCTTATTTGAAAGTGGTTCCTTCTGCTGATGTAAATATCACCATGGCAATGGCTCTGGGCGTGTTTACTTTGATGATCTATTACAGCATCAAAATAAAAGGTCTGGGCGGATTTGCGAAAGAACTTGCTTTACACCCATTTAATCATCCTGTGATGATTCCGTTTAACCTGCTTCTTGAGGTGGTTTCGCTACTGGCTAAACCTCTTTCACTTGGTATGCGTCTATTCGGAAACATGTTTGCAGGTGAGGTTGTATTCATTCTTATCGCGGCGTTGCTACCGTGGTGGTTACAATGGTTAGGTGCTCTTCCGTGGGCAATTTTCCATATTCTAGTTATTTGTATCCAGGCGTTTGTGTTCATGATGCTGACTATCGTATATCTGTCGATGGCACATGAAGACCCGGATCACTAATTAATTTAACAAAGCTTTTTTAGGCAAAATTGCCAACAACTATATATTGGAGATAGTAATGGAAACTTTACTGAGCTTTTCAGCAATCGCTGTAGGTCTTATTGTCGGTATGGCGGCTCTAGGGACAGCGATCGGTTTTGCAATTCTGGGTGGTAAATTCCTTGAAGGTGCAGCTCGTCAACCTGAGATGGCTCCTATGCTACAAGTTAAGATGTTCATCATCGCGGGTCTACTTGATGCGATCCCAATGATCGGTATCGTAATCGCACTTCTATTCACATTCGCTAACCCATTCGTTGGTTCTCTACAATAAGTAGCTCAAAGAAACTAGTACTTTGAACTTGATGAACTAATAGAGGGGTAGCTGTTGTGAATATGAACGCAACTCTGCTAGGTCAAGCTATCGCATTCACATTATTTGTGTGGTTCTGCATGAAATATGTATGGCCGCCAATTATGGGTGCTATCGAAGAGCGTCAGAAGAAAATTGCTGACGGTCTGCTGGCTGCTGAAAGAGCAGCAAAAGACTTAGATCTAGCACAAGCCAACGCTTCTGACCAATTGAAAGAAGCGAAGCGCACAGCAACAGAGGTCATTGACGCAGCGAACAAACGTAAAGCTCAAATTATTGATGAAGCTCGCGAGGAAGCTCAGGCAGAACGCCAGAAAATCCTTGCTCAGGCAGAAGCAGAAATTGAAGCAGAACGTAATCGCGCGAAAGATGAACTGCGCAAACAAGTTGCTACTCTGGCTTTAGCTGGTGCGGAGAAAATCCTTGAGCGTTCTATCGATAAAGATGCGCAAAAAGATATTCTCGACAACATTACTGCAAAACTTTAAAGCAGGGGGCGCATATGTCTGAATTGACTACAATAGCACGCCCCTATGCTAAAGCAGCGTTTGACTTTGCTGTAGAAAAAGGGGCACTGGATCAATGGAGCCAGATGCTGACTTTCGCTACAGAAGTGACAAAAAATAAAGAGATTAAAGAACTGCTTTCTGGTTCTGCTTCTGCTGACAAACTAGCAGAAATCTTTATTGCCGTTTGCGGCGAACAGTTTGATGAACATGGCCAGAACCTGCTAAGGGTGATGGCTGAGAATGGCCGGTTAAAGGCCCTTCCTGATGTTTGTGAAGAGTTCCTGGCCCTGAAACATGAGCTGGAGAAGGTGATGGATGTGGAAGTTCTTTCCGCCTCTAAGCTGACAAAAGAACAACTTGCCAATATCAGCAGCAAACTTGAGAAGCGTCTTGAACGTAAAGTTAACCTGAATTGCAGTGTAGATGAGGCCCTACTTGGTGGGGTTATTATTCGAGCCGGAGACTTAGTCATCGATAACTCAACTCGCGGTCAGATCGACCGTCTGAGCGATGCATTGCAGTCTTGATGGGGATTGGAGCATGCAACTTAATTCCACGGAAATAAGCGATCTAATCAAACAACGTATCGAATCTTTCGAAGTTGTTAGTGAAGCTCGTAATGAAGGTACTATCGTATCGGTAAGCGATGGTATTATTCGCATTCACGGCCTAGCGGACGTGATGCAAGGTGAAATGATTGAAATACCGGGTGGTCGTTATGCACTCGCACTTAACCTTGAGCGTGACTCGGTTGGTGCGGTTGTAATGGGCCCATATGCTGACCTACAGGAAGGCATGAAAGTAACAGGTACTGGCCGTATCCTTGAGGTACCAGTAGGTCCTGAACTACTAGGTCGTGTGGTAAACACACTGGGTGAGCCTATCGATGGTAAAGGTCCAATCGAAGCGAAACTGACTTCTCCTGTAGAAGTTATTGCTCCGGGTGTAATCGACCGTAAATCGGTAGACCAGCCTGTACAAACTGGTTATAAGTCAGTTGACTCCATGATCCCAATTGGTCGTGGCCAGCGTGAACTTATCATCGGTGACCGTCAGACAGGTAAAACCGCGATGGCTATCGATGCCATCATCAACCAGAGAGATTCTGGAATCTACTCTATCTATGTTGCTATCGGTCAGAAAGCATCAACTATCGCAAACGTAGTACGTAAGCTTGAAGAGCACGGCGCACTACAAAACACGATTGTTGTTGTTGCTTCTGCATCTGAATCTGCTGCGCTTCAGTATCTGGCGCCTTACGCAGGTTGTGCAATGGGTGAGTACTTCCGTGATCGTGGTGAAGATGCACTGATTGTTTATGATGATCTATCTAAGCAAGCGGTAGCGTATCGTCAGATCTCTCTACTACTGAAACGCCCACCAGGCCGTGAAGCATTCCCTGGGGATGTATTCTATCTTCACTCTCGTCTTCTAGAGCGTGCTGCTCGTGTAAACGAAGAGTATGTAGAGAAGTTCACTAAGGGTGAAGTGAAAGGTAAGACCGGTTCATTGACTGCTCTTCCTATCATCGAAACTCAGGCTGGTGACGTATCCGCATTCGTACCTACCAACGTAATCTCGATTACCGATGGTCAGATCTTCCTGCAAACTGAGCTGTTCAACGCGGGCGTACGTCCGGCGGTTGACCCAGGTATCTCAGTATCTCGTGTAGGTGGTTCAGCACAGACGAAAATCATCAAGAAGCTTTCAGGTGGTATCCGTACCGCTCTGGCACAGTATCGTGAACTAGCTGCGTTTGCTCAGTTCTCATCTGACCTTGATGAAGCGACAAAGAAACAGCTAGACCATGGTCAAAAAGTTACAGAGCTAATGAAGCAGAAACAATATGCTCCAATGTCTGTATTTGATCAGTCTCTTGTTATCTTTGCGGCAGAACGTGGTTATCTGGAAAACATCGAGCTGAACAAGCTTGCTGATTTCGAAGATGCACTACTTTCGTTTGCTCGTAGCCAGTTTGCCGATTTTGTAAAAGAGATCGATACAACGGGTGCATACAACGATGAAATCGAAGCACAACTTAAGAAGATTGTGGACGATTTCGTAGCAACCCAGACCTGGTAATTGATAAGTGAGTGGGTGGCCTTAGGGTCACCATTAACGAAGTTATCATAAAGAGAGAGTAATACGATGGCCGGCGCAAAAGAGATTCGTACTAAGATCGGGAGTGTTAAAAGCACTCAGAAGATCACGAAAGCGATGGAAATGGTAGCAGCTTCAAAAATGCGTCGTTCGCAAGACGCAATGGGAGCTTCCCGTCCATATGCTGAAACAATGCGTAAAGTGATCGGTCATTTGGCTAACGGTAATCTGGAGTACAAACATCCGTACCTGGAAGAGCGTGAAGCCAAACGTGTTGGTTACATCATGATTTCTACTGACCGCGGCTTGTGTGGTGGCCTGAACATTAACTTGTTCAAGAAAGCCATGTTAGACATGCAAGAGTGGAAAGAGAAAGGTGCAGACGTTGATTTGGCCGTTATCGGTTCAAAAGCAACAGCATTTTTCAATAACAGTGGCGCTAAGGTAGCTGCTCAGGTTTCAGGTCTTGGCGATGAGCCTAGTCTTGAAGATCTGATTGGTTCTGTTGGCGTAATGCTGAAGAAATATGATGAAGGTGAGTTAGATCGCCTGTACGTGGTGTTTAACAAGTTTGTAAATACCATGGTTCAAGAACCAACGATCGATCAATTGCTACCTTTGCCTAAATCGGACAGCGAAGAAATGCAGCGCACTCATTCTTGGGACTACATTTATGAGCCCGAGCCAAAGCCACTACTGGATGCCCTTCTGGTTCGTTACGTCGAATCTCAGGTGTATCAGGGTGTGGTAGAGAACCTTGCCTGTGAGCAAGCGGCTCGAATGATTGCGATGAAAGCAGCAACAGATAATGCAAGTAACCTGATTGAAGACTTAGAACTTGTGTATAACAAGGCGCGTCAAGCGGCGATTACACAAGAACTGTCGGAAATTGTTTCGGGTGCTGCAGCGGTTTAAGCATAGGTAAAACTTAATAGTTAGAGGATTAACGATGGCTACAGGTAAGATCGTACAGATCATCGGTGCGGTAGTCGACGTAGAGTTCCCACAGGGCGAAGTACCACGTGTATACGATGCTCTGAATGTTGTTGATTCAAAAGAACGTCTGGTTCTTGAAGTTCAGCAGCAGCTTGGCGGTGGCGTAGTTCGCGCAATCGTAATGGGTAGCTCTGATGGTTTACGTCGTGGATTAGTAGTAGAAAACACTGGCGCTCCAATCACTGTACCAGTAGGTACAAAAACTCTTGGTCGTATCATGAACGTTCTTGGTGATGCGATTGATGAATGTGGTGATATCGGCGCTGAAGAGCACTACGCTATTCACCGTGAAGCACCAAGCTATGAAGAGCAGTCTAACGCGACTGAGCTTCTAGAAACTGGTGTTAAAGTTATTGACTTGGTTTGTCCATTCGCTAAGGGTGGTAAAATCGGTCTGTTTGGTGGTGCAGGTGTAGGTAAGACCGTTAACATGATGGAACTTATCAACAACATCGCACTACAACACTCAGGTCTTTCAGTATTTGCGGGTGTAGGTGAACGTACTCGTGAAGGTAATGACTTCTACTATGAGATGCAGGAAGCAGGCGTTGTAAACGTTGAGAATCCTGAAGAGTCTAAAGTAGCAATGGTATATGGCCAGATGAACGAGCCACCGGGCAACCGTCTACGTGTTGCACTGACTGGCCTGACAATGGCAGAGCGTTTCCGTGACGAAGGTCGTGACGTACTGCTGTTCATCGATAACATCTATCGTTATACCCTTGCGGGTACAGAGGTATCGGCTCTGCTAGGTCGTATGCCATCTGCGGTAGGTTATCAGCCAACACTTGCTGAAGAAATGGGTGTTCTGCAGGAGCGTATCACATCAACTCGTCAGGGTTCTATCACGTCTGTACAGGCGGTATATGTACCTGCGGATGACTTGACTGACCCGTCTCCGGCAACAACATTTGCCCACTTGGATGCAACGGTTGTACTAAGCCGTAACATCGCCGCTATGGGTCTGTACCCAGCGATCGATCCACTGGATTCTACCTCTCGTCAGCTAGATCCATTGGTAGTAGGTCAGGAACACTACGACACAGCTCGTGGCGTTCAGTCTACTCTTCAGCGCTATAAAGAGCTGAAAGATATCATCGCAATCCTGGGTATGGATGAGCTGTCTGAAGAAGATAAGCTAGTGGTATCACGTGCACGTAAGATTGAGCGTTTCCTGACTCAGCCTTATCACGTAGCGGAAGTATTTACAGGTGACCCGGGTATCTACGTACCTCTTAAAGAGACTCTACGTGGCTTCAAAGGTCTGCTAACTGGTGAATACGATGACATTCCAGAGCAAGCGTTTATGTACTGCGGTACTATTGACGATGCTATTGAGAATGCTAAGAAGCTATAAGGCTAAATAGGAGGCGATATGGCAGCAATTACCTTTCATCTGGACGTAGTAAGTGCTGAGAAGAAAATCTTCTCAGGCCTTGTTGAAACGTTTCAGGTGACCGGGAGCGAAGGTGAGCTTGGTATTTTCCATGGTCACACACCGCTGCTGACCGCTATTAAGCCTGGTATGGTGCGTATCGTTAAACAGCACGGCCACGAAGAAATTATTTATGTTTCTGGTGGTATTGTTGAAGTTCAGCCCGGCACAGCGACTGTGCTGGCTGATACAGCAATCCGTGGTGAAGAGCTAGACGCAGCTAAGGCAGAAGAAGCCAAGCGCAAAGCTGAGGAGCATATCCAGAATCAGCATGGCGATATGGACTTTGCACAAGCGGCCAGTGAACTGGCTAAAGCCATTGCTCAGCTTCGAGTTATCGAGCTGACAAAAAACAGACGCTAAGTTTTAGTGTAGTGTGAAAAGGCGGCCTTATGGTCGCCTTTTGTTTTTCTGTTGCTTATATTTTACTGCGATATGATTTGCACTGTTTATTTTCTCTGCAAAGCAGTTAAAATCAGCCTCTAACAGAAAAAAACAGGTTATTCCCATGACGTTTAGTGCGGTTATTCTCGCAGCGGGTAAAGGTACCCGTATGTACTCTAATAAGCCAAAAGTTCTACATACACTGGCTGGTAAGCCAATGGTTAAGCATGTAATCGATACTTGTAACGGGTTAGATGCGCAGAATATTCACCTGGTTTATGGCCATGGTGGTGAGCAGATGCAGCAGGTACTTGCCGGTGAATCAGTGAACTGGATTTTGCAGGCTGAGCAATTAGGTACAGGTCATGCCGTTGATCAGGCCTCTTCTTCTATCAAAGATGATGAGAAAGTACTGGTGCTTTATGGTGATGTACCGCTTATCTCCTCAGAGACGCTGGAAAACCTGTTAGATGCGCAGCCTGAAGGCGGTATAGGACTACTGACGGTGGTTCTGGATAATCCGGCAGGCTACGGACGTATTGTGCGTGAGAACGGCTCTGTGGTGGCGATTGTTGAGCAGAAAGATGCCACAGAAGAGCAGAAGCTGATTAAAGAGATTAATACCGGTGTGTTGGTTGCCATGGGTGGCGATCTTAAGCGCTGGCTGGCAAACCTGAGCAACGATAATGCACAGGGTGAGTACTATCTTACTGATATTATTGAAGCCGCTCATAGTGAGGGTAAATCAATCGAAGCGGTACACCCTCAACAAGTGGTAGAAGTTGAAGGGGTAAATAACCGGGTTCAACTGGCACAACTTGAGCGCGCTTACCAACTTATGCAGGCAGAAAAACTGCTAGAGCAGGGCGTTATGCTGCGTGATCCGGCCCGTTTTGACCTTCGTGGCTCGATTCAGTGCGGCAAAGATGTTGAGATAGACGTTAACGTGATCATCGAAGGCAGCGTTACTCTGGGTGATAACGTAGTGATCGGTGCCGGATGTGTACTAAAAGATTGTGAAATTGATGACAATACTCTGGTGCGCCCTTACAGCGTTATTGAAAGCGCTACCGTTGGTGAAGAGTGTACAGTAGGGCCATTTACCCGTTTACGTCCGGGGGCAGAGCTGAAAAATGATGCTCACGTAGGTAACTTTGTTGAAGTGAAGAACGGTGTGATCGGTGAAGGCTCTAAAGCCAACCATCTGACCTATATCGGTGACTCAGAGATTGGTCAGCGTACCAATATTGGTGCTGGTGTTATTACCTGCAACTACGATGGCGCAAACAAGTTTAAAACCGTTATCGGTAACGATGTGTTTGTTGGTTCTGACTGCCAGTTGGTGGCTCCGGTAACCATTGCTGATGGTGCTACTATTGGTGCCGGTACCACTCTGACTAAAGATGTTGCGGAAGGTGAACTGGTTATCAGCAGAGCCAAAGAGCGAAAAATCTCCGGCTGGAAAAGACCGGTAAAACAGAAAAAATAACTAACCACAGTTAGTCATTAAAAAACAGGAGCCATTGGCTCCTGTTTCAGTTTCGGTTACTTCTGCATAAAGAACTTATAGGCAGGGTTATCCGATTCATCCTTATACTGGTAACCCAGTTCATGCAGATGAGAGGAGAAACGGCTTAAGTCGGACTCGTCCAGTTCAAAGCCACACAATACCCGGCCATAATCAGCACCCTGATTCCGGTAGTTAAACAAGCTGATGTTCCAGTGTGTACCTAAGGTACTTAAGAACTTCAGCAGTGCTCCGGGGTATTCAGGAAACTCAAAACTGTAAAGGCGTTCTTTCAGCTGCTTTGATGGTTTGCCGCCAATCATATAGCGGATATGCAGTTTGGCCATCTCGTCGTCAGATAGATCAACGACAGGATAGCCACCATCTCTTAGTTCATGAACAATGGAATCCAGCTCTTCCTGACCATTCTGCAACCTGACACCGACAAAGATATTGGCAAGGCTTTCATCGCTGTATCGGTAGTTAAACTCGGTCACTGAGCGGCCACCGATGATCTGACAGAACTTGTAAAAGGCGCCCGGCTGCTCAGGAATGGTTACCGCAAGTAAGCCTTCCCGTTTTTCACCTAACTCACATCGTTCAGACACGTAACGCAAACCATGGAAGTTAGTATTTGCCCCGGACAGAACCGTAGCCAGTTTGTTGTCTTTTAGTTCATTTTGCTCTGCATACTTTTTAAGACCAGCAAGAGCAAGAGCACCGGAAGGTTCTGCAATGGCTCTGGTATCTTCGAAAATATCTTTAACTGCTGAACATATTTCATCGCTGGAAACAGCAATATGACCATCAAGGTACTTATTACACAGACGGAATGTTTCATCACCGATACGCTTAACTGCAACACCGTCAGCAAACATACTGATCTGATCAAGAACCACTGGTTCTCCGGCATCCAGAGCGGCTTTCAGGCAGGAAGAGTCTTCCGGCTCAACAGCAATAACCTTTACTTCCGGCATCAGTTGCTTAACCAGAACCGCAACACCAGCAGCCAGACCGCCGCCACCGACTGGGACAAAAATATAGTCAAGGTGACCATTCTGCTGAAGCATCTCCATACCTATGGTGCCCTGACCGGCAATCACCAGCGGGTGATCAAAGGGAGGAACAAAGGTATAGCCCTTCTCTTCAGACAATCTTTCCGCTTCAGCTTTCGCTTCGTCAAAGTTACTGCCATGCAGCACCACTTTACCGCCAAAGCTGCGAACCGCTTCTACTTTGATATCCGGCGTGGTCTTAGGCATAACGATAATGGTTTCAATGCCCAGTTTGGTTCCTGAAAGAGCCATTCCCTGAGCATGGTTACCAGCCGATGCTGCAATAACACCGGCTTTCTTCTGTGCTTCAGACAGGCTGGCCACCATGTTGTAAGCACCGCGTAGCTTAAATGAGTGAACCGGTTGGCGATCTTCCCGTTTTATCTGAACATCATTGTGAATTCGTTCAGACAGGCGGGGCATTTCCTGAAGTGGCGTAACCGTTGCCACTTCATAGACCGGAGCTCTCAATATCTGACGCAGATAATCTGCGCCAGTTTGATTGGTTAGGGTCATTGATCAGTCCTCAAGCATAGACTTATCGCGCACCGCTCCCTTATCTGCGCTGGTGGCCATACTTGCATAGGCTTTCAGGGCAAAGGAGACTTCACGCTGACGATCAACCGGTTTCCAGCCCGCCAGATCCTGCTTGGCTCTGCGCTCTGAAAGCTCTTGTTCTGAAACGTCTAATGTGATGGAACGGTTAGGAATATCAATGGTAATGCGGTCGCCGTTATTCACTAAACCAATGGTACCGCCATTAGCCGCTTCCGGTGAGGCGTGTCCGATAGAGAGGCCTGATGTCCCGCCAGAGAAACGTCCGTCTGTTAACAGGGCGCACTCTTTGCCCAGCCCCATAGATTTCAGATAGGTGGTCGGGTAGAGCATTTCCTGCATTCCCGGTCCGCCTTTAGGGCCTTCATAACGGATAACGACGACGTCGCCGGCCTTCACTTTGCCGCCCAGAATACCTTCGACGGCATCTTCCTGACTCTCAAATACCACTGCTGGTCCCTGAAACTTGAGAATACTTTCATCTACGCCGGCAGTTTTTACGATACAGCCATCAAGGGCAATGTTGCCTTTTAGTACTGCAAGACCACCATCCTGACTAAAGGCATTCTCTTTGGTGCGGATACAGCCATTGGCTCTGTCATCATCCAGTGAGTCCCAGCGGCAGTCCTGTGAGAAGGCTTGTGTGGTACGGATACCGGCAGGTCCTGCACGATAGAACTCTTTTACCTCTTCAGAGCTGGTCTGCATGATGTCGTACTGTGCCAGTTGCTCTTGCATGGTGATACCAAGAACGGTTTTCTCCTGATTGTGTAGCAATCCGGCTCTGTCCAGTTCACCCAGAATAGCTAATACGCCACCAGCACGGTGGACATCTTCCATATGGTATTTCTGAGTGGAAGGCGCAACCTTGCACAGGTGTGGAACCTTACGCGACATGCGGTCAATATCCTGCATATCGAAATCGATTTCACCTTCCTGAGCTGCTGCCAGCAGGTGAAGTACGGTATTGGTTGAGCCACCCATGGCGATATCCAGCGCCATGGCATTCTCGAACGCTTGTTTTGATGCGATGTTGCGCGGAAGGGCAGATTCATCACCCTGTTCATAATAGCGTTTAGTCAGCTCTACAATGCGTTTACCAGCATTGATAAACAGAGATTTTCTGTCTGCATGGGTTGCCAGCATAGAGCCGTTGCCCGGCTGACTTAAGCCAAGGGCTTCAGTCAGGCAGTTCATTGAGTTGGCAGTAAACATACCAGAACAAGAACCACAGGTAGGGCAGGCAGAACGTTCGATCTGTTCACTCTGCTCATCGGAGACTGTTGGATCGGCACCCTGAATCATGGCATCCACCAGATCCAGCTTGATCAGTTGATCTGAAAGCTTGGTTTTACCCGCTTCCATCGGACCACCGGAAACAAAAATAACCGGAATGTTAAGGCGCAGTGCTGCCATCATCATTCCCGGGGTGATTTTGTCGCAGTTGGAGATACAGACCATGGCGTCAGCACAGTGAGCGTTCACCATGTATTCCACTGAGTCTGCAATCAGCTCACGGGAAGGGAGGGAGTAGAGCATGCCGCCATGCCCCATCGCGATACCGTCATCGACAGCAATAGTATTAAACTCTTTGGCAATACCGCCCGCTTTTTCGATTTCTCCCGCAACCAACTGGCCCATATCTTTCAGGTGCACATGGCCGGGAACAAACTGAGTAAATGAGTTCACCACGGCGATGATCGGTTTGCCGAAATCTTCATCTTTAACACCGGTAGCACGCCACAATGCGCGTGCTCCGGCCATATTACGTCCGTGGGTTGTCGTGGCGCTGCGATATTTTTTAGCTGTAGACATGTTCGTTAAGTTCCTTCTCTTATTTCTCTGAATCCGGGTAAACCGGATCTAACCAGCCCCATTTATCTTCTGTTGTACCATCAAATAGCCCGAAGAATGCTGCCTGAACTTTCTCTGTAACCGGACCTCGTTTGCCTTCGCCTACGGTAATTTTGTCGACACTACGTACAGGTACAATTTCTGCTGCGGTGCCTGTCATAAATATCTCATCGGCAAGATAGAGTGCCTCACGGGCAATATTCTCTTCCCTCACTTCATAGCCAAATTCTTTGGCCAGAGTCATGATGGAGTTTCTGGTGATGCCCGGAAGGATGGCGCTGGTGGCTGGCGGAGTGCTAATCACTCCGTTTTTAATAACAAAAATATTCTCTCCTGCACCTTCAGACAGGTAGCCGTCGACACTGAGTGCGATACCTTCAGCATAGCCGTGACGTCTTGCTTCGCCGCCCACCAGCAGTGATGACAGGTAGTTACCCCCCGCTTTTGCTGCGGTAGGTATGGTGTTTGGTGCAGCGCGGTTCCAGCTTGAAATCATGGCATCTACACCATTGGCCAGTGCTTCTTCACCCAGATAAGAGCCCCAAGGGAAAGCGGCAATGATCAGCTCCATATCGGTATCGGCAGGCGGACAAACGCCCAGACCAACATTACCAACGAAACCAAGCGGACGGATATAAGCTGAGTCCAGTTTATTTTCACGTAAGGTTTCGCGGCACGCTTCCATTAGCTCATCAACGCTGTAAGGGATCGGGAAACGGTAGATCTTGGCTGAGTCTTTCAGCCTCTGCATATGCTCTTTATGTCTGAAAACCACAGGGCCGTTTGGAGTGTTATAGCAGCGTATACCTTCAAAAACAGAAGTTCCGTAGTGCATTGCGTGGGTCAGAACGTGAACATTTGCCTCTGCCCAGGGAACCATTTTTCCATTAAACCAGATAAAATCAGCTGTATTTGTCGCCATATCAGAATCCTTCCTTATATTTTATATGCACTGAGCATTTCGTCTTTTTTCAGTCGGCTTGTATCTACATTAGTAACATCCCACAGTTTTTCTACCTGATTGGTAATTAAAGTGATAGGACGATCACTGTCGACAACGAGCTCTATCTGAGCCACTTTACTCTCATGGTTCTGTGTCGCAAGTATTTGCTTGATGGTAAACCCGCGGTGTCTGACAACACGCAGGATTCGTTCTACCAGAACCGGCTTATCATGGGCTTCAATTTTTAATAGGTATCTGTCCATCAGGTGTTCTCCAGCATATCTTGGTTTGCAGCGCCCGGTGGTACCAGAGGCCATACGTTTTCATCTTCATCAATGACCACATGGAGAAGATAAGCGGTGTCACTCTCCAGCATCTCTTTTAGTGCTGGTTCAACTTCCTCTTTGTTGCTAATGGTTTTTCCGGGAATACCGAATGCTGCCGCAAGAGCCTGAAAATCTGGGTTGTCATCCAGAATGGTTTCACTATGGCGGCCGTCAAAGAACAGTGACTGCCACTGACGAACCATACCCAGACGCTGGTTGTTCAGTAGTACGATCTTCACCGGCAGTTGTTTACGCTTGATGGTGCCAAGTTCCTGCACGTTCATCATAAATGAACCGTCACCGGTAATAAGAATGGACTGATCGTCAGGACGGGCGATTTTTGCACCAATGGCCGCGGGCAGGCCAAAGCCCATGGTGCCCAGCCCGGCAGAGGTTATATAGTTTTCCGGCTGTCGTGGTTGTATATGCTGTGCTGCCCACATCTGATGTTGGCCTACATCGGTCGAGATCATAGTGCTGTCCGGCATCATATCGGATAGCTGTTTCAGTAGCAGCGGTGCGTATATCAGCTCACCCGGATGATCATAACGCCAGCGGAACTCGGTCCTGAGTTCAGAAGTGTGTTTCAGCCATGGAGAGATATCTTCATCAAGAGAGAGCTGAGGTAGAATGACATTAATGTCTCCCTGCAGTGAGGCGTGAGAGTGGCGCAGTTTGTTGAACTCGGCGGCATCGATATCGATATGAATAACCCGTGCATCCGGGGCAAATGAGTCCAGTCTTCCTGTCACCCTGTCGTCAAAGCGTGCTCCGACTACGATAAGAAGGTCAGACTCCTGAACAATCAAGTTGGCTGCTTTGGTGCCGTGCATACCTACCATGCCAAGATAGTGCGGGTCATGACGATCAACACTTCCCAGCCCTTTCAGGGTACTTACACAAGGCATAGGGTTACTATCTAAGAAGGTTCTGACGGCTTCTGTTGCTTTTGCCAGTTGTACGCCACCACCGACATAGAGCACCGGCTTGTCTGCTTTGCTCAGAATGCTCTGGGCTTTACTTAGGGCTTCAGGGTCAGCGACGGGAATAGATGGAGGTTCAAAGTAAGGCAGTTCATGGACTGGGGCTTCGGCTAGCTGAACATCTTTTGCGATATCCACGACTACCGGTCCCGGCCTGCCGCATTTAGCCACTTCAAAGGCTTCAGCCAGAGTCGGTGCTAACTCATCGATATCGGTCACCAGATAGCTGTGTTTGCAGCAGGCTAATGACATGCCGATAACATCCATCTCCTGAAAGGCGTCAGTTCCGATTAACGGAGTGGCTACCTGTCCTGTTATGGCTACCAGTGGCACTGAGTCCAGCAGGGCATCAGCTAAACCTGTGACCAGATTGGTCGCTCCCGGTCCTGACGTTGCCAGACAGACGGCGACATCCTGAGTTGCTCTTGCCATACCGATAGCGGCGATGGCGGCTCCCTGCTCATGGCGGCAGAGTACATGTTCTACACCACTCTCATAAAGAGCATCATAGATGGGCATAATAGCTCCGCCCGGGTAGCCGAATACGGTTTTTATTCCCTGCTGCTTTAACGCGGCAACGACCAGATTAGAACCGTTCATTGGCACCTCCTGCTGCACTGGTTATGATTCAGTGCTAGTTCTTTGTGACACATACTGTGCTCCCATACATCCTGTTATTTGATTGCCATTTATACAACTCTGGCTTAAAGGTTTAAAAAAACCCCCGGACTTTTCAGTGCGGGGGTTTTTTTGTAATTCTTGTTTTACTTTTTGCCGCTCACTCGCCCCCGCGCGGTATCAATAATGACCACGATAATCAGAATAATGAGTGCGTTAATGCGAGCGTTAAAGTTCATTTCTATTTAAATAATTCTTGTACGTAAATGTTTGCGTCACTAGTGGTAACACAAAATAACCAGTTGTGACAAGAAAAAAATCAGTCTTTTATCATAATTACCTCTCTCCTGATCAGGCTATATAACCCCTTTAACAGAGTGATTTCATGTGGTTGAGGGAAAAATGGCATTAGCAATTGTACACAGCAGGGCCAGTGTCGGAGTTGAGTCTCCGCTGGTTATGGTAGAGGTTCATATCAGCAAAGGCATGCCGGGGTTTACTCTGGTCGGATTGCCGGAAACAACGGTAAAGGAGTCTAAAGACAGAGTCAGGAGTGCGATTATTAACTCCAATTTTGAGTTTCCGGCCAAAAGGATCACGGTAAACCTTGCGCCGGCTGATCTGCCCAAAGAGGGGGGGCGGTTTGACCTGCCAATTGCCCTTGGCATTCTGGCGGCATCAAATCAGCTGGCAGCGAGTGCACTACAAAACAGGGAGTTTATCGGTGAGCTGGCTCTGTCCGGTGAACTTCGTTATATCAAGGGGGTATTACCAGCAGCAGTAGCTGCCATTAAAGCGGGACATAGTTTAACGGTACCAAATCAAAACGGTGATCAGGCAGCGCTGGTGGGAGAACAACAACATAAGTCGGCAGCCAGCCTGCTGGAGGTGTGTGCTGATCTGCACGGTCAGAAAAAACTGACCCTGTTTCAGTCATCTTCTGCAAATATCAAACCCCGAAATAGTAAAAGAGATATGCAGGATATTATTGGTCAGCAGCATGGGAAGCGGGCTCTGGAAATTGCTGCCGCTGGTGGCCATAATTTATTGTTTATCGGCCCGCCCGGTACCGGAAAAACCATGCTGGCGTCACGTCTGTCCGATTTATTGCCGGAAATGAGCACCAGAGAGGCGCTGGAAACCGCTTCTGTGACATCACTGACGGAACAGGATATCAATCAGTTTAACTGGAGAAACAGACCCTTCAGAGCGCCTCACCACTCTTCTTCTATGGCGGCACTGGTTGGTGGTGGCTCTATACCAAGGCCGGGAGAGATTTCTCTGTCCCATAACGGGCTGCTTTTTCTCGATGAGATGCCGGAATTTGACCGAAAAGTGCTCGACTCTCTTCGTGAGCCCCTGGAGTCGGGTGAAATCATTATCTCACGTGCTGCGCGTAAAACCTGCTTTCCGGCGCGTTTTCAGCTGATAGGGGCACTAAACCCCAGCCCTAGCGGACATTATGAAGGTGATCTGTCGCGAACCAATCCTCAGGCCATTCTGCGTTATCTATCTAAACTTTCCGGCCCCTTGCTGGACAGGTTTGATATGTCACTGGAAGTTCCTCTGCTGCCGCAGGGAACCCTTGCATCTGGCGGAGACAGAGGCGAGCCGACTGAGGTTATCAGGGAGAGGGTTTTATCCGCCAGAGACAAGATGGAGCAACGTTCCGGCTGTATTAATTCCCGTCTGGGCAGCCGTGCTATAGATAAGCACTGTCCTTTGAGGAAAGACGATGCAGTGTTTTTAGAGACGGCACTGCATAAACTGGGGTTATCTATAAGGGCTTACCACAGGATAATTAAGGTCGCCAGAACCATTGCTGATCTGGAAGGTGCGGAGCAGGTAGAGAGAAAACATTTGTCGGAAGCGCTGGGTTACCGGGCGATGGATAGATTGTTAAAGTACCTTAACGCTCAAGTGGTTTGATATGTGAGAGAGGATATTTCAATCTAATCATTCATTTGTATAATACTGGCGATTTAAAAACTGAGTCAGAAGGGCTTTTATACAGATGTTTGGCTACCTAAAACTTATCTTAAGTGTACTGTTTGTGATTGTGAACAGTGCCGTTTGTTCAACTCTTATCTGTATCCTTGCTATTGTTAAGTTTGTTCTGCCGGTTGCTGCAGCCAAGACAATCATTACATTGGCGGCCAATAAAGTAATGTGGTTATGGGCCACCCTTAACTCTGCGTTTCTCTCAATATTCAATAAAATAGAGTGGGATATTGAAGGTGGTGAGAACCTTAACCCTAAAGGCTGGTATCTGATGATATCTAACCACCTTAGCTGGACAGATATCGTTATTCTCTGCTGTGTATTTAAAGACAGAGTTCCTATGCCTAAGTTTTTCCTGAAACAGCAGCTTTTGTATGTGCCTTTTGTTGGTATGGCTTGCTGGGCTCTTGATATGCCGTTTATGAAACGCTATTCGAGGGAATATCTGATTCGAAACCCTCATCTCAAGGGTAAAGATCTGCAAACTACCCGACGCTCTTGCGAGAAATTTAAACATATTCCTACTACTGTGGTGAATTATGTTGAAGGTACCCGGTTTACTGCTGAGAAGAAGGCTGCGGGCAAAGGCAGGTTTAACAATTTGTTGCCGCCAAAATCCGGCGGTATAGCTTATACGCTGGCAGCCATGGGGGAACAGTTTGATAGTATTATTGATGTCACTCTGGCTTACCCTGATAACCGGGAATTGCCTTTTAAAGATATGCTGATGGGCAGGATGAAGCGTGTTGTGGTCAGAATTAAGGTGCTGCCTGTCGATGAGCAGGTGTCGGGTGACTATTTTAATGACAAGCCTTATAAACGCGCGTTTCAGGGCTGGCTAACCGATGTCTGGCAGCAGAAAGATAAGTTGCTGGATGAGATTTATAACAAATAAAAAATGGAGCTTTAACGCTCCATTTTTTCTGGGAATAGGTTATTTTTTCAATAAGAAATTAACCAGATCGAAATACTCATTGTAGTTTTTCAGATTATCTGTTTTAACCAGATACTTGTTGTTTACCACCAGTCCCGGAACACCTCTCAGACCAGTGTCTTTAAACTGTTTCTCAAAACGTCTCTGCATGGAATCAACGGCAAACCCTTTGTAGGCAGCGTCGAACTTTTTGCCGTCAATGCCGTTATCGATAAACATCTGGCGTAGATCTTGTTCTGTGGCAGGAGGCTTACGGAAATCCTGAATCTGCTTAAAGAAATAAGGAACCATCTTATCTTCGGCTTTTAGCACAACCATAGTGGCGTAAGCTTTTGCTACCGGAACACCCATATTGCCGCCCATAAAGGAGACATGAGCCTTTTGTAGTTTGGCATTATCAGGAATTTTCTTCTTCAGTTGCTCCATAATAGGCTCAAACTTATAGCAGTGTGGGCAGTAAAAAGAGAAAAACTCAGTAACAACAGGAGAGGACGATCTCTCTACGTCGAGAACCTGATAGTGGTCTCCTTCCTTAAACTGGGCTGCCTGTACCACCACGCTGAACATAAAGGTGGTCATTAACAAAAATAGCTTTTTCATTGTGATCTCTTTCTCCGTCTAGATTCTATTTATATTTATCAGTTTAACCTATATCTGGCTACCATTGTGGCATTAGTGACAGCGGTGGCTCCTGCAGTGCTGCAATTTGCTCTTTGATGGCCAGTACCTGATTTTCCCAATATTTAGGGTCAGCAAACCAGGGAAAGGCAGCAGGAAAGGCGGGATCATCCCATCTTTTCGCCAGCCATGCCATATAGTGCACCATACGTAGACCCCGTAATGGCTCTATTAGTTTCAATTCTGACTGGTCAAAGTCAAAAAACTCCTGATAACCTTCCAGAATAATATCCAGCTGAGCCAGTTTGTCAGCTCTCTCTCCGTTTAACAGCATCCAGAGGTCCTGAATAGCCGGACCATTTCTGGCATCGTCGAGATCCACAAACATAGGGCCGTCTCTCCAGAGAATATTTCCCGGATGACAATCTCCATGCAGACGAATGCTGGTGAACTGGTTATCCCACTGCTGCTCTAGTGAGTTAATCAGAAGGTTTAGATCGCTGAAGAAGCTGTTTTCCAGATGGGCAGGAATAAAGCTGGAGTTCTCCAACCGTTTTTTCGGCTGGTAAAGGTAGTCGTTCAGGCAGATTTCTGGCCGGTGCTGAAAAGTCTGTTTGCTGCCGATACTGTGGATGCGCCCCATAAAGCGGCCAACCCACTCTAGCTGGTCATAGTTATCAACTTCAAACTGGCGGCCGCCAACACTTTCAAACAGGGCAAACAGGTATCCCTGATACTCATGCAGGGTATGACCATTAATTTTTACTGGTGGTGCAACTGGAACCTCATGCTCAATTAACTCCAGAGTAAAATCATGCTCTTCCTGTATCTGTTCTTTGCTCCAGCGCATAGGGCGATAAAATTTCACTACATAGCGCTGCTTTTCTTCGTCGACAAACTGATAAACCCTGTTTTCATAACTGTTTAGTGCCAGAAGCCCCGATTCAGCCCTGATGCCGATACTGGCAATGGCATACCACATAAAGTCGGGGGTAAGGGCATCAAAATTAAAAGCCTTGTTGTTCATTTCTGTGCTGTCCGCAAATAAAAAGGACTCGTTACCGAGCCCTTTTTTATGATAACCAGAAAGCCTAAAGTTTATTAATAAACCGGCTCTCTACTTCAACAGTAAACTGGTTGCTGTCTGTGAGTATAAACTGAATCGTCGCAACGGGGGAGCTAAGTTTATCGGATTTAACCCCCAGACTGATAGGCAGGTTAAGTACTTCACCCGGCTCGACTTGAATGGTCTGTTTGCCATACCAGGTGGCATCACTTAAGCCATCGACACTGAGTTTATATTGCTGAGGTTGCTGAGTTTTATTTATCACTTTCAGGGTGTAGGTGTTTTCCACCTGACCGCTGCTGTTTACTTTAAATAGCTGGTTTCTGTCCCGTAACACGCTCATGCCTACAGGTTCTACCCTGGCTATCTGAACAAAGAACAGTGCTATCATCAGAATCATCACCGAGCCGTATCCGATCAGTTTCGGACGCATAACTTTAGTGCTATTGCCTGACAACCTGTGTTCGGTGGTGTAGCTAATCAGGTTCTTTTCATAGCCCATTCTGTCCATGGTCTGATTACAGGCATCAATACAAGCGCCACAGTTGATACATTCATACTGAAGCCCGTCGCGGATATCGATTCCTGTCGGGCAAACCTGAACACAGAGGTCACAGTCGATACAGTCACCCAGACCTAGTTTTTTAGGATCGGCTTTTCTCGATCTTGGGCCTCGTGACTCACCTCTGACCGGGTTATAGCCCACGATATAGGTATCTTTATCAAACATAGCTGACTGGAATCTGGCATATGGGCACATATGAAGACAGACGATCGAACGCATCCAGCCGGCATTGGCATAAGTACAGATAGCAAAAAACAGAACCCAGAATCCAGACCAGAAGGAGCTGTTAAAGGTAAAGAAATCGATAACCAGGGACTTAATAGGTACAAAGTAGCCGACAAAAGTAAAACCGGTAATTAAAGCGATAGCAAACCAGGCAAGGTGTTTGAGACTTTTTCTGGCAATCAGGTGTGATGTCAGTTTTTTGCTGTCTTGTTTACGCCGTTTATTCGCCGATCCTTCCAGCTTCTCTTCAAACCATATATACATAAATGTCCAGACGGTTTGAGGGCAAAGATAGCCACACCAGACCCGGCCGAGAAAAGTGGTGATAAAGAACAGGCCGAAGGCGGCAATCATAAACAGCAGTGCCAGCAGGGTTAGATCCTGTGGATAGAGTGTGGTACCAAAAAAGTTGAACTGCTGATTACCTATATCCAGCAAAATGGCTTGTCGGTCACCATAAGGGATCCATGGGGTTAAACCAAACAGCAGTAATAAAAACCAGGAGCCGTAGCGTCTCAGTTTTTGAAATGTGCCTTTGCTTTCCCTGACGTAAATTCGGTTGTTGGGATTAAATCTGTCTTGATTTCCTTTATGAGTTTTGGGGTTAAAGGTTTTGGGAGTCACATCTTTTATCTCTATCTTATCCTGACTCATGTTAGTTCCTTGTGGGCTGATGTGATGCTTTGTAGCATCTTTTTGACATTGCTTTCATTGTTATAATTAATACTCTGCAGCTTTCATGTTGGCGTGGAAGTGCTTTTATTGAGCATTATTGAAGCGGATTATATCCCTGTTAACATCTTTGTTTCTTAACAGCGGTCTATTTTTAACATATAACTGTGAAGTAAGAACAAAAAAACGACACATCAAGTGTCGTTTTTACCAGTAAATCATCTTATTGATGGTTGTATTACTTAATAATGCCTCTGGCTTTCAGAATGGCGGTTTTAAAGTCGTCTTCCTGATCTTTGGCTAAGCCGGGAATCATTTCATCTTTCTCTGAGTTGCGCATTTTTAAATGGTAGATCAGGATATCGTCGGTAAGATCAGCTAACTTACCTTTGTAGCCGGCTTCTTCACTGAGTTTCTGAATAAACTCAATTAAATTAAGATCGGGTTCTTTCTGCCACTCCGGGTGAAGCAGTTCAATAACCTCGTTGACTCTATGACACTTCATTACTTACTCCGTAATTGTTATAACGATACGTTAGCAAATCGCAGGGTAAGAAAAAAGCGCAGTGTTTAAACTGCGCTTTTTGTTATGCCGCTTGTGTCACTTTTTGTTCAGCGTTTTTAGCCATAGCTACTCGTTTTACCAAGGTCGTTGCTGGCGCTGGTTTACTTGCAGTAGGTGCCGAAGTTGATCCACTACGGTGATATGACGCGCTTCGGTTGGTGCGCGAAAACCTGACAGATGCTGGTCGCATAAATGTTACCTGACAGTCAGGCATATCCTTTGCCAAATTAATGGCCTGACTATTTATGAGATGAATCTCTACTTGGCCCACTGCCATTCCTATAAATAACCAGGTGTAAAGATATGCAATTGCATATCGACCTAAAGCATAGCATTAAGCTATTAGATGATCAGTAAAAAAATGATGTTTTTTTAGACGATTTTAATCAGCGTTTTAGCTGTACGGTTGCTCTTGTTTTTATGACTTATACAGAGAGATTTGAATAATGAGTTTTTCTGATTGGTGGGACAAATAAATTACTGCAAACAAACCCAGACAGAAGCAATAATTTTGAATTAAATCCCGAAAAAACATCCGGTTGTAGAATCCGGCTTTGCTAATATTATGATTAGATTCGGTAAAACAGGGAGAGTTTATCTTTTTACCGGCAACACGTTGTTATTAAGGAGTAGCTTTACATGTCTTTTCTAAAAAAAACCTTAGCCAGTTTTGGTATTGGCTCAGCAAGAGTGGATTCTGTATTGCAGCAGGAATACCTGATTCCGGGAGATAAAGCCAGTGTATCAGTAGAGGTCTATGGTGGTGCAACCGCGCAGGAGATAGACAATATTGAGTTAAAGATATATTGCCGTTACTTCGCTGAAGAGACAGTTGAAAGCAATTCTGAAGATGGCGGAGAGCGTACCCGCAGGGTTGCTAAAGATTATAAACTGGCGGAATGGAAACTCCCTTACGCCTTTACTATTGAACCGGGCCAGCAGCGTGATTTTGATGTAGAACTGGAGATCCCTTTAAATACGCCGGTTTCCATCGGTGATACAAAAGTCTGGCTGGAGACAGGTCTGGATATTTCTATGGCAAGGGATCCGAAAGATAAGGATATGCTGACGGTCCGACCCGATGCTTTGTTGGACGGTATATTTTCTGAGTTAGAGGAGCAGGGGCTTCGTATCCGACAGGTGGAGTGTGAGTCAGCGAAAGGATTTGCCATGCCTTTTGTTCAGGAGTTTGAGTTTGTTCCTACCACCGGACCATTCCATGGAGTGTGGCGTGAGCTGGAGATTGTTCTCTATCGTCATCCGGACAAACTTGAACTCTGGTTTGAAATTGACCGGAAACAGAGTGGCCTAAAGGGTATGCTGTCTAGCTTGCTGGGAACCGGTGAGTTAAAAAGGCATCTACAGCTTCCGATGAGTTTATCTGGCAAAGAGGCTGGTAAACAGGTGCTTGAGTATCTGCAATCGACAACTTAATTTAGCTTCGTTTTAAAAGATTATCAATTTAAGCTTACATGTGTAAGCTGAATATATCATATTCTAACTCTTAGCAGTGAGGGTTAGGGTATGACCAGAGCAAAAACGGATCCATATAGTCTCAAAGAGGAAGTTGCCAATTCGGTTACTCATGGTATTGGTGTCGTTTTGGGTGGCGTTGGCCTGATTTTTTTATTAATGAAGGCAATTGAGCTTAATGCTGATCCACTAACCATCGTCAGCATGAGCATTTACGGCAGCAGTATTATTATTCTCTTTCTTGCTTCAACCCTTTATCACGCTATTCCTTTCCAAAAGGCGAAGCGGGCTCTGAAAACCTTTGATCATTGTGCGATTTTTCTGCTGATCGCCGGAAGCTATACTCCCTTTCTGTTAGTCAGCCTGAGAACACCGTTAGCTATTGGGCTGATGGTTGCTATATGGTTGATTGCCATCGTCGGTATCATCTTTAAAGTGTTGTTCGTTTACCGGTTTAAAAAGCTGTCTTTGGTTGCTTATTTAACTATGGGATGGCTGTCTCTGATAGTGATTTATCAACTTGCTTTGGTACTCAATATCGGGGGTATTATTCTTCTGGCAGCAGGCGGGGCAATCTATTCTGCCGGGGTGTTGTTTTATATTGCCAAAAAAATTCCTTTTAACCACGCCATATGGCACTGCTTTGTGCTGGCGGGTTGTTTATGTCATTTCTTTGCTATCTATTTCTATGTAGAGCCGGTTTAGCTGCTCACTTGAGTTAAAAGGCTTTGAAGCAAAGAGTCTGATTGTCAGCTTTTCCAGAATGCCGGGAAGAAAAGTACCAAGATGGTCAGAATTTCCAGTCTTCCCATCAACATACCAAAACTGAGTATCCATTTTGCCAGATCCGGTAGCGGAGAGAAGTTACCGGTTGGGCCTATTACTGAGCCCATGCCCGGACCTACATTGGCAACGGCGGTCACTGAACCTGAAATACTGGTTATTGGATCGAGCCCCAGTGATGCCAGACATGCTGCTATCAGGATAATTGTGGCAAAGAAGGTGATAGCAAAGGCTACTACTGAGCGGACAATATCGTCGTTTACCGGCCGTTTGTTATATCTCTGAACAAAGACACCGGAAGGGTGAACCAGCCTCATCATCTGTTTATTAAGCAGCGTCATGGCTATCTGAAAGCGGAAAATTTTAATCCCGCCGGAGGTTGAGCCAGAACAGGCACCTGCCAGCATCAGGAAGGCAAACAGCACTGTGGGAAGTGCTCCCCATGCAGTAAAGTCTTCTAAGCCATATCCTGTGGTGGTTACTACCGAGACAATATTAAACATTGAAACACGGATAGCATCAGGGAAGCTGTAATCATTGTGAACCTGAAGCCAGATAGCAACCACAAGACTTGAAACAATAAACAGCAGTGAGAACCCCTTCACTTGGGCATCACTGTAGATGGCAACAAGAGAGCGTCTTTTAATGGCACTGACGAACAGCAAAAATGGCAGCCCGCCTAAAAACATAAATACGGTTCCAACCCAGTGAGCACCATCAGAGAAAAGGTTCATGGAGCTGTCGGATGTTGAGTAACCTCCCGTCGACAGGGTAGTAAAGGCGTGGTTAATGGCATCAAAAGGCCCCATCCCTGTGATCAGGTAGCCGATAAAACAGGCTAGTGTGAGGGAGATATAAACCACCACAATATTTTTTGCTACGGTTTTGGCTCTCGGGCTGCTTTTATCAGACCAGTCAGAAGACTCTGTCTGGAACAGCCGCATGCCACCTACGTTCAGCATAGGAAGAATAGCTACTGCCATAACGATAAACCCAATGCCTCCCAGCCACTGCAGGATAGAGCGCCAGAGCAGAATGCTGGGTGCCATATCGTCCAGTCCGCTTAATACCGTTGAGCCTGTGGTAGTAATACCGGACATGGTTTCAAAATAAGCATCGGTGAAACTAATGTGGTTAATAAACACAAATGGCAGGGCAGCAAAGGCACTGGATATGGTCCAGACCAGCGAGGTGATCAGGAACATATCCCTCACCCCGAGCCGGAAAGGTTTCTTTCTGCCCAGAGTAACGCATACAAAGGAGATTGCATGGGTGATAAGAACAGATTTACCAAATTCTAAGAAACCGTCAGTCCCTGACAAAAAGGAGACTAAGGTCGGTACGTACATAAAAAGGGCTAATTTTGATAGCACCAATCCAATAACGAACAGAATAGGCCGCAGGTTTACCATAACTTAAGGTCAAGTGTTATAAGAAGAACGGACTTGGCTGGAACAGCGCTTCAACATCCGGTACATATTTCTTGTCTACCAGGAACATAACAACATGGTCGTCCTGCTCGATAACTGTCTTGTCATGGGCGATAAGTACTTCGTCACCCCGGACAATGGCACCAATGGTTGTACCCGGTGGCAGTCTTAGCTCACCGATTGAACGTCCGACAACTTTAGAGGTAGTTTCATCACCATGGGCTATGGCTTCAATGGCTTCCGCAGCACCGCGACGCAGTGATGATACATTGACAATATCCGCACGTCTTACATGGGTCAGAAGGGCAGAAATAGTGGCCTGTTGAGGAGAAATAGCAACATCAATGGCGCCGCCCTGAACCAGGTCAACATAAGCACCACGCTGGATAAGTACCATCACCTTTTTCGCACCAAGCCTTTTTGCCAGCATGGCGGACATAATATTGGTTTCATCTTCGTTGGTCAGGGCAATAAATACATCGACCTGATCGATATTCTCTTCAGACAGCAGTTCCTGATCGGCGGCATCACCACAGAATACAATGGTGTTTTCCAGCTCTTCGGACAGTTTTTCTGCCCGGGTCAGGCTTCGTTCAATCAGCTTTACACTATGATCTTGATCGAGACGCTTAGCCAGTGAAGCACCAATGTTACCTCCGCCGACAATCATAATGCGCCGGTAAGGCTTCTCTAACCGCTGAAGCTCACTCATTACAGAACGAATATTGTTACTGGCGGCAACGAAGAAGACTTCATCGTCCGCTTCAATAATAGTGGTTCCCTGTGGACGGATAGGCCTGCCCTGACGGAAAATAGCTGCAACCCTGGTGTCAATATGAGGCATATGGTCACGCAGGGTAGAGAGCGCATTACCTACTAATGGACCGCCATAGTAGGCTTTAACGGCAACCAGGCTGACTTTCTTCTCTGCGAAGCTGACCACCTGAAGTGCACCGGGGTACTGAATCAGACGCTGAATATAGCTGGTTACCAGCTCTTCGGGGGCAATAAGGTGATCGACAGGAACTGCGCCTGACTGGAACAGAGCGTCTTTTTCGCGCAGGTATTCCGGTGAACGTATCCGTGCAATCCGGTTTGGAGTGTTAAAGATGGTAAAGGCAACCTGACAGGCGGCCATATTGGTTTCATCAGAGTTCGTTACTGCCACCAGCATATCGGCATCCTGAGCGCCTGCTTCGCGCAGGGTTTCCGGATGACTGGCAAAACCGTTAATAACACGTAAATCATACTTATCCTGCAGCTCACGAAGACGATCGCCATTTTTGTCTATGATGGTGATATCGTTATTTTCGCCAACTAAGTTTTCTGCCAGTGTGCCGCCGACCTGACCTGCACCGAGAATGATGATTTTCATGTTATTTGATCTCTTTAACAATCACTGTTTGGGGAAACAAAACTGCTTTAAGCCTGCTTGGTTAATACGGCGTAATAGAAGCCGTCCATGCTCTCTTCTCCCGGGAGAATTTGTCTGCCCGGTGATGAAATTTCGGAGTCCAGCAATCTGGCATCAGGGGTTCTTTCAAGGAAAGAAGCGACTTGCAGTCTGTTTTCCTGAGGCATAATTGAGCAGGTTGCATATACCATTGTGCCTCCGGCTTTAAGCTGTTGCCACATTGCATCCATGATTTCGCGCTGCAAATCAGATAATGCTTGAATGTCTTCTGCCCTGCGCAGCCATTTTATATCCGGATGGCGACGAATAACGCCGGTCGCGGAACATGGTGCATCCAGCAGAATGCGGTCAAACTTGTCACCTTGCCACCACTTTTCTGGTGTTCTGGCATCTCCACAAACCACTTTTGCAGAAACATTCAGGCGCTTAAGGTTTTCATAGACACGTTTAAGACGGAACTCATCGGCATCGATGGCCACTACCTGACAATCATTTGTCCGCTCCAGTATATGGACGGTTTTTCCTCCGGGTGCTGCACAGCAGTCCAGAATCAGTTCGCCATCCTGAGGCTTAAGGTAATCGACAGAAAGCTGAGCTGCGGCATCCTGAACCGATACCCAACCTTTTTCAAAGCCCGGAAGCTTGCTGACATCACAAGGAGAATCTAATAACAGTGCATCTTCTGCCTGTGAGTGCTTCTCAGCGCTAATGCCCTCTTTTTCCAGCTTTTTAAGGTAACTGTCACATGAGTGATGCTTACTGTTAACCCGCAGCCACATGGGTGCTTTACTGTTATTGGCTTCTATTATCTGCTGCCAGTGTTCAGGGTAGGCCTCTTTCAGAGTTTTCATCAGCCAGCTAGGATGGCCGTACTTACCAGCATCATGGCTGGTGGCCTGTGCATCCAGCTCTTGTTGATTTCGCTGGTAGTTGCGTAAAACGGCATTGATTAATCCGCGAAGCCTTGGTTCTTTCAGGTTTTTAGTTGCTTCTACGGTTTCGCCGACAGCTGCATGGGCAGGAATTCTCATAAAGCTTATCTGGTAGATACCTACTAACACAAGATGGTGCACTACACGCTTTTTCCCTTTTAATGGCTTGTCCATCAATTGATTTGCAATGGACTCCAGACGAGGCAGATAGCGTAATGCGCCATAACAGATTTCCTGAAGCAGGGCATGATCGCGAGGTTTGATGGTTTGTTGGGCTGCCGGTAATGCAGTAGAAAGTGACTGTCCTTTATCTACTACCTGAAAAAGAACCTTGGCCGCAGCTGCGCGAACATTCATTATGTGACCTTAATTTTATCTCTGAAAAGTAAAGGCTGGCAGAGCCAGCCGATGTAAGCATTTAATTAGCTTAGCTGGCTATCTATCTGGAACCAGCTGCTTTTGGAGTTCAGAACATCCTGTACCGACATCGCTTTTTTACCCGGTATCTGAATCTGTTCAAGTACCAGTATCTCTTTAGCGGTACTCACATAAATTCCTGTCTTATCGGCTTTCAATATGGTTCCTGCCGGCTTGTCAGATGTTTCACTTTCAACTCTGGATTTCCACACCTTGATATTGTTTCCGTCTACAGAAAAATAACTCATAGGCCATGGATTGAATGCTCTTACACAGCGTTCGATAAATGCTGCGTCTGTATTCCAGTCAATCTTTGCCTCTTCTTTAGATAGCTTACTGGCGTAATTGGCCAGATGATCTTTTTGCTTTTCAGCAACGGCTTTGCCTGAAGCAATCTCTGAAAGGCACTCTACCAGAGCATCAGGGCCAAGATTGGCCAGCTTGTCATACATTGTGGCGCTGGTATCTTCAGACTCGATAGGCAGGCTGGCGATTTTCAGCATATCGCCGGTATCCAGTCCGATATCCATCTGCATAATAGTCACGCCGGTTTCGCTATCACCAGCCCAGATAGAACGCTGGATCGGTGCTGCTCCGCGCCAGCGCGGGAGGATAGAACCGTGAACATTGATACAGCCCAGTTTCGGTGTATCCAGCACTACCTGAGGCAGTAACAGGCCGTAAGCGACCACCACCATAATATCGGCATTGAGGTCAGCCAACTGCTGCTTAGCTTCATCTGATTTAAAGTTCTCAGGCTGAAAAACAGCAATATTGTTTTCCAGTGCGATGTTTTTTACCGGGCTTGCGGTTAGTTTTTTACCTCTTCCTGCCGGGCGATCTGGCTGTGTATACACAGCAATAACCTCATGGTCCGTAGACAACAACGCCGCCAGATGACGGGCGGCGAAATCAGGAGTTCCAGCAAAGACAATACGTAGTGGCTGACTCAAGGAAACCTCTTTATTTATTTCTTTCGTTAAAACGCTTTATTTTTTCCAGCTTATCTTTAATTCGCTTGCGTTTTAGCGGGGATAGGTAATCGACAAAAAGTTTCCCCTCTAAATGGTCAAGTTCATGCTGAACACAGATGGCTAAAAGATCATCTGCTTCAAAGGTAAATTCTTCACCTTCACGGTTTAAAGCTTTTACGGATACTTCAGAAGCGCGGGGAACTAAAGCTCTTGCTCCCGGCACAGAAAGACACCCTTCTTCAATACCGTCTTCGCCGCGTTTCTCAGTGATTTCAGGATTGATAAGAACCATAGGTTGATCGCGTGTATCAGAAACATCAATCACAACGATGCGCTGGTGGAAATCAACCTGTGTTGCAGCAAGGCCGATACCCTCTTCTGCGTACATGGTTTCAATCATGTCATCAACGAACTTTTGGATTTCAGTTGTTACTGCTTCAACGGGTTTTGCTACCGTACGAAGGCGATCATCCGGAAATGTTAATACTTGTAATACAGACATATACACTCAAAAAATTGAACTGTGCCGAATCGGCTTTACGCCGGGGGCACCAATTCTAGACATTTTAATGGTCAAATGACAGCATCCGGACAGAAATAGCCGTCGGATGTATGTCGGTTCTGATTATTTTACTCTTTTTTTTGTGCTTTTTTTATCCATTTTTTATCCGGGCTGATTTTCAACAGATAAGCAGTTATATCAAGGGGCTTTTTCTTTATTTGGTTAAGCAGACAGCGTGGAAGCAGGGTAGGGGCAGAAATGACAGAGAAAGAGCTATTATGCTGGCTAATGTTAACCTCAGTACCGAAAATAGGTTGCCGAAAGTTAACCAAACTGCTCGCAATGGGTTCAGCTGAGAATATTGTCGGCTATTCTCATAAACACCTAGAAAAACTAGGCTTTTCTGCGCAACAGATTAGCTACCTGCGTTACGAGGCAGAAAAGCACGCTGAACGTTGTTTAAACTGGCGAAACAAAAGTTCATCTAACAATATTGTTACTCCACATAGTCCTGAGTTCCCTCCCTTGCTAAAAGAGATAGCCTCTTTTCCGTTGGTTCTGTTTGTCAAAGGCCGCATTGAGTTACTGAGCTCTGCGCAAATTGCCATTGTCGGCAGTCGTAATGCTTCTCTGGAAGGGCTGAAAGTAGCTGGCCAGTTTGCCGCTATGCTTGCTGAAAGCGGACTGACCATTACCAGCGGTCTGGCACTTGGTATTGACGGCAGAGCTCATGATGGTGCTTTGTCTGTTGAGGGGAATACTATCGCTGTGCTGGGATCCGGGCTGGAATCGGTTTATCCGGCAAAACACAGAGCACTGGCTAAGAGAATAGAATCACAGGGGCTGCTTGTTTCCGAGTTCTGGCCTGATTCAAAACCGCGTGCGGAGCACTTTCCCCGCCGGAACAGGATCATCAGTGGATTATCTCTTGGCGTACTTATTGTTGAAGCGGCTATAAAGAGTGGCTCCCTGATCACGGCGAGATATGCCGTTGAGCAGAACCGCGAAGTATTTGTGGTTCCCGGTATGATTCAAAATGCTAATTGCAGGGGAAGTAATGCCCTTATCCAGCAAGGCGCTAAGCTGGTACAGGATTGTGATGATATTCTGGTTGAAATAGAAAATCACTTAGGCGGGTCATCTAGTTATCAAAACAGCTTGTTTACTGTGCAACAAGAAAATGAACAATTGCCATTTGCTAAACTGTTAGCTAACGTAGGAGTAGAAGCGACACCGGTTGATATTTTGGCACAGAGGACCAATATACCTGTGCATGAAATAATGATGCAGCTTCTGGAGCTCGAGCTTCAAGGGCATGTTGCTGCCGTTTCAGGTGGCTATATTCGAATGAGGAGGGGTTAGCTATGATGGACATATTGATGTATTTGTTCGAAACCTACATCCATAGTGATGCAGAGTTGATGGTGGACCAGGACGAACTTGAAGAAGAGCTTTTAAGAGCCGGCTTCCACCAGAAAGAGATTTATAAGGCTCTGGATTGGTTAGAAGGTCTGGCAGCCCTTCAACAGAGTGAAACCCGTGCGGTTATCGACACCAATGCAGCAACCTCTACCCGTATCTATACGGAAAAAGAGATGGCTCGTCTTGATGTGACCTGCCGTGGTTTTCTTATTTTCCTCGAACAGGTTAATGTACTGACTACTGAGACCCGTGAAATGGTGATCGACAGAGTCATGGGGCTGGAAACACCTGAACTGGCGCTGGAAGATCTTAAATGGGTCATTCTTATGGTGCTGTTTAATGTTCCGGGTAATGAAAACGCATATACCTTAATGGAAGAGCTTCTGTATACCGCAGAGACAGGTATTTTGCATTAGTGCAGGCCTGATTATGAGCGGAAAGATAAACCACCAACTTTTTGAAGCGCACGAGCACGCGCTTGATCATGAACCTTGCCCACAGTGTGGCGGAGAGTTACAGCTCCGCCATGGCAAGCATGGCCCTTTTCTCGGATGCAACCAGTATCCGCAGTGCGACTATATTAAACCCCTTCATCAAAATGATGGTCATATTGTTAAGCCGTTAGGTGTTCCCTGTCCGCAATGTCAGAGTGAGTTAGTTTTACGTCAGGGACGCTATGGTATGTTTATCGGATGTAGTGGCTATCCTGATTGTCAGCATATCGAGTCAATGGAGCAAGAAGCTGATAAGGAACAAACGGATAGTTGTACTTGTCCGGAGTGTAACCGTGGTCAGCTTGTGGAGAGAAAGTCCCGCTTCGGTAAAGTTTTCTATGCCTGCGATAACTTCCCTAAATGTAAGTTTGCCGTCAACCAGCCTCCTGTAATAGGTAAGTGTGAGGTTTGTGGTTACCCACTTCTGCTAGAGAAGAAAGAGGAAGTTCAGTGTGCGAGCAGGAAATGTCAGCATATTCAGGGTAAATAGAGAAAAAGGCGCATGATAAAGCGCCTTTTTTACTACTGAAGTTTATTGATTTAATGCTACATGCAGGCCGGGAAAGCTATCCTTATCTAACCATTTCGATACAGTAAGTAATCGCTCACTAAGCTGCTGTTCGTTATCAGCACAAATATTGATATGTCCCATCTTTCTTCCGGGACGCTTCTCTTTTCCGTACCAGTGAATATGGCAGCTATCCAGAGATAGTAGCTGTTCCGGTAGTAAATCCTGCCCGAGAATATTGACCATGGCGGTCGGGCGAATCAATTCAGTACTGCCAAGGGGCAGACCGCAGACGGCTCGGAGATGGTTTTCAAACTGGCAAACTTCAGCACCTTGCTGAGTCCAGTGACCGGAGTTGTGGACTCTGGGGGCGATCTCATTGACCAGTAGTTTTCCGTCTAGTTCAAAAAACTCCAGAGCCAGAACGCCTACGTAGTTCAGGTTTTCAGCGATAGCTTTAAACATGTCCGTCGCCTGCTGCTGCAGAGCATGTTCAGGCAAGGCGCGGGATACACTTAGAACTCCATCGAAGTGGGTATTTTCTGTAAGAGGGTAAGCTTTAATATCACCTTGCTGGTTACGTACGCCAATTAGCGAGACTTCACGCTCAAACGGAATCATCTGCTCAGCCACAACTGCCTGATGCTCTGTGCTTTTTATGCTGTCAGCCATCTCCTGCCAGACAGAATCTGCTTGATCAACTGACTTCAGACGCCACTGCCCTTTACCGTCGTAACCGCCAAGAGCCGTTTTTAATACCAAGGGAAGCCCGATATTCTCAATGGCTGTGTCTAAGTCTGCCCGCTGATTGATTATGTGGTACTTGGCATTACGGACACCAGATGCATCAAGTAGCGCTTTCTCCACTCTTCTGTCACCACCGGCACGTATCGCCTCAGGATTTGGTAAGAATTTTCCGCTCTTTTCACAGATAGTCAGAATATCTGCAGGAATATGTTCAAACTCAGCAGTAATAACATCAGCCTGGTTAATCGCTTTTTCTAAGTCTGCCTCTATAACAGCAAGCGTCAGAGGATGGACAACATTTTCTGAGCGGACATCATATGCCGATACATCAATATTCAGCGGTGCCCCGGCCAACGCCATCATTCTGGCTAGCTGACCAGCACCCAGTACCAGTACCTGCATGTTAGTCGTCCTCTCGTGGGTCAGGGTTGGCAAGAATGGTTTCAGTCTGGCTATTTCTGAAAGCCTCTACCTTATCTGCTACTTCGTCATCGTGAGTGGCAATGATTTGTGCGGCAAGCAAGCCTGCATTGGCTGCCCCGGCTTCTCCGATAGCCAGGGTGCCGACGGCAATTCCTTTCGGCATCTGCACAATAGACAGCAAAGAGTCCATTCCTTTTAATGCTCTTGACTGAACAGGAACACCCAGCACCGGCAGAGAGGTGAAAGCCGCAGCCATACCCGGCAGATGAGCCGCGCCACCCGCACCGGCAATAATCACTTTAATTCCTCTCTCTTTTGCACTTGTGGCATAGTCGGCGAGCAGTTGAGGTGTGCGGTGAGCAGACACAACCTTTGTCTCATAAGGAACAGCAAACTGATCCAGCATATCCGCTGCCAACTTCATTGTTGGCCAGTCAGACTTTGACCCCATAATTATTCCGACTTTCATCCATGACTCCTGATTCACATTAGATATATGACTGTTTGCGCATTATAAGGTGAAAACTGCGCAAGGAAAACGTTTGCGTAGGGAAAAGTTTATTTATGCTGTAAATAGATTTAGTCAGATTGAATAAGAATTAGTACACTCTTGGAATGGAAAAAAAGCTGACAGATAAAATGACGATTATTGAAAAAGCAGTAGAAGCTCTGGCCGGCGGAGACGTGATCGCCTACCCGACGGAAGGTGTGTTTGGCGTCGGTTGTGATCCCGACAACCCAGAAGCCATACAGGCTTTGCTGGATATAAAGCAGCGCCCTATAAAGAAAGGGTTAATTTTGATTGCAGCCAGTTATGAGCAGATTAAGCCTTACGTTGATGAATCTGAGCTAACTTCTCAGCAGCTTGAACATATCAAGGCCTCCTGGCCGGCACCTATTACCTGGGTAATGCCGGCTAGTAAAAGAGTAAGCCGTCACGTATCCGGGCAGTTTAGTAGCGTTGCCGTACGGGTAACTGATCACCCTTTGGTGCGGGAGGTATGTCTTGCTTATGGCAAACCTATTACATCAACCAGTGCTAATCTGACCGGACAGCCACCCTGCAAAACAACAGCAGAAGTTGAGCAGCAACTAGGGCACACCCCAGTTGTTGTTGTGGCGGGTGAAACTGGTGGTCGTGATAAACCATCTGAAATCAGGGACGCCAAGACACTTAAGGTATTACGACAAGGGTAACTACATGGAAAAGGTAGATAAGAACAGCGTAAAACAGTTTTTACTTTCTTTGCAGGACTCTATCTGCCAACAGCTAGAGCTGGCAGACGGAAAAGAAAAGTTTGTAGAAGATAGCTGGCAAAGGGAGCAAGGTGGCGGCGGAAGGTCGCGGGTACTAAAAGAGGGGGCCGTGTTCGAACAAGGTGGTGTCAACTTCTCTCATGTGTTCGGTGATAAAATGCCGGCCTCAGCAACTGCACACCGGCCTGAACTGGCAGGACGTGGCTTTGAGGCGATGGGCGTCTCTCTGGTTATCCATCCACGCAACCCTTTTATTCCGACTTCTCATGCCAACGTAAGGTTCTTTATTGCAGAAAAAGAGGGAGAAGATCCTGTCTGGTGGTTTGGTGGCGGATTCGATTTAACACCTTTTTATCCTTTCGAACAAGATTGTCAGGAATGGCACGATAAGGCAAAAGAGATCTGTAAGCCTTTTGGTGAAGAGGTTTATAGTGAACATAAGGCTTGGTGCGATCGCTACTTCTTTCTTCCCCACAGAAACGAGACACGAGGTGTCGGCGGTCTGTTTTTTGACGATCTGAACCAGTGGGGCTTTGAAAAGTCTTTCGCTTATATGCAGGCGGTGGGAGAAGGTTATGCTCAGGCATATCTGCCGATAGTTGAAAGGCGCAAGTTAACTGAATTTTCTCAGAGACAGAGAGATTTTCAACTCTACCGTCGTGGTCGTTATGTTGAATTTAATCTGGTATACGACAGAGGCACTCTGTTTGGACTGCAAAGTGGCGGCAGAACCGAGTCGATATTAATGTCTATGCCACCTTTAGCCAGATGGGAATATGATTTCCAGCCAGAAGAAGGCTCTGAAGAAGAGATTCTTTATAAAGAGTATCTGTCACCAAGAGAGTGGTGATTTGGCGAATAGCAGCAGAAGTGATAGGGTCAAAGTAATCCTATCTTATTGAAAAGGCGAAGTTATGGAAGATAAACCTGACAAGTATCTTGTGTTTGGTAACCCGATTTCACACAGTAAATCCCCATTTATCCATACCCTGTTTGCCAGGCAAACTATGCAGAATATGGAGTACACCACTCAACAACCGGAAGAATTTGCTTCAGCTGCTGAGCAGTTTTTCCAACAAGGGGGAAGAGGTTGTAATGTTACCGTCCCGTTTAAAGAAGAGGCGTTCAGTTTCGCAGATCAACTGACAGAAAGAGCGAAACTGGCTGGTGCGGTAAATACCCTTAAAAAGCTTGATGACGGTGGAGTTATTGGTGATAACACCGATGGTGAAGGTCTGGTTCAGGATTTACTGCAAAATCAGGTTATTCTTCAGGGAAGCAGAATTCTGTTGATCGGAGCGGGTGGTGCTGCACGTGGCGTAATAAAACCTTTGCTAGATCAGTCTCCGGAAAAGCTGATGATAGTGAACCGCACTTATGAGAAAGCGCAGCAGTTAGCAGAGATGTTTGCCCGGTATGGATCTGTTGAAGCCATGCCAATGGATCAGGTAAACCAGTCCTTTGATGTCATCATAAACTCAACCTCAGCCAGTCTGTATAATCAGGTTCCTGATATAGGTGGCGCAATATTTACTACCACCAGTGTCAGTTACGATATGGTGTACGGGCAGGGAGTTACTTCATTTAACCAATGGGCTAAAGAACAGGGGGCTGCCAAGGTCTATGATGGCCTGGGTATGTTAGTAGGGCAGGCCGCAGAGAGTTTTATGCTTTGGCGAGGGCTGAGACCCGGAACAAAACAAGTGCTTCGTGAATTAAGAAAAAATCTGCAGGAGTAATATGAACCAGTCAATACTATTTCCTGATCTTCAACAGTGGCTTGCAGAATCAGAGTGTATAGAATTTCCGGCACAACAATCAGGTCACACTATTAGCTGTATTATTTCCGTTAATAAGCTGGCTAAGCTAAGTGGCAAGAACATTGCCGGTGAACAGCAAGCTCTCCTGGTATTTTCTGAATACCGCTTTGATATAGAAGAGCTCGCTGAAGAGTTAATAGAAGAGGAATCATTTAACTCATCTGGTCAGATTGAGATAAGTTAGATATCTGTAAGATACTCATTCTTATTCTGAACGTAGTTTTCTGCTGATTTAGTTAAAAATGCCCGTTCGTAATCTTTAAGGGGGCGGGCCTGCTTAACAGGTGTTCCGACATATAAGTAGCCACTCTCAAGTGTCTTATTGGGCGGGACAAGGCTGCCAGCCCCTATCATTACATCGCTTTCTATTACTGCACCATCTAATACAATCGAGGCCATTCCAACCAAAACCCGGTCTTTGATTGTGCAGCCGTGCAACATAACCTTATGACCTATGGTCACTTCATTACCGATTAGTAAAGGGAAGCCTTCCGGGTTCGATTCATTCTTATGAGTAACATGAAGGACACAACCATCCTGAATATTACTTCTGTTGCCGATACGAATATGATTTACATCCCCTCTTGCTGCAACCAGGGGCCAGACACTGGAATCCTCACCAACGACTATATCGCCGACCAAAACAGCACTCTCATCTATATAGGCTGATTCATCAATATCGGGAAAAATTCCTTTGTAGCTTCTTAATGTACTCATAACCACTCCTTTTGTTAGCTTAAACAAGCATAAATAAAGAACAAAAATTAGTAAAATCAGCCTTTAGTGGGTAAAAAGCAGCCAGACAGTAAAAAAAGTGAATTTATTTCAATAAAAGGGGTTGCCAATGTGATTTCGATCTCTATAATGCGCCCTCACTGACACGGCAGACACCACAAGGGTTAGTCAGCCAAATCAGTTAAGGCACCAGCCTGGCAATGTGACTTTTTCTTACGCTTTTAAAGCGAAGATAAAAAAAGTAAAAAAGTGTTTGACACTTCACATTAAATCGCTAGAATGGCCGCCTCGCTTCACGGAAGCGATGCTCTTTAACAATTTAAACCTATCAATCTGTGTGGGCACTCGTTGATGATAATCAAATTAGAAACTTCGGTTTCGATTCGGTTTCAATGATACGAAGTGACCATTCGAGTTGGAAAGCAGCCTTGAGCTGTTTTGTTTCACTTTTTCAAAAGTGAAAACCAACAAGAGCACAGTCAATTCAAACATTACTTATGTAATGTTCAGTATTCATTGAGCCACAAAAACTTAAATTGAAGAGTTTGATCATGGCTCAGATTGAACGCTGGCGGCAGGCCTAACACATGCAAGTCGAGCGGAAACGGCAACATTGACTCTTCGGATGATTTGTTGGACGTCGAGCGGCGGACGGGTGAGTAATGCTTAGGAATTTGCCCAGTCGAGGGGGATAACTATTGGAAACGATAGCTAATACCGCATACGCCCTACGGGGGAAAAGAGGGGACCTTCGGGCCTTCTGCGATTGGATAAGCCTAAGTGAGATTAGCTAGTTGGTGAGGTAATGGCTCACCAAGGCGACGATCTCTAGCTGGTCTGAGAGGATGATCAGCCACACTGGAACTGAGACACGGTCCAGACTCCTACGGGAGGCAGCAGTGGGGAATATTGCACAATGGGCGCAAGCCTGATGCAGCCATGCCGCGTGTGTGAAGAAGGCCTTCGGGTTGTAAAGCACTTTCAGCAGTGAGGAAGGTGGTAGTGTTAATAGCACTATCATTTGACGTTAGCTGCAGAAGAAGCACCGGCTAACTCCGTGCCAGCAGCCGCGGTAATACGGAGGGTGCGAGCGTTAATCGGAATTACTGGGCGTAAAGCGCATGCAGGTGGTTTGTTAAGTCAGATGTGAAAGCCCTGGGCTCAACCCGGGAAGGTCATTTGAAACTGGCAAGCTAGAGTACTGTAGAGGGGGGTAGAATTTCAGGTGTAGCGGTGAAATGCGTAGAGATCTGAAGGAATACCGGTGGCGAAGGCGGCCCCCTGGACAGATACTGACACTCAGATGCGAAAGCGTGGGGAGCAAACAGGATTAGATACCCTGGTAGTCCACGCCGTAAACGATGTCTACTTGGAGGTTGTTCCCTTGAGGAGTGGCTTTCGGAGCTAACGCGTTAAGTAGACCGCCTGGGGAGTACGGTCGCAAGATTAAAACTCAAATGAATTGACGGGGGCCCGCACAAGCGGTGGAGCATGTGGTTTAATTCGATGCAACGCGAAGAACCTTACCTACTCTTGACATCCAGAGAATTTTCCAGAGATGGATTAGTGCCTTCGGGAACTCTGAGACAGGTGCTGCATGGCTGTCGTCAGCTCGTGTTGTGAAATGTTGGGTTAAGTCCCGCAACGAGCGCAACCCTTATCCTTGATTGCCAGCACTTCGGGTGGGAACTTCAGGGAGACTGCCGGTGATAAACCGGAGGAAGGTGGGGACGACGTCAAGTCATCATGGCCCTTACGAGTAGGGCTACACACGTGCTACAATGGCGTATACAGAGGGCGGCGAACTCGCGAGAGTAAGCGAATCCCAAAAAGTGCGTCGTAGTCCGGATTGGAGTCTGCAACTCGACTCCATGAAGTCGGAATCGCTAGTAATCGTGGATCAGAATGCCACGGTGAATACGTTCCCGGGCCTTGTACACACCGCCCGTCACACCATGGGAGTGGGCTGCAAAAGAAGTAGGTAGTTTAACCTTCGGGGGGACGCTTACCACTTTGTGGTTCATGACTGGGGTGAAGTCGTAACAAGGTAGCCCTAGGGGAACCTGGGGCTGGATCACCTCCTTAAACGATGATTGTGCATTGATGAGTGTTCACACAGATTGATTAGGTTTAGAAAGTGAAGAGAAAGGAATTGCTTTTCCTAGATGGGGCTATAGCTCAGCTGGGAGAGCGCTTCGCTGGCAGCGAAGAGGTCTGCGGTTCGATCCCGCATAGCTCCACCATCTTTAAGTACATTTCTTTTGCAATAAAAAGACGTAAGTGTTCTTAAAAATGGTTTATTTCTTTAATTAGAAAAAATCTTTGCTCTTTAACAATTTGGAAAGCTGACAGATAACAACTTGATTGATTGTTATCTAATTAAAAGTTCTCAAATCCTGAATCTTTCTTTGAAACATAAGAGATTTAGGTACCAACACACATTCAAGTGTTCTTGGAAGCAACATTACTGAGTAATGATGCTTATATTTGAGTCCGGCAAAATCGAAATGTCTCTCGCTCATTCAAATAATGAGAGACACAAACCTTGGTTGTTTGCCATACATAGAAACCTCTTGGGGTTGTATGGTTAAGTGACTAAGCGTACACGGTGGATGCCTTGGCAGTCAGAGGCGATGAAGGACGTATTAACTTGCGATAAGCGTAGATTAGGCAGTAAAAGCCACTTGAGTCTACGATTTCCGAATGGGGAAACCCAACTGCATAAGCAGTTACTGTTAACTGAATACATAGGTTAACAGGGCAAACCCGGGGAACTGAAACATCTAAGTACCCGGAGGAGTAGAAATCAACCGAGATTCCGAAAGTAGCGGCGAGCGAAATTGGATTAGCCCTTAAGCTTTTAATGATGCAGGTGAATGGTCTGGAAAGTCCAGCGATACAGGGTGATAGCCCCGTAACCGACACGTCATTATTAGTGAAATCGAGTAAGGCGGGACACGTGATATCCTGTCTGAATATGGGGGGACCATCCTCCAAGGCTAAATACTACTGACTGACCGATAGTGAACCAGTACCGTGAGGGAAAGGCGAAAAGAACCCCTGTGAGGGGAGTGAAATAGAACCTGAAACCGTGTACGTACAAGCAGTAGGAGCACCTTCGTGGTGTGACTGCGTACCTTTTGTATAATGGGTCAGCGACTTATATTTAGTAGCAAGGTTAACCGATTAGGGGAGCCGTAGGGAAACCGAGTCTTAACTGGGCGTCGAGTTGCTAGGTATAGACCCGAAACCAGGTGATCTAGCCATGGGCAGGTTGAAGGTTGAGTAACATCAACTGGAGGACCGAACCGACTAATGTTGAAAAATTAGCGGATGACTTGTGGCTAGGGGTGAAAGGCCAATCAAACCTGGAGATAGCTGGTTCTCCCCGAAAGCTATTTAGGTAGCGCCTCGGACGAATACTACTGGGGGTAGAGCACTGTTAAGGCTAGGGGGTCATCCCGACTTACCAACCCTTTGCAAACTCCGAATACCAGTAAGTACTATCCGGGAGACACACGGCGGGTGCTAACGTCCGTCGTGGAGAGGGAAACAACCCAGACCGCCAGCTAAGGTCCCAAAGTATAGCTAAGTGGGAAACGATGTGGGAAGGCTCAGACAGCCAGGATGTTGGCTTAGAAGCAGCCATCATTTAAAGAAAGCGTAATAGCTCACTGGTCGAGTCGGCCTGCGCGGAAGATGTAACGGGGCTAAGCTATACACCGAAGCTGCGGCAATATCTTTTAGATATTGGGTAGGGGAGCGTTCTGTAAGCCGTTGAAGGTGAACTGTAAGGTTTGCTGGAGGTATCAGAAGTGCGAATGCTGACATGAGTAACGATAAAGGGGGTGAAAAACCCCCTCGCCGGAAGACCAAGGGTTCCTGTCCAACGTTAATCGGGGCAGGGTAAGTCGACCCCTAAGGCGAGGCCGAAAGGCGTAGTCGATGGGAAACGGGTTAATATTCCCGTACTTCTTACAATTGCGATGGGGGGACGGAGAAGGCTAGGTGGGCCTGGCGACGGTTGTCCAGGTTCAAGTGCGTAGGCTGATTTCTTAGGTAAATCCGGGAAATCTTAAGGCCGAGACACGATGTCGAGCGCCCAAGGGCGTGAAGTCATTGATGCCATGCTTCCAGGAAAAGCCTCTAAGCTTCAGATTGTAAGGAATCGTACCCCAAACCGACACAGGTGGTCGGGTAGAGAATACCAAGGCGCTTGAGAGAACTCGGGTGAAGGAACTAGGCAAAATGGTACCGTAACTTCGGGAGAAGGTACGCTTCTGACGGTGAAGTCCCTTGCGGATGGAGCTATCGGAAGTCGCAGATACCAGGTGGCTGCAACTGTTTATTAAAAACACAGCACTGTGCAAAATCGTAAGATGACGTATACGGTGTGACGCCTGCCCGGTGCCGGAAGGTTAATTGATGGGGTTAGACTTAGGTCGAAGCTCTTGATCGAAGCCCCGGTAAACGGCGGCCGTAACTATAACGGTCCTAAGGTAGCGAAATTCCTTGTCGGGTAAGTTCCGACCTGCACGAATGGCGTAATGATGGCCACGCTGTCTCCACCCGAGACTCAGTGAAATTGAAATCGCTGTGAAGATGCAGTGTACCCGCGGCTAGACGGAAAGACCCCGTGAACCTTTACTACAGCTTGGCACTGAACATTGAGCCTACATGTGTAGGATAGGTGGGAGGCTTTGAAACTGTGTCGCCAGATACAGTGGAGCCATCCTTGAAATACCACCCTTGTATGTTTGATGTTCTAACTTAGCCCCGTTATCCGGGGTGAGGACAGTGCCTGGTGGGTAGTTTGACTGGGGCGGTCTCCTCCCAAAGAGTAACGGAGGAGCACGAAGGTGGGCTAAACACGGTTGGACATCGTGTGGTTAGTGCAATGGCATAAGCCCGCTTGACTGCGAGAATGACAATTCGAGCAGGTGCGAAAGCAGGTCATAGTGATCCGGTGGTTCTGAATGGAAGGGCCATCGCTCAACGGATAAAAGGTACTCCGGGGATAACAGGCTGATACCGCCCAAGAGTTCATATCGACGGCGGTGTTTGGCACCTCGATGTCGGCTCATCACATCCTGGGGCTGAAGTCGGTCCCAAGGGTATGGCTGTTCGCCATTTAAAGTGGTACGCGAGCTGGGTTTAGAACGTCGTGAGACAGTTCGGTCCCTATCTGCCGTGGGCGTTGGAGAATTGAAAGGGGCTGCTCCTAGTACGAGAGGACCGGAGTGGACGAACCTCTGGTGTTCGGGTTGTGTCGCCAGACGCATTGCCCGGTAGCTAAGTTCGGAATCGATAACCGCTGAAAGCATCTAAGCGGGAAGCGAGCCTTGAGATGAGTTCTCCCTGATACTTTAAGTATCCTAAAGGGTTGTCGTAGACTACGACGTTGATAGGCAGGGTGTGTAAGCGTTGTGAGGCGTTGAGCTAACCTGTACTAATTGCCCGTGAGGCTTAACCATACAACACCCAAGGGGTTTTGTTTTGGACTCAAATAGAACATTGAATGTGTAAATAAGACTTTTAAACAGCTTTCCGATTTGTTGGTTTTCACTTTTTTAGAAAAAGTGAAATCAAAAACAGAATTTTGCTTGGCGACCATAGCGTTGTGGACCCACCTGATTCCATGCCGAACTCAGAAGTGAAACGCAATAGCGCCGATGGTAGTGTGGGGCTTCCCCATGTGAGAGTAGGACATCGCCAGGCTTTAAATTTTAAGGCCCGTTCTTTGAACGGGCTTTTACTCTTTATAGAAGAGTTAAAAATCTGCTGATATAGCTCAGTTGGTAGAGCGCACCCTTGGTAAGGGTGAGGTCGGCGGTTCAAATCCGCCTATCAGCACCACGTATTTTTGACTATCGAGAAGAGTCGGTAGCAACAGAATTTTACTTAGCGACCATAGCGTTGTGGACCCACCTGATTCCATGCCGAACTCAGAAGTGAAACGCAATAGCGCCGATGGTAGTGTGGGGCTTCCCCATGTGAGAGTAGGACATCGCTAGGTTCATATTGATAAGCCTCCCAATCGGGAGGCTTTTTTGATCATGCCTGTATAAACTTCTGTTCTGCTAAACTCCACAGTGCTTTGATCAACGGATCATCCAGTTTAGAGCGGTGGCAACAGATTCCGAGATCAAACGGGTTAATGCTTTCGACTTTTAGTCTCTGGATCTTATCTTTTACCGGGCTGTTATTAATAACCACATCCGGTGCAATACCCACTCCGCAACCAAGAGCGACCATACTGGCAATAGCTTCATGTCCTGACACCTGAGCATAGATAGAAGGTTTTATTTTCATCCTTTTAAACCACAGGTTTGCTCTTTCTCTTGCAGTGCCGGCTTCCGGAAGAATAAAAGGAATAGAAGACCAGTCAGGCTGCTCTTTTTTTAGTTCCTGAGAGAAGCTGCTTATTCCGCTAGGGGCAATTACCGATAATGGAATATGGCTGATAACTTCAAAAGCTAGTTTTCCGGGTAACTGTTCCGGTTTTGCGGCAATGGCAATATCTGCATTCCCTTCTAGTACTTTATCAATTGCCTGTGCCGGATCGCCGGTAGAGATCTTTAATTCAATCTGGGGATAGGTCAGGCGAAAATCATTCAGCAGATCTGGTAAATGGCTATAACTGGCGGTTACTGAACAGAACAGATGAATCTCACCCTGCAAAACACTACTGCTTTCTGTCAGTTCTGAGCGGAAATCAAACCATTCATTGGTAATGGACAAAGCAACGGGAAGTAGTTTTCTTCCCGCATTGGTTAAATCAACGCTACGGTTGTCGCGGATAAACAGTGCTTCTCCCACTTCTTCCTCGAGTTTTTGCACCTGACGACTAAGCGCTGAAGGACTGATATGCATTGTCGTAGCTGTCTTGCTGAAACTTTTGCTTTCGCAAAGATGGATAAAAAGCTGAAGTGTTTTGATATTCATAGTCACGTTGCATTTATTGCAATAAGTTATTGTGAATATATCACTTTAAGCAACCTAAATCCTGCATTAGTATGAGGATATTCAGCGCATAAGCCGCTGACCAACGGACAGTTTCTTTAAAGGAGTCAAAGAATGGCTAACTATTTCAATACCCTAAACCTGCGTGAGCAACTTGATCAACTAGGTCGTTGCCGCTTTATGGATCGTGAAGAATTTGCATCTGAAGCCGATTATCTGAAAGGTAAGAAGGTGGTCATCGTAGGTTGTGGTGCTCAGGGGCTTAATCAGGGTCTTAACATGCGTGATTCGGGTCTGGATGTGGCCTATGCGCTTCGTCAGGCTGCCATCGATGAAAAGCGTCAGTCATTCAGAAATGCTTCTGAGAATGGATTTGAGGTGGGTAGCTATGAGACCCTGATTCCTCAGGCAGACTTGGTAGTAAACCTGACTCCGGACAAACAGCATACAAACGTAGTTGAAACCGTAATGCCTCTGATGAAAGAAGGCGCAGCACTAGGCTATTCCCACGGCTTTAACATCGTTGAAGAAGGCATGCAGATTCGTAAGGACCTTACTGTTGTTATGGTTGCACCTAAGTGCCCGGGAACTGAGGTTCGTGAAGAGTATAAGCGTGGGTTCGGTGTTCCGACTCTTATCGCTGTACACCCTGAGAATGATCCTAAGCAGGAAGGCTGGGATATCGCTAAAGCATGGGCAGCGGCAACAGGTGGTCATCGCGCTGGCTGTCTTGAGTCCTCATTTGTAGCAGAGGTTAAGTCTGACCTGATGGGTGAGCAGACGATTCTTTGCGGCATGCTACAGGCTGGTTCTATCGTGTGTTACGAGAAGATGGTTGCTGAAGGTATCGATGAAGGCTATGCAGGTAAACTTCTTCAATACGGTTGGGAAACCATTACAGAAGCCCTTAAGTTTGGTGGCATCACGCATATGATGGACCGTCTTTCTAACCCGGCTAAGATTAAAGCATTTGAGCTTTCTGAAGAGCTGAAAGAGCTGATGCGTCCGCTTTATAACAAGCATATGGATGACATTATTGAAGGTGAGTTCTCAGGCACTATGATGGCTGACTGGGCCAATGATGATAAAAACCTGCTTGGCTGGCGTGAAGAGACGGGTCAGACTGCGTTTGAAAACTATCCTGAGTCTGATATTGAGATCCCTGAGCAGGAGTACTTCGACAACGGTATCCTGATGATTGCTATGGTTCGTGCCGGTGTTGAGCTTGCGTTTGAAGCTATGACTGCTTCAGGCATCATCGATGAGTCAGCTTACTACGAATCACTGCATGAGCTTCCGTTGATCGCTAACACAGTTGCCCGTAAGCGTCTGTATGAAATGAACGTAGTAATCTCTGATACTGCGGAATACGGAAACTATTTGTTTGCTAACGTAGCGACTCCTCTGCTACGCGAGAAGTTTATGCCGAATGTTGGTACTGACGTAATCGGTAAAGGTCTGGGAGAGTCTTCGAATCAGGTTGATAACGCCACCCTAATTGAAGTGAACGATGTTATCCGCAATCACCCGGTTGAATATATCGGTGAAGAGCTACGTGGCTATATGACGGATATGAAGCGTATCGCCGTAGGCGGTTAATGGCTTCCAGTTGAATACAAAAAAGGCCTGTTAAACAGGCCTTTTTCTATTTGAACAGGGTAAAGTTATCTACTCTTTATCAGCCAGTTTTGCTTCAAGGTCAGCCAGTTTCTGTTCCATTTCTGTCAATTTCTGACGGGTACGAAGCAGTACTTGTGTCTGCACATCAAACTCTTCTCTGCTAACGATATCAAGTTTATTCAGTTGTCCCTGAATTACCTGACGAACCTTTTGATCAACATCTGAACCCAGCTCTTTCACCGGCTGAGGCATTGACTCATGAATCTGCTTTGCAATCTGCTCTATCTTTTTTGCATCAAACATTGGGCATAAACTCCTTTCTATTTGCGCTTATTCTATTCAATCTGAATGGTTTTGTCGCTAAATAAAAAAGGCCGCAAAAGCGACCTTTTCTTTGTTAGCTTACCGGTATCTTTAGTTAGCTAACTGCTTCTCAGCAGCATCAGCTTTATTGATTTCGGCAAGCTCTTCCAGTTCATCTTTTTCAAGGAATACCGGAAGTGGTTTATGTTTTTCTGCCAGATAGGTGTAAATCACCGGCAGTACAAACAGAGTAAACAGAGTACCAATAGCAAGACCGGCTACGATTACGATACCAATACTGAATCGCTGTGCAGCACCGGCGCCGGTTGCATACATTAACGGGATCAAACCGGCAATCATAGCTGCTGTTGTCATCAGGATTGGACGCAGACGTACTTTGGCTGCTTCCATAACGGCTTCCATACGGTTTTTCTGGTTGTGCAGCTGTTCTTCTTTGGCAACCTCACAGATAAGAATACCGTGCTTGGTTATCAGGCCAACCAGCGTAATCAGACCTACCTGAGAGTAGATGTTCATACTTGCCGCACCCCATGCAAGGGCAATCAAGGCACCACAGATGGCCAGAGGAACCGAAACCATAATAACCAGTGGATCTCTAACCGATTCAAACTGAATCGCAAGCACAAGGAAGATAATAGCGAGTGCCAGGCCAAAGGTGGTATATAACGAGTTACCTTCAGTTACATACTGTCTTGCTTCACCCATGTAGTCATGGCTGTAACCTAACGGAAGAATTTCCTGAGCAAACTTCTCAAACTCATTAATCGCATCACCCATTGCTACCGTCGGAGACGGAACGGCACCGATTGTGGCAGAGTTTAGCTGATTAAAGTGAGGAAGAGAGCGTGGCTCTGATACGACTTCAATGCTGATTAAGCTTCCCAGAGGTACTGGGCTACCCGTCGATGAACGCACGTAATAACTGTTCATTGACTCTGGGTTCAGGCGGTATTTACGCTCAACCTGCGGGATCACTTCATAAGCGCGTCCGTTAAAGTCGATACGGTTTACGTTACCGTCTGCCATCATAGTACTCAAGGTTGCACCAATGTCCTGCATGGTAACGCCATAAGCTCCCGCTTTGTCTTTATCGATGCTGATCTTCATTGTTGCAGAATCGTAGTTCAGGTCGATAGTTGTATAAACAAAGTAAGGGCTGGTAGAGGCTGCCACAAGAACATCTGAAGCAATCTGATACAGGCTTTCAAAGTTATTCGGTGTGGTAATCACAAACTGAATCGGCAGGCCGGAACCTGCACCAGGTAGTTCAGGCATCTGGAATGCCGTTACTGACATTCCCGGAATGTCTTTCACCAGTTTACCAACACGGTTAGTTACTTCTGCCTGACTCGCTTCACGCTGACTCCATGGCAACATAGTTGCGATACCAAAGGCCTGATTCGAACTTGGTACACCAACAAACACCTGTGCGTACTCAAGTTCCGGCTGGTCTGTCAGAACCTTGTTTACATCATTCATGGTGTTTTGCAGGTAATCAAGGTTGGCATTTGACGGGCCGGTACCCATCAGCATTACCACCCCTTTATCCTCAGATGGAGCAAGCTCGCTCGGGATAAATTTGAATAGCATCGGCAGGCTGGCAAATACGATAAACGCGAAAGCGATAATCACCGGACGTCTCTGCATTACAACCGAGAGTATTCTGGAGTAACGATCTGTCATTCTGTCCAGCACATTGTGAACGGCTCTTTCAAAGCGGTTCGGCTCGGCATGGGCCAGAAGCATCTTAGAACACATCATTGGTGACAAAGTCAGGGCAACGATACCTGATACAAATACTGAACCAGCAAGGGTTAGGGCAAACTCTTTAAACAAGGAACCGGTAATACCACCCATCATAGCGATCGGTGCATATACCGCGCCCAGAGTCAGAGTCATGGCAATAACTGGTATAGCAATTTCACGTGTACCGATAATGGCTGCACGGAAAGGAGATTCTCCTAGTTTGATATGACGATCGACGTTTTCCAGAACAACAATGGCGTCATCCACCACCAGTCCGATAGCCAGTACCATCGCCAGTAGCGTCATCAGGTTCCACGAGAAGCCGAGCATCTGCATAACCATGGCCACACCAATCAGCGATAACGGGATAGTGATGATTGGTATTAATACTGCTCTTAGTGAACCTAGGAATATGGTAATTACCACCAATACGATCAGTGCTGCTTCAATAATGGTTTTAATTACTTCCTGAATAGACTCATTGATGGCTTCAGTAGAGTCATACATCACGTTCATCTGAATATTGGCAGGCATGTTCTTTTCAAGCTGAGGCAGCAGGGCAAGAACGTCTTTGGCAATATTAATAGGGTTAGCACTTGGTGCGGCGTTAACGGCTGCAACAACGGCTTCCTGACCATTAGCGCTGGCGCGGAAAGTATCGTGGCTCTTCTCAAGGCTAACTTTAGCAATATCATTCAGGCGAATCAGGTTACCTTCCTGATTTTTGACAACCAGACGTTCCAGTTCTTCAACACTGGAGATCTGAGTATCAGCGCTACCGTTGTAGACCACCATTTCACCGGTAGCCTGACCGGTTGCAGACTGGAAGTTATTGGCTTTAAGCACACCCATAACATCCGTTGCTGTCAGGCCCAGCGCCGCCATTTTGGCTGGATCAAGCCAGATACGCATGGCGTACTTAGAGCCACCGTAGATATCTATCTTAGAGACACCGTTTACCGTGAATAGCTGCGGGTTAATCACCCTTTCAAGGTAATCAGTTACCTGACTGGAAACCAGTTCGTCACTAACAAAACCGATATAGAGTACCGCAGTGGTAGAACCGGTGGACATGGTTACCGTTGGATCTTCAGATTCACTTGGTAGCTGAGAGCGTACCGAGTTTGTCTTTGCCAGAATGTCCGACAGAGCGGCATTCGGATCCGTATTGAGCTTCATATTTACCGTAATGGTAGAGCGACCCAATACTGACGATGAAGTCATATATTCAATGTTGTCTGCCTGTGCAACGGCCTGTTCCAGAGGCTGTGTAATAAAGCCCTGAATCAGATCGGCACTGGCACCGTAATAGCCCGTTGTTACAGTTACAACGGTATTGGTCATTTCCGGATATTCCCGCACCTGCATTTTGAACAGTGCCTGAAAGCCAAGCAGTGCGATCAAAAAGCTGATGGATACTGCGAGAACCGGACGTTTTATAAAGACATCAGTAAAGCGCATAGTTCCCCCAATTACAGCATCGGTGTTTCTGCTGGCGGTGTTATTGCGTCACTTTCCACGATTTTCACCTTAGCTTCGTTACTCAAACGAATTTGTCCTGAAGTAACAACGGTATCGCCGGGCTTAACCCCTTTAAGAATATGAGCAATTGAACCACGACGTTCACCAACACTAACGACCTGTTGCTTCACACGTTTTACACCATCAACTTCTGATACGATAAATACGTTATCGCCGTATAGGTTAAAGGTAATGGCTGTCTGGGGAAGAACCACCTGATCGGCTATTACCGGAAGGACGATATCTGCCCGGGCGAACATACCACTACGCAGTTTTCCGCCATTGTTTGGAATATCAGCCTGTACCTGAACCAGACCACTCTGATGATCGACTGCAGGCTCAATGGCCGAGATGGTGCCCTTAAAGGTTTCTTCTGGGTATGAATCCACCTGAATGTTGACTGGCTGGTCGATTCTGATCAGTGAGATATCAGTCTGAGGAATGGTAAAGCGCAGGCGCATAACACTGGTGTCTTCCAGACGAACAATCTTATTACCGGCCTGAAGGTACTGACCAAGATAAACATCGCGGATACCGACAACACCATCAAATGGAGCGGTGATTTCACGGCGGTCAATAGTGGCTTTAAGACTCTCGATGTTAGCTTTCAGAGAGAAGTAAGAGGCTTCTGCATCATCATAGGCTTCACGAGAGATAGAGCCTTTTTTCAGCAGGCCTTTATAACGCTTATATTTTGATTCAGCGGCAGGCAGTTTTGCCACTGAGCTGGCCAGGTTTGCGCGCTCTACAGAGGTATCAAGCACAACCAGCATATCACCGGTAGTGACAGTCTCGCCTGATTTAAACTCGATCTTATCGATAACTCCGCTGGATTCAGCGGTTAATGTCACACCTTGATTCGGCTCGATAAAGCCGATGGCCTGAATAGCTGGCTTCCATTCTACCGCTTCGACGTCTACCACGGTGACCGGAAACTCCGGTTCCGGCATATTGGCCATATACTCAGCGATCATCTTTTGCTTATACATGTTAAAGCCGATAACGCTACCAAATAGTAATACAGCTATCAGTAGCATAAAAAAAGTCCACTTTTTCATTCTTATCTGAACTCCAGTTTAGTGTTTAATGATTGCATCCCAGCTGGCTTCAATCGCTTGGTCAATATCGTTTGAATCCAACTGAATACATCTGTTTCGTTTCTTTCTCGCCAGTGCAATACTTGAATCAAGGCTGACACTGAAAAGTATGTGCCCGTCCAGAGGCTTAAATAGCCCTTGTTCTTTTCCTTTCTCGAATAATGCAACGACTTTATAGAACATCTCTTTTTCCAACTGCTGAATCCGGCTTTCGTTGGAATAATCAAATTGCTCATATAAAAAATGACTCTTAACCGCTGACTTAGTATTGGTTAGGTTCCAGATATTCAGCCATATGGTGCGGTACTGCTGTTTTAGAGACATATCATCGCTCAGGTTAGCCTGAATATAATCTGCCGCTCTCTGAGAGACGTATAAACGAGTTTCTTCAATGAGATGATCTTTGTCTCTGAAGTAGCGGTAGATAGTACCTGCAGCTACGGCGGCCTCTTTTGCTACTTTTTGCATAGATAAGCCTTGGAAACCGTCTTGAGCTAAAAGTTTCTCTGTTGCATCAAGAATTCTGGTTCTCTTATCTTCAATTTCGTCTGACATCGACTTCTCCAAAAATGAATGAACGTTCATTCATTCGCGTTATTATACATCTGTACATCAAAACGTATAGTTAATTTTTGAGAATCTTTCTCGTTTAATCTTACGTGGAAATCATATCGACTGAGGATTATTATAGTCGCCAGTTATGGATATCGCCTGAGTAAAGAGAATGAAGTTAAACCCAAAGCAAGATGAAGCGGTTAAATACGTTTCCGGCCCTTGTCTGGTGTTAGCCGGTGCGGGTTCCGGAAAAACTCGTGTGATTACCAATAAGATTGCTTATCTGGTAGAAGTTTGTGGTTATAAGGCGAGAAATATCGCTGCGGTGACCTTTACCAATAAAGCCGCCAGAGAGATGAAAGAGCGTGTGGGACAAACTCTTGGTAAGAAAGAAGCCAAGGGATTAATGATCTCCACTTTCCATACTATGGGGCTGAATATTATCCGCCGTGAGTATAAAGCTCTGGGCTTAAAAGCGGGTTTTTCTCTGTTTGATGATCAGGACCAGATGGCGCTTCTTAAAGAGTTGACAGAAAAACAGCTTGATGGTGATAAAGATCTGCTTCGTTTGCTGTTAAGCAGCATCTCTAACTGGAAGAACGATATGTTAACGCCTGAACAGGCGAAAGGGTTTGCCCGTTCTGAGCAAGAGCAGCTCTTTGCCTTCTGTTTTGAGATGTATCAGACACAGATGAAGGCTTATAACGCATTAGATTTTGATGATCTTATTTCTCTGCCGGTGATGTTGTTAAAGACCAATAAGGAAGTCCGTGATCGCTGGCAATCGAAAATTCGTTATCTGCTGGTGGACGAATATCAGGATACTAACACCAGTCAGTATGAACTGGTGAAGTTGCTTATTGGTGAACGGGGACGACTGACGGTAGTAGGAGATGATGATCAGTCTATCTACTCATGGCGGGGAGCCAAGCCTCAGAACCTAGTGTTACTGAGTAAGGACTACCCTCAGTTAAAAGTGATTAAAATGGAGCAGAACTACCGCTCTACCAGCCGCATTCTTAGGGCGGCTAATATTTTGATCGCCAACAACCCACACGTATTTGAAAAAACACTATTCTCAGAACTGCCTGACGGTGAAAAGCTGAAAGTGGTTACGGCAAAGAATGAAGACCACGAAGCAGAAAAAGTGACGGGTGAACTGATTGCCCATCGTTTTATCAACCGTACTGAGTATAAAGATTACGCTATCCTGTACCGGGGAAATCATCAGTCAAGACTGATAGAAAAATCGCTGATGCAGAACCGGATCCCCTACCGAATCTCTGGGGGAACCTCGTTTTTTGCCCGTGCAGAGATTAAAGACATTATGGCTTATCTGAGAGTGCTGGTGAATCCGGATGACGATAATGCATTTTTGCGTATTGTGAATACACCGCGAAGAGAGATTGGCCCTGCCACACTGGAGAAGCTGGGAAGCTATGCCAATATGCGCGGTAAAAGCCTGTTTGAGGCCAGCTTTGAGCTGGGATTAGAGCAACACCTAAGCGGACGAGGGCTAGAAAACCTTCGCAAGTTTACTCAATGGGTTGTTGCCATTGCGGATAATGCTGAACGGGGCAATACCGTAGAGGCAGTACGTTCACTAGTGCGGGATATCAACTACGAAGACTGGCTGTACGAAACCTCATCCAGCGCCAAGGCTGCAGAGATGCGCATGAAGAACGTATCGGATCTCTATAGCTGGATAGTGGCGGATCTGGAGGGAGACAATCTTGATCAGGAAGAAAAGACACTTAAAGAGGTGGTTCAGCGCCTGACGCTCAGGGATATGATGGAACGGGGCGAAGAGGAAAGCGATGCTGATCAGGTTCAGTTAATGACACTACACGCTTCGAAGGGACTGGAGTTCCCTTATGTCTATCTTATGGGCGCTGAAGAGGGCATTCTTCCTCACCAAACCAGTATTGATGAAGAGAATGTAGAAGAAGAGCGTCGGCTGGCTTATGTAGGGATCACAAGGGCACAAAAAGAACTGACGTTTACCCTGTGTAAAGAGCGAAGACAGTTTGGTGAGTTGATAAAGCCGCAACATAGCCGGTTCTTAGATGAGCTGCCTTTTGATGACTTGGAGTGGGAAACAGTGAAAAAGCCGGTTAGTCAGGAAGAGAGAATGGAGAAGGGACAGGCAAATGTTTCAAATTTATTGGCAATGGTCAGGAAAAATAAAGGGTAACTATTAGTTCTAGTTCGCGTATGAATTCCCACGCAGAGCGTGGGAACTAGAAGAAAGCTTGAGAAGTAAAAAGGCCACGAGATACAGATGTATTCGTGGCCTTAACGATTAGTACTGGTCTGTAATAAGGGTTACAGGCCTTCAATCATATGGTTGATTGTTGCGACGATCTCTTCATCAGAGCAATCCATACACGAACCTTTAGGCGGCATGGCATTGAATCCCTTGATAGCATGATCAGTCATGATATCCATTCCCTGAGCAATGCGTGGTGCCCACTGCTCAGCATTGCCTTTGATAGGAGCACCGGAAACACCGGTACCATGACAAGCAACACAGAAGGTTCCGTAAACTGATTCTGCTGTACGAGGTCCCTTAGGCTTTTCTGCAACTGGCTCCGCACCAACTAAATAGACATCACCAACCGGTTTGATTCGTTCTGCAATTTGCTGGTATTCCTCATCACTTACGCTGCTCGCCAGTGAAAATGCGGAAAAAGTTAGAGTGGCGACCAGAGCGCCAATGATTTTTGAAGACATATTATTAGCTCACTTTACCGTTATCTTTTTTATTGGGCTTCGACACCAAAAGTATTGTTAGAGTGTTTTCTATAGTTAAAGCTTTTGAAAACACTATGTTAATTAGGTGTGAAATTTGGGTGATTATATCCTGTTAATTTATAGCAATAAACATTGAGATCTAAATGATTAGTCCTTTATCACATCTTAACTGCTGAAAAAGACAACAATTAATAAAAAAACTGCAAAAAAAGCTAGACGCAGAATGGTGATATACGTATTATTCCACTCCGCCGACAGGGCATGCGCCCGTAGCTCAGCTGGATAGAGCGTTGGCCTCCGGAGCCAAAGGTCGAAGGTTCGAATCCTTTCGGGCGCGCCATTTCCGGAAGCGGTATATAGATTTTGTCGGCAAAAAAACAGTGGTGGCTATAGCTCAGTTGGTAGAGCCCCGGATTGTGATTCCGGTTGTCGCGAGTTCAAGTCTCGTTAGCCACCCCATTATTTCAGTAATTGACGTTAAGTGGATTACTAACAGATTTCGGTGATTAACGCGATTTAGTAGCGTATCCCGGTTTTGGAGTAGCGGACTAGCGGACTAGCGGACTAGCGGACTAGAGGGTGACCCTCTGGCATTATTTCAAAATAAAACAAGATTTTCGGTGAATAGCGCAGCTTGGTAGCGCATCTGGTTTGGGACCAGAGGGTCGGGGGTTCGAATCCCTCTTCACCGACCATTATTTTTGGTGGCTATAGCTCAGTTGGTAGAGCCCCGGATTGTGATTCCGGTTGTCGCGAGTTCAAGTCTCGTTAGCCACCCCATTATTTCAGTAGTTGACGTTAAGTGGATTACTAACAAAATTTCGGTGAATAGCGCAGCTTGGTAGCGCATCTGGTTTGGGACCAGAGGGTCGGGGGTTCGAATCCCTCTTCACCGACCACCTTTAAAAGCCTTATCGAAAGATAAGGCTTTTTTCGTTCTATTCTTTTCATAGTTTCTTATAAGCATAACGCATATACATTTTCTCTCCTGTGAGCAGTAATTAGCCGTAATTGAGCGGGTTTCAGCTCTGTTTTAGCTGCACTTTTTTATACTCTTTACCAACAGCCCCGTTTTGTCTTGCCTGAGCATGTTTTTTATCATGGGATTATCTGTTTTTTTTAATTGTCAGAGTTATGGTCTGTCTTTAATTTATAAAGCAGATAAATCATCTGTGTTTGAGATTATAATTGGTTGATGTAACTAATTTGTTAAAAGTGAATTAGAATAAAAATTCAAATTTATCGTACCTTCTGGTTTTGTAAATAACTACAGATATAGTGTTTAATTAGTGAAAAGTTCTTATATTTTGGTGCTTATCAGTCTTGATGTCTTAAGTGTCAATGAGAACTAAATGAATGATAAATGAATAATTATTGCGCTACCGTGCTTTAAAACTGCGCGATTACACTTTTTTATCCTATATTTGTTGCTTTTTAGTGAATTATTTGCCAAATTGGAACGCTATCAGATTATCAGGACTTTATTCTGGTAATGAACGGAATCAATATTTGCAGACAGGCAGTTGCGCCACAGTAGTAGAGGTCTGGTAATGTCTCTTTTAGAAGTTAAAAACCTTCGGATCGAATATCCGTCAAGGCATGGTATTCATGCCGCGGTTAAAGAGCTATCGTTTAACATTGAACGTGGCGAGATCGTTGGTGTGGTTGGTGAGTCAGGTGCGGGTAAATCAACCGTAGGTAATGCGGTGATCGATTTGCTAAGCCCTCCGGGTGTCATTGCTGGTGGCGATGTTTACCTTGACGGAGAGAAGATCTCCGGACTTTCCGGCAGTGAAATGAGAGCCGTACGTGGCTCAAAAATCGGATTTATTTTTCAGGATCCGATGACATCTCTAAACCCGTTATTTACCGTTGAACACCAGCTTAAAGAGACCATTCATGCCAATATGAAGGTGTCTGATGAAGAAGCGTATCAGCGGGCTCTTTCCCTGATGAAGCAGGTTGGTATTCCCCAGCCTGAAAACAGATTAAAACAGTTCCCGCATCAATTTTCTGGTGGTATGCGTCAGCGTGTGGTTATTGCGATTGCATTGGCTGGTGAGCCGGATCTGATTATTGCTGATGAGCCGACAACGGCACTGGATGTATCTATTCAGGATCAGATCTTGTGCCTGATTCGCGAACTGTGCGTTAAAAATGATGTTGGTTGCATGTTGGTAACCCACGATATGGGTGTGGTCTCCAATGTTACTGATAAGGTCGCGGTTATGTACCGTGGTGATCTGGTTGAGTTCGGTGAGACGAAAAAAGTTCTTGGTGACCCGGATCACTCTTATACCCGCAGCCTGATCTCTGCCGTTCCGCGTTCAGATAAGAAGCTGGACCGCTTCCCTCTGGTAAGCTATATCGAAGAAGCTTCAGAGATGGCACCGCTGGATGTTAAAACTCACTGGCTTGGTCAGAGTCAGGATCAGCGAGCCTATACCGGTCCTCTGCTTAATGTAGAGAATGTAAACCTACGTTTTGTAACTAAAGACTCTCTGTTTGAGAGCCGCCGCGAATATGTTCAGGCTTCGGACGACGTGAGTTTTGAAGTGTTTGAAGGTGAAACCTTTGGCCTGGTAGGCGAATCCGGCTCCGGTAAATCAACCATTGCCCGTGTTATTGCCGGTCTGTATGCGCCTAATTCAGGCAAAGTAACCTTTGAAGGTATCGATCTTACCAGCCTTAAATCTGAAAAAGAGCGCCGACCTATGCGCCGTCAGATGCAGATGGTCTTCCAGAACCCGTATACCTCAATGAACCCGCGTATGAAGATTTTCGATATTATCGCGGAACCTATCCGTTTCCATAACCTGACCCGTAATGAAGTTGAAACACGAGAGATCGTGAACGATCTGCTTGATCACGTAGGGCTAGGCAGAATGGCCGGACTAAAATATCCTCATGAATTCTCAGGCGGGCAGCGCCAGAGGATCTCTATTGCGCGAGCGTTAGCGACTCGCCCACGTCTTCTAATTTGTGATGAGCCGACATCCGCACTGGATGTATCCGTACAGGCTCAGATTCTTAACTTGTTAAAGGACTTACAAGACGAATTAAATCTGACCATGCTGTTTATCAGTCATGACCTGCCTGTGATCCGCCAGATGTGTGATCGCATAGGTGTGATGAAAATGGGTAAATTATTGGAAGTTGCTCCGACAGAGCAGCTGTTCAATTCTCCTCAGCATGAGTACAGCCAGCAATTAATCTCTCTGATGCCTGAATTTACCGGGCTACGTGAAGATATCGCTTAATCTTTGCTGTCCGGCAGCCGTTCGTCCGGGCAGCTAGTGTGATCCACAGGCACTCTGTGCTTTGGATTTATTACGATTAACAGAAGCAAAAACAACATTAGGGATTTAATTTCCCATAAAAGGAGTTATGCAATGAAATCCATTAAGACTAAATTGACAGTTGCTCTAATGGCTGCTGGTCTTAGCTTTAGTGCAGCTGCAGCTGATATCACCGTAGGTTATGCGGCAGACCCTGTGTCTCTTGACCCGCATGAGCAGCTTTCCGGTGGTACTATGCAACTGTCTCACATGGTATTTGACCCTCTGGTACGTTTTAACCAGAAAATGGAATTTGAACCACGTCTGGCTGAGTCATGGGATCGTGTCGATAACGAGACAATGCGCTTTAACCTTCGTAAAGGTGTTAAGTTCCACTCAGGTAATGAGCTTACTGCGGATGACGTAGTATGGACATTTGCCCGTCTGAAGAGCTCTCCTGACTTTAAGGGTATCTTTGCTCCGCTGGTTTCTCTGACAAAAGTTGATGACTACACGGTAGAGATTAAAACTGACGGTACTTACCCTCTGATTGAAAACGTTGCGACTTATATCTTCCCTATGGACAGCAAGTTCTACACAGGTAAGACAGCTGAAGGTAAAGATAAAGCTGAGCTGGTTAAGCACGGTAACTCTTTCGCATCAACAAACCTTTCTGGTACTGGTCCTTTCGTCATCACTTACCGCCAGCAAGGCGTAAAAGTTGAATTTGAGCGCTTTAATGATTACTGGGATAAGTCTTCTTCAGGTAACGTAGATAAACTGACTCTGGTTCCTATTAAAGAAGATGCGACCCGTGTAGCAGCACTTCTGTCTGGCGATGTGGACATGATTGCTCCTGTTGCTCCAAACGACTACAAGCGAATCAAGAGCGCAAGTGGTGTTGATCTGTATACCATGCCTGGTACCCGTATCATTACCTTCCAGATGAACCAGAACAGCAACCCTGCACTGAAAGATGAGCGTGTTCGTCAGGCTATCGTTTATGCAGTAAACAACGAAGGTATCACTAAGAAAGTTATGAAGGGTGCTGCGACAGCAGCAGCTCAGCAGAGCCCGGTTGGCTACGCTGGTTATAACGAAAATCTTAAGCCTAGATATGACCTTAAGAAAGCGAAGCAGCTGATGAAAGATGCAGGTTATGCAGACGGATTCAAGCTGACGATGATGGCGCCAAACAACCGTTACGTGAACGATGCGAAAATCGCTCAGGCAACAGCGGCAATGCTTTCTAAGATCGGTATCAAGGTTGACCTGAAAACCATGCCAAAAGCGCAATACTGGCCTGAGTTTGATAAGTGTGCGGCAGACATGCTGATGATTGGCTGGCACCCGGATACAGAAGATTCAGCTAACTTTACTGAGTTCCTGGCGATGACTAGAGATGCTGAAACAGGTAAAGGTCAGTACAACTGTGGTCACTACGGTAACGCAGAAGTTGATCAGCTGATTACTGAAGCAAACAAAGAGACAGATCTGACTAAGCGTAACGCTATGCTGAAGAAAGTTGAGCAGATCCTGTTTGATGAAGCGGCGTTTGTACCACTGCACTGGCAGGATCCATCATGGGCTGCTAAGAGCAACGTAGAAATTGCTCCTATCATCAACGGTATGAACTTCCCGTACTTCGGTGACCTGGTTGTTAAATAATAACTAACCGCAAAAGCGGTATCCTGCCTGCTAATGGGGCGGATACTGCTTTTTGTAGTGACTTATTCATTACAAGTTTTATGGTGCTCAGTCTTAATTCAGTCGGATTGGGTGTCATTTTTAGACTGAATATTGACTGAATATTGACTGAATAACTTCTGAAAAGAAGATTAAGGATTATTAAGGGGCAAGGAATGTTTTCGTTTCTGGTCAAGCGCCTGTATCAGGCACTGATAGTGATGTTTGTGATCAGTTTGGTTGCGTTTTCTATACAGGATAACCTCGGCGATCCGCTGCGGGAACTTGTGGGCCAGTCTGTTTCGGAAGCAGAGCGACAGGCTTTACGTGATGAGCTCGGTTTAAACGATCCGTTTATTACAAAATATACCCGCTTTGTAGGCAAAGCCGTACAAGGTGATTTAGGTACATCCTACTTTTTCAAAAAACCGGCAACAGAAGTGATTCTGGATAAGCTGGTGGCAACGCTGGAGCTGGTATTTGGTGCCGCTCTGATCATTGTTGTCCTCTCTATACCGCTCGGGGTTTACTCCGCTATCCATCCAAAGAGCTTTTTTACCAAGGTGGTGATGGCGTTGAGTAGTATAGGTATCTCCATCCCAGTTTTCCTGACAGCGATTATGCTGATGTATATCTTCTCCATTGAGCTAGGCTGGCTGCCTTCCTATGGCAGGGGAGAAACCGCCAATGTATTTGGCTGGGATTCCGGCTACTTTACACTCGATGGTCTGGCGCATCTGGTTTTACCAAGTATTGCACTGGCATCAATTATGTTGCCTCTGTTCATTCGTCTGGTTCGTTCTGAAATGCTGGAAGTGCTTAGCTCCGAATACATTAAGTTTGGCAAAGCCAAGGGCTTAGCCACCAATAAAATCTACTACCAGCACGCACTGAAAAATACCATGCTGCCGGTTCTGACTGTAGGTGGTGTGCAGATCGGTACTATGGTGGCGTACACCATATTGACGGAAACCGTATTTCAGTGGCCGGGTACAGGCTTCCTGTTCCTTGAAGCGATAAACAGGGTAGATACACCGCTGATCACCGCTTATGTTATTTTCGTTGGTCTGGTTTTCGTAGTGACCAACACTATTGTTGATTTGATGTACGGGCTGATTAACCCGACGGTTAACCTGACTGGCAAAGGAGCATAAAAATGAGTCAAGCAAGTGTTGTTCCTAGCCGCTGGGAACGTTTCAGACAATCGGATTTTCTTTACTATTTTCTGCGCGATAAAGTCGCCATGGTCAGTTTTGCTATTTTTATGGCCTTTCTGCTTATGGCTCTGGCTGCGCCGGTGCTTTCACCGAGCAACCCTTATGATTTGAGTTCAATCGACATCATGGACTCAGAGCTTCCTCCTGCATGGATGGAAGATGGAGACGAACGATTTTTGTTGGGTACCGATGAGCAAGGGCGGGATATTCTCTCTACCATGCTGTATGGCTCCCGCTTATCTCTGACTATCGGCTTTCTTGCTGTTGGCTTGCAGCTGTTTCTGGGTATTGTGATAGGTCTGTCTGCCGGTTACTTTGGTGGCCGTATTGATAGCTTCCTGATGCGCTTTGCCGATGTTCAGCTCTCTTTCTCGACCATGATGGTGGCGATTATCGTCTCTGCTATCTTCAAAGCCAGCTTTGGTAGTGAGTTTTATAGTCAGTATGCCGTTGTTATGTTGGTGGTGATTATCGGGGTGGCTGAATGGCCGCAGTATGCCCGTACTATTCGTGCTTCTGTGTTAGCAGAGAAGAAGAAAGAGTATGTTGAAGCTGCCCGTGTAATGGGCTTCAGGGCGCCACGTATTATGTTCCGTCATATTCTGCCAAACTGTTTGTCGCCGATTCTGGTTATCTCAACGGTGCAGGTAGCGAATGCCATTATGTCAGAAGCGGCTCTCTCTTTCTTAGGGCTGGGCTTGCCGGTGGATCAGCCATCACTGGGTGCATTAATAAGTATCGGTTTTAACTATATTTTCTCAGGTGCATGGTGGATTACAGCTTTCCCGGGGATTGTACTGGTTACTTTGGTTCTGGTAATCAATTTGCTGGGTGACTGGCTAAGGGATGTATTTAACCCTAAAATTTATAAAGGGTGATCCTTAACCCCAATTTTGATAAAGAGTGATCCAAAGCGATTGATCTTTAACTATAAAGCTTTCTAAACTAGGGGAGTCGCTGAAATGCGACTCTTTTTGTTTAACCGATGATAAAATATTATGCTGGTTGCATAATGTTTTTAGAGATAGATATATGACGAGATTTCTGGTTAGAAAGTCAATGTTACTCGCTGTCAGTCTGGTATTTGCCAGCACTGGAGTAATGGCTGCAACTGATACCAATAACGATTATATCTGTGAAGCGAAGCAGAGCAGTAATAGTGAGTTACCCGTTCTGTCCAGAGAGTGTCCTGTTGGTAACGGGTTGTGGGGAAAAACACCAAAGCAGAAATCGGGTTTATTCTGGATTCAGTGTGGTATGTTCTCTAAACCAGTCGCTCTGGCTCAGGCAAAAAGTATTTATAGCAAGATTTCAACCGATGTCTGGATGAAACCTGAAAGCAGAGGGTATCGTTGCTTGATTGGACCTTATGATGCCTTTGACAATGCTTCACAGGACCTGAAACAACTTAAGACTTTAAAGCCATATCGTCAGGCATTTATCAGGGCAGTGTCTAAGGATTCTGATAAACCGGCAACGAGCGGAAAAGCGATGGCTGCACCAGCCAAGCAGCAAGTCACTAAAACGCCTCCTAAGCCTAAAGCGAAACCTAAACCCGTCTCCAAGCCTCAACCTAAACCAAAAGCCGTTACGCCGAAAAAGGCGGCTCCTATTCCTGTCGCAACGACCCGGCCTAACAGCACGGCTAAGAAAACCGATGTCGGTATGATGGTGGTTCGCCGTGAAACTAAGATTGGTGAGAACTACTATGCTATCCCTTTCCTGATGGAAGGGAATGAGCAGTACTATATGGAATACGGCATAGGCTGGAACCGGCTGAACTATGAAATGGCGACGCAGGTTTGCCAGTCTCAGGGGATGCGTCTGCTAAATGATATCGAGTGGAGAGCTTTGATTAACTCCGGTGTGATGACTAAGAAGCAGTGGCCGATTCATGTTCCTTACTGGGGTGAAGGTAAGCGCGGTTTGTTTACCAGCGGTAAAATTACCCAGTTAACAGGCACATCACTGCTGAATGTGGTTTGTATTAAGTAACCAACCATTAACAAAACAAGAGTAAAACACGCCGTCAGAAATAATAAAGCCCGCTACAGAACTACCTGTGGCGGGCTTTTTAATCAGCGTACGCCTTATCTCATAGTTTACAAACTACTCTTTATATTCCGGTCTGGAATTATACTGGAGAACCTTAAAAAATAAGGTGTGACAAGGTTTTTCCAGAAAAATGCAATAATTTGATTAATTTTAATAAAAATTTTGTCTGGAAAAAATATTTTCCAGAGTTAGAGATAGACTTTTGTATTGGTTATGTGGGCTTTTATAGTTACTGCAATTGGCCAATACTTGTTTACAAAAATTCCGAAGGAGACTTCGATTACTTACCAGGTTTGTTTTGTCAGGTATAATCTCTGATACCATGTTGTCTTCAACAAATTTCAGTAAATTCGTAACGTGTTCAATGATCGGTTTGCCAGCTTCAGAGTTGGTAGTTGCAGAATTTGCAACAACTGCCATTGAGCCAAATTGTACAACAGCCTATTGCACAAACGGAGCATACCATACATTTGCCCGGCTCTTTGTTCTAGCAGTATTTTGTATGAAACGGAAGAAAACTGGTTTTGCTATAATTAAGCGAATCTCAACTTCATATCTTGGATATATGTGATGAGTAAAAAAAGGCTTACGGAAGAATAATTGCTTGAAGACATGACAGCTTACAATGCACATGCTGATGAGCTTATCACAATAGAAAGTAAAGACGACTGGTTGTCTTTTGCTAAAACAGAAAGCGTATCTGATGATTTCATGGCCGAAAGAGTAGGTGTTTTTGATGAATCTGAGTCAAATATAATCAATCCAGAACCATCATGGCTCGCTGGGTAGTTCAGGTCAGTGAACGCTTTACTCCGCTATACCAAGCTCTTCACAAGCACCAGCTTGAGCAAGTGGTTATCCAGACGGATGAAACACCGCTGAACGTGCTTAAGGAGGAGAAGAAGTGATATATGTGGATCTACTGTTCTGGTGCCGGCTCGCCCGAAGCTACGCTGAAAGGTGTAAAAAATATCGTCTTGTTCGATTATCAAAATGGGCGTTCTCGAGCATGTCCTGAAGGTTTCTTGGGTGAATACGACGGCTGTCTACAAACAGACGGATACAAAGCGTATGACGGGTTAACGAAGGTAGAACACCTTGGTTGCCTAGCTCACGCACGCCGCAAGTTCATGGATGCAGAGAAACTGCAAGGGAAAGGCAAAACAGGCAAAGCTGATGCGGCGCTGGCGAAAATCCAGAAGCTGTATGCGTTGGAAACACGACTGAAAAGCAAATCTGCTGAGGAAAAAATGGCAGAGCGCCAGAAACTTGCGAAACCAATGTTGGATGATCTGCATAAATGGCTGACTTCGCAAAAATAGTAGAGTCCAGCCCACTGTGTAAAGCTATAAAGTAGACCGTTGGTCAGTGGCATAAGCTGGTTCGCTATATTGAAGATGGCCACTTATCCATCGACAATAACCGCGCAGAGCGTGCAATCAAATCCATGGTCATTGGGTGCAAAAACTGGCTCTTCGCTGATACTCCAAAAGGTGCGCATGCCAGTGCCATGCTGTACAGCATGGCACTGGCCAACGGTCTTATCATGTACGACTACCTGATTCAGTGCATGAAAGAGCAGGCTAAACCAGAACCAGATATCGAATCACTTCTTCCCTGGAATTTCTCTCACTAAGACTGCGCCCGTGGAATAATGGGGCGCTTACATATATATCGACAAGCATCGCTATAGATAATTTACTTATTTGAAGAATGAGAGTTGATCTCGCTGGTCTTCAGCCAGAGATGATAGCTCGTTTGCCGTTGATGCGCTTTGGTTGATACCAGTTACGTTCTGACTCACCAGATCAATTACCGAGTTAACTGATTTGTTTACATGTTCAGTCACACTGCTTTGTTGCTCTGCAGCAGTAGCCACTTGAGTATTCAATTCACTAATTTCAATGACGACCTTGGAGATGCCTTGCATAGCATCACTTGCTTCAACCATAACCTCACGGTTTTTGACCAGTCTATCTAGACTTTGAACCATAGTATTATTAGCTGAGCTCGCCTTACCTTGTAGTGACTCTATAATACCCTGGATCTCTTCAGTTGAAGTTTGGGTGCGTTCTGCCAGAGTTCTGACTTCTGATGCCACTACAGCAAAACCTCTACCTTGTTCACCAGCGCGTGCCGCCTCAATGGCTGCATTAAGCGCTAATAGATTGGTTTGCGCAGAAATATCTTCAATAACGCTAACCACTTCTCCAATTTTGATAGACTCGGTAGCCAGTTGGTCTATTTCATCAGCAGCATTCTCAAGCGTTACACTCATTTCCTTACTTGCGTTGTAGGTTCTATCGAAAGACTCAGACCCCTTGTTCGACAACTCAAGTGCATTTCGAGCTGCGCCGTCAGCAAGTGATGCATTCTTAGCAACGTCTTGTGCAGTGCGAGATAGTTCATTGATAGAGGTCGCAATAGAATCTATCTGGCTGCTTTCTTCCGCAGCATTACTTTCGGCCTGAACCATAACCGTTGATAACTCAGTCGATGCAGATGCGACATTATGGCCAACGGTGATAAGTGAGTCAGCAATAGACTTAAGGCGTTCAATCATTGAATTCATGCTTTGGCTTAGTTGGCCAAGCTCGTTAGTACTATCGACGTTCGCGCTAACATTGAAATCACCTTCGGAAAGGTGCTTCATTGCGGTTTGGACATTAACGATAGGTCTAACAATCATGTTTGAAACAACATATGGCATGCCCACAGAGAATGCCATGAGAAGTATCAACACAATGCCACCTTGGTATTGAAGGTCTAATACCTCTTTGGCTCTAGACGCTTTTCCAGAAGCCATATCTTGTTCATATGCAACAAATAAAGCAGTAATTGAGATTGATACTTCGCTAGATGACTTGTGATACTTAGATAGGACAATAGGTTTTCGAGAAAGGATAGACTCTAGATTGTTTTCCACCAAGTCTAGAAGTTCATGGATCGCTTTCTTTACTGCCAATTCATGCTCACCAGTAGCATTATCAAGAATAGCATTAATGTCAGTAATATTTTTATTAATACGAGCTTCAAGCTCTTGAATTGTCGAGTTGACACTTGAGTATGCACTTATATTTTCTTGAATATTGGCAATATCCATTGTCATTTGTGCAATGGCGTTACCATTTGATAGTGAAAGTGCGGCGACTTGTTCAGTTTCATCAATCTTCTCGACTAAAGAGGTTGCCATGAAGATAGTGCTAGCAATAAGAATAATGGCGGCTGATAGAACTGGCAGCATAATTTGCCACCGAACCGACATGTTTTTAAATTTTATCATATTGTTACCATACAATTTTGAGGTACAGGTGTAAGTTGTACGATATAGCCGATTCCTTTTGGGTGCGCACAATTTAACAGAGCGTCCAGCGTTTGGGGCGTAGATTATTGCTTTATTGGTAGTATTGTCAAATTAAGGATGGTAAGAAAAGAAGTAATGAACATTTCTCTTATGCTTCTAAAACAAGTAAGTCTTTTAAAATGTACGTTTATTTAGACTCAATTGATTGCATATTCTTTGTCATAACTCATAATAAACCTAAACAATCGAATGTCTTGTTCAACAAGAAAGGTGGCAAGTATGCGCTATATTACCGATGAACAAATTGAGGAAGGAAAGCGAGCTACGAAGTATTCTGAACCAACTGATATTGTACATGAGCACAACGACTGTATCAGGATCGCTTATGAATGGTTAGATGCACAAAAAAAAATCAAAAATACATCCAACAAAATTAGACCTATCAAACATTATATTGAAAGATGGGCTGGAAGGTATGTATCAACCTCAGACGTTGAAGTGGCAGCTACAATACACCCTGATATTCAAGGGAAATATCCATTTTTCAACCTCAGTGCCCGGCTAACAATGCCAAGCACTGATAGACTTAAGATGATTTCTGAAGCCTTTACTCAAGCTTACAACGAAAGACACGCCCCATCCATATACGCATATTTTGAGTAATATTCTTGAAGTAAGTTTGGAATGCTTAAGGTACACAGCTAAGAAAAAGTAACAACTGTAAATCATCAGGCTAAAGAAAAATGAACTTAAATGATGGTAAGAACATGATATATGAAATAAATGTACGCCTAACATATGAATCAGAACTCGACAGAAAATTGATTAAAGATATTAATCGCTTTCCGGAAGAAGAATGTTATCCACAGTATAAAAGTGCTTTCTGTGAGGAATTAGAAAATAACGACAAAGTGATCAGTGCATCAGAAACAGGCGTGAAGATTGATTCGAATTTAAGCATAGAAGAAGTCAAATCTTTACTACTCAGTATTCAAGATCTGGATAGTTTTCGGAATATTATCCGAATTTCTTCAATCAAAAGTCTTGAAGAGTAATTCTCAATTAAAGTGAGCCGAAGAAATATGTTTGCAAGCCCATTCTTAACTAAAGTGAGTCCGTTCGCATTGATTGTGAGCCGGATGCAAGCCTTATTCTCACTTAATGTGAGCCAAGAATGGGCGATGTAATCAAGTCGGAGGGATTATGTTCGTGAGCCGCTACACATACTTAGAACTAGGTTTATTAACAGATTTCAAATAACATAGATATCAACATTACGACATGGAAACTTATAGTACGTTGTATTTGATATATGCTTATCAAGTTTGGAATATCGATGAGCGATTAAGTAATTGGATTTAAAATGAAAAAAAATTATCTATTATTCAGTGCTGCTGTAGTTGTAGCAGGATCTCTTGCAGGTTGTGGTGAAGAAAGCAATTCGGGGTCATCCGCACCGACTAAAGTTGATGTGTACACTTCGATTGATAATTGTTCCACAGCTGTAGATGTCCCTAACTGTCAGTTTGAAAATGGCATCTATGTGTTGAAAATCGATACTGCTGTTTCTGATGCTCAACAAGCGAGAACTAAAGTCCAGGTTGAGGACTTTATTTCTCGTTTGCATGATGATGTTCGAAAAAGATACAGTCAAAAACGCGTTGTAATTGGCCTTTTAGAAGATGAACCAGATCCTTCGAGCGGCAGTACAGCAGACGCTTTCGTTCTGAAGCTTGCCGACAGTATGAATGAGAATAGTGGGACACCAAAAGTTTTGGATGCAGTAGAGTTAGTATATACAAACCTTGGCGGAAAGGATGAAACAACAAGTTTGACAACATATCAAAAATTGATTCAACTTTTCGATTACTACATTGACGGAAACAATAATACGATTGTTGGAGCTGAGCTGCTAGCCTCATATAATGCATTTAAAGCACTTCTCATTATTCAAGCTTCTGGCGGGTACCCTGAATATCTCGTCCATGATTCTTGTAACTATGGCAATGGTCAGCTAAATGCTAACACGTGCACGACCGACCCAGACGATGATCCTGACGGTAAAGGAAAAAGAGATCAGATTCACACTTTAAGTGCTGATTTAAATCCTGGAGCTATGATAGGACTAACGTATGAGTACATGCGTGATCCTAGTAAGGCTGAACTTGGTGAGGTTAAAGGGTCCAGTGGCACTGTCTTTAGTAATACTGGTACAATAGGACAGGGAAGCCCTGATGCAATCAATTGGTCAAACCCTGCCTTCAAACCTTTAGCGGATTACATCAATAAATGGCTTTTAACTAAGTAAAGCATAGATTTTTAGATATTACATATAAACAGCCAACGTGAAAGTAGTCCTGTAAGAGTTCGTACTTTATTCTGGAAAAGAAGCTCTCCTTAAAAGGGGAGCTTCACATTTCTGATGTTCCCATATTTGTTGTAGAAGCCTAGAGCGCGATATTTTGATATCCCATTTTAAGTACTTATTTATAAAAGTATTCTCCCACAACATCCCTACAAGTCGATTTTAATAGACTTTTCTGAATTTACTTTCACCAGAATTAACTTCAAATGACTTCGGAATGCGTGACGCTGGATTGCCGGTTTAATTCTCAATTAAAGTGAGTCCGTTTGCATTGATTGTGAGCCAAGAATGGGCGATGTAATCAAGTCGGAGGGATTATATTCGTGAGCTGCTACAATTAGGTGACTCTAAATCCCTGATACCTGACTCTAGCTCTGCAATTTGATATTGATACTGTTGAATAATTAGGGCAAGCTGATTATGTTGGCTCGCCATACCTGCTAGTTGTTGTTTGTACACTTCAACTTGATTTCTGTATTTTTCTTTTAACTTAGACTCATTTGCAAGGCGTTCACGTAGTTTGGAAATCTTATCTTCATAGGCATTTTGTGCTTTTGTTAACGGGGTATTTTTGCGGGCTGCCTCTTTAACTTTTTCCACAATATCCTTGTAGTAATAAGCAGAGCCATCTCCAAGTCCAGCTTCTTCTTCAACAGCCTTGACAGATATTTTTCTATTAGGGTCAACTCGCTTAGTATCTCCAGAAACAAGTCTTTGTAGAGCTTGTTCTAGTTCAACTCTCGTAATTTGGGATTTGCTCATACTTGTTGCCGCCTATATCGAATCTGGTGAAAGGTATTTGAAAACGGTGCAGGACTTTCTCTGCTGCTCTTATTTGAGTGATGAAATGTGAATACATTGAGTTTGTCAAAGTTCCCAGTGCGTCCATATCTTGTACTTGTTTGCAGACCCAAGAGTATCGCTTTTGCCAGTTTTCAACTTGTTCTTTGCCGATAATTTGGTTTTCACAATTCATACAGTTAGCTGGTGAGCTTACTTTATGCATCTGGCATTCATATCCAGCCATACAGTATGAGTGCAAGGTACCAACTAGGGTTAATCGACCAGCTTTAACGTGCTCGTTTATAGCATCCCAGGACCTGTACTTCTTATGTAGGCTTAAGCGGTTTTTGTTTATCGAACCGGCCATTTTCCCCATTAGATTCAAAGATTCTTTGTCATCATACCAAGAGTGAATTTTGTGAGTTGTCGACTCTACAACTACCTCGTTCAAAAATGATTGAAGCTCTGTATCTATCTGTAACGCTTTTATTTTAGACGCTATTCCGCCTTCTCCGTACCATTCGGTTGTAGGTAAATCCAAGTGTTTAAATTGTTGTTTGATTGCTATGTCATGACAAAGACTATGCCTTTTTGCGAAAACGGCGAATGTACGTCGAAGCTGATGCGTGGTAAGTGGCCATACTTTTCCAACTTTCAAGCGATTGTCGGCATGGTCTGGTTCTCTGTTAGGGTTGATTACTTCAAATTCAACCATATCCTCTTCAGTGATAAATGCTCCGGCATTTTTACAGATTCGACTGAAATGCCTACGCATATTGTCATCTTGTCGAATGATTGGCTTGCGAGCTTTTTTCCCTTGTCCTAACCATAAGCAGCTTGAGTTGTGGATGCTCATAGGATCGCTATCTTCAAGCAACTGAACTCTCATATGGCGTGAAATTGCTTCCGCTAGCTCAATCGCTTTTTGGGTATATTTGGTCGTAACCCATTCAGCGGCTTGTGGCTTTCCTTGACTAAACTTGTGTTGCTCAGATTGAAGAACGTAGTATTTTCTACCATATACTTCTTTTTCCTTGAAGCTGTTGGAATGAAGGCTGAAAAGCTCAGACCGTCTCATTCCCGTCAGAGCGCCGCAAACGATATAACAGATAGTCTGAAGCTCAATAATAGTGCCTTGGAGTTTGTTGGCATGAGATGGAATCAGGCTATCAAGTGGTGTTCCTGTAATGTGCGCGTCTATTATGCTTGGATAACTGAATGGTTTATGCTTATTGACTTCAACTCGGTAACTTGAGGAATCTTGATGGAGCCAGCTCCATATGCCTGAGTTGATTTTGTCATTTACTCTTTTTTTTCCTTCTTCATAGTTTTGTCGTATATCATGAAGAAGGTCATGTATTGCTTCTTTGTGAGGATGAAAGGTATCAATAGTGTTGAAACAGTACTGGTAAATTTTTTCCATTAGCCGCGTAGGGATCGCGTAAAACTGATTTTTACCATCGAGCCTTGATTTTCCTGTAATGTCAAAAGAAAAGGCGCTTTGCCCAAGTCCGTTAGGTAGTTCAAAATCAAGGGGGAGATACTTTGATACTTTTTCAACATGCATCAATGCGGTGTATATCCCTTCGACTTGAGCTGCCCTATATTTTAAGCCTCTTAGATGCTTACAAAGCTCATTAAATACTAAGTGAGACCTTAAGCAAGATATAGACTGATAACCTGATTGATCTAGGTATTTGTAGATGATGCATATTTTTGAGTACCTAGCCATAAGTGTAGAGGGTTTTATTACCGCTCCTTTCCGGTGGTGGCCTGCGATGTATAGCCATGAAAAGCAAATTAGTTTGAGCTCTCTAGCTAATTGGTCGTCATTAATCTTTGAAAATACGATGTGTTTTTTGTAGGTAGTCCTTGCATCTAGGTAAGCACGGAAGTCCCACTCTTCATCTCCAAAGTGGCTTTTAGGTGTCCCGTCAAAGCCTTTAGTAACAACAACTTTGTCCAACTCTTGGTGTTTGTTTGATATATATAGCTGCACCGTTTTTTTATACTCGGAAATGTTCTCTTGAAGAATGTTTTTGGGAAGCTCAAAAAGTGGTGTCATCTCATATGCCCTTCTAAAAATCGATATTTATTCCGGCAGGCCACAACGGGTGACGACCATCATTTTTTAGTAGTTTCTCTGCTTGTCTTTTTACTTTTGGGTGGATTGTGAAGAGAACCCTGTTTATAGAGTCAATCAGTGCAGAGTAGTTTTTAAGGAAGTGCTTTTCACTTATATGGAATGCTTTGGAATCTATGATGGACTCCCTATAGCTAAGTAGGCACCAAATATCTTCAGCACACTCAATGATTACTTGGTTTTCGCATTGAAAGCAGTTGTGTATGTCTGAGCAAGCCCCCTCTGGCAGGATAGTTGTCACTGTTAAAATTTAACCAGTTAGGGGCGGTAACAGAGTAAAGAATGGCTCGTTATTCCCAAGAAAGAAGAGAAGCAGTACTGAAGAAGTTGTTACCTCCGTACTCCCGGTCAGTGGCAGAAGTGGCGCTCGAAGAAGGAATTCATGAAGCAACCCTGTACAATTGGCGAAAACAACTCAGAGAATCAGGAACCGTTGTGCCAAACAGTAATACTTCTTCCGAGCAGTGGTCAGCTCAAACTAAATTGGCCGTTGTGGCAGAAACTTATTCCATGACAGAGAACGAACTAAGCCAGTACTGTCGTGAGAAAGGACTTTATCCCGAGCAGATTAAAGAGTGGCGCGGTGAGTGTATGCAAGGCTTCATGTCCAGTAAGGAACGAGAAGCCCAAGCGAAGAAACAAGCCAAAGAAGATAAAAGAGAAATCAAAGAGTTAAAGAAAGAACTCCGCCATAAAGAAAAAGCCTTAGCTGAAACTGCCGCCTTGCTGGTGCTGAGAAAAAAGCTGAGAGCCTTTTACGGGGAAGAACCAGAGGACGATTAACCTCGACCTATGAAAGGCAAAGCCTGATCACACTCTATATCACGAGGCTCGCCAAAGCGGCTGTAGGTTGGAAAACGCATGTCACGAAGTTGAGATAGATCTCCGAACTTACCGCCGCTGGTATCAAGATGGAGAGGTTCAGGAAGATCAACGGCCGATAGCTCCGCGACCAGTGCCAGTTAACAAGCTCACAGAGCTAGAACGACAAACCATCATCGATGTGAGCAAACAACGCAGAGTACGCAAGTCTGCCACCGACTCAGATTGTACCAACGTTACTGGACAAAGGTGACTATATAGCTTCAGAGTCGAGCTTCTATCGCGTACTGAAAGCAGCAGGACAACTTAACCGCAGAGGACGCCAGCGTAGTCGACAAAAGGCATCTAGGCCAACGAGCTACACCGCAACAGCTCCTAATCAGGTTTTTACTTGGGATATTACCTATCTCCCGTCAGGTGTCCGCGGGCAATATTATTATCTGTATGTGATAGAAGACATCTACAGCAGAAAAATCGTAGGTTACGAGGTGCATGAACGTGAATGCGGAGAGCTGGCTTCGCAGTTATTACAACGTACGCTGATGCGTGAACAGTGCTTCAACCAGCCTCTGGTTCTGCACTCAGATAACGGTGGACCGATGAAGTCGTTTACGTTAAAAGCGAAAATGGAAGAGCTGGGGATCACACCTTCTTATAGCCGTCCAAGAGTCAGTGATGATAATCCTTATGTGGAATCGCTGTTCCGTACGCTTAAGTATGTGCCAAGCTGGCCGTCTGGCGGTTTTAATAGTCTTGAAGCAAGCCGTGTGTGGGTAGAGACCTTCGCTAACTGGTACAACACGGAACATAAGCACAGCCGATTAAACTATGTGACCCCATCGGAGCGTCACAACGGTAAAGATATGGAAATCTTGAAGCATCGTGAAAGAGTGTTGATGGAACACCGAAGGCAAAAGCCAGAACGCTGGTCACGGAATATCAGGAACTGTGAACCGATCGGAGAAGTTCATCTGAACCCAGAAAAAGAAGTTGCTTGAAAACTAAGCAAATAGTGACAACTATCTTGAAAAACGCCGCAAGCAAGATGATCAACATTGAAGTTTTTGGGATTAAAGTGATTTCTTCTACGGTACTTATCTGCATGTGATGAAAAGACATTTTTACATCCTGTACCCAAAATGGTTTTTTCTCCATTAGAGGTGGCATACTTTTTTAGAAACTCTTCGTATGGCAATATTTCAATTCCTAGCTCTCTTTTGGCGTACTCTTTGGCAGAGTTAATATCGGAACAACGAATAGAGCCTTCTAAGGTATAAGTAGCTGCAAGTAATTGTTTTTCATTTTCATTAACATTTCCCGAGGTGTAGTGCTTATTGAAGGTCTGTGGAGTGTTGCCAAGAAGTAACGCAGTTTCTGTGGCATTACCAGTTTTAGCTAGGTATCGATAACTACCACTTGCTCTAAAGCGCGCTGCCGTTGGGCGTAGTGGCTTTCCCTCATCTGAAATCAGTGAGAAGGTTTGTTGCACCCAGTTGGAAAACGTTTGAATATGGCTCTGCTCTAAAGGGGCTATAACCCCACCTTTAGCTTGGTACAGTAAATGGGTATCTGAAGATATTGTATTGCTTAGCTCTAGTAATCTTTCAAAAAAACGGAGTGCGTTTTTGGGAACATGAAATGTTCCATTGTCTCCAATGGAAATAGATACAAACTTGTTGGCTCTAGGTTTGAGCACACTTTGTTCATACCAAATGCCACCGTTGAAACTCTTCTGCTTAGGCTTTGTCATATTGAGTATTACAGTCGTGTTTCCCCACGTGTAATACGCTAGCAGAAAGTAGGCGGCACTAAAGCACTTTGTAACAGGAGATGCAATATCATGTGTGTGGCCGTTATATTTAAACCAAGCTGTTCGTTTATTAGATGATGCTGACAAATGCACTTCTGGATTCTCGAACACCTGCTTTGAAACCTGAAAGAAGAAGCGATAAATAATTCTGATAAGGATTGTAATCTCTCTGTCGGAGTATCCTTGAGTTGGGTTGGGCTCTGAGCGAAAGACTGCATAACTAGAAAACCACTTTGAAGCTGGATTACCAAGTTTCTCTAGGCATTTTTTTATACAAGAGATTCTTTTCCGAGCTGAGTTCACATTTAGCTTTGATAACCTTACGTGCTCAATGAGATCTCTCTCGAATGCTTCTACTGCTTCTGCACTTTCGGGAGTTAAAGATTTGAGGTCGCAGAATCTCACGTAAATAGCAAAGTCTCTCAAGTAGCATTGTTTTGTCTGATCTGAGTACTCATGAGCCTCATTAAAAAATCGAAACCACCTTAAAACATCTTTGTCCCGATTAGCTGGAGTAGCTTGATGTAGGTTTCGTTTGAATTCCACGCCCATATAAAAAAAACGAGTAAAGTCATAAGTAAAAAATTGATTGACCCCCGTTCGAAGCTTAATCAATAACTTTGGAGGTGAATATGTCATGATATAGCCTCCTCGATTATTTGATCTAACATTACAATCGCATTTTGATTAGCTTGCTGTTTCCTTAGATAACGCAAGTACTTCCAGGTCGTTTTGTCGTCGTTGTGACCCATCCATGCCATGACCAATGCAAGTGCATCTCCTACTGGGATATGATCTAATAGAGCGTCCAACCGGTATGTACCGTAGCTTGCTCTAAGGTCGTGTGTTCGGTGTTGGAAGTTTGTGTTATAAGTCTTTTTTATCTCTAACCTAAGTCTGCGGAAGTATTGTTGAATATTGTTGCTACACAGAGGGTTACCACGATTGTTTAGTAATAGAGTAGATTGCTGAGTTTCAGATTTAACAGCTCGAATATAGCGTCTTTCTGAAATGGCATATATATACATCCTTCGCATGAGTGAGTAAGGAATCTCTACTCTTCTTGTCTTGCTAAATTTGGTTTTAACTCCATTGAAGGGACCAATTTCTACTTCGCACCTTTGCACCCCATAGTTCGGTTTTTTCACTGCTTCTAAAGGAAACGTACATGCTTCTTCTACCCGTAGCCCTGATTGTAATTGAAGTAATTGATGGATAATAAACTCATCAGAATAACTGGTGATACATTCTGCAAACCATTTCAATTCCAGCTGTGAAAGTGGATTTAGTTTTTGCTGATCGTTTCGGGCTGGCTTTCTAATTCTCAAATCAGTAGAGCGAACAACAAATTTAGGGTTGTTATGGCTCATCATGCCAGTGTTAGCAATATGAACTAGCTGATAGTCAAAAGGTTTGTTATCTTCAGTGAATGTGATGAATCGCTCATGTGCTGCCCATTCATAAAACTTGATAACCTGTTGAATGTATAGAGAAGCTGTTGAATAAGCGATAGAGCCATCTTTAGCAGACTTTAAGAGAATGTCATTTCGAAAACGATATGTGGGCTTCAGGTAGTCCACGGAAGGAAAAGCATTCCAAGCGCATCCGGAAACTTCTAGGAATTCCCAGTATTTTTTTATCGCTCTAACACTCCCGGAGATATCAGCGGCATTTCGAACATTGATTAAATAATTTAGCCATAGATTAACGGGAAGAATGTACTCGTTATCTTTCGAGTAAAATGTAGGGAAGCCCTTGAGCTTGTGACTTCTGGTTGACTTGGCGGCGGGATAAAGTCTTGGAACTTCGAAGTCGTGTGACTTGATAACAGTAACCATACTAGCCTCCAAAAGAAAGATGATTCCTTATTCGAGACTAGTATGTTTTCCAGAGTTTACAAATCTACAGGGTAGATTTTCCAGACACTGATCTACATAGTAACAAACTCTTCAGAGCCTGTCGGGTGAATGGCAACAACGCTATCGAAGTCAGCTTTTGTCGCACCCATCTTAATGGCAACGGCAAAGCCCTGAATCATCTCATCAACGGTAAAGCCGATACCGTGCAGGCCAACGATTTTTTCGTCGTCTCCGGCACATACCAGCTTCATCTTACAAGGCTGGCGGTGCTTGGTTACTGCGGTGTACATAGCGGTAAAACCAGAGGTGTAGACTTTTACATTCTCTTCGCCATACTTTTCTTTGGCTTCAGGCTCTGTTAAACCGATAGTACCGATTGGTGGGTGGCTGAATACAACCGTAGGGACCAGATCGTAATCCATCTTGGCTTCCGGTTTGTTGTTAAACAGGCGCTCAGAGAGCTGACGACCGGCTTTAACAGCAACTGGTGTTAACTCAATACCACCTTCCATAATATCGCCGACACAGTAAACCCCTTCTACATTAGTTTGCTGGTACTCATCTACCTTGATATAACCGCGGGCGTTGGTTTCAACACCTGTCGCTTCAAGGTTAATAGCGTCAGTAGCGGGGTGGCGGCCGATGGCCCAGATGAGAGTATCTACATTCTGGCTCTCACCGTTTTCAAGATGAAGCGTCAGGCTGCCGTCAGCCTCTTTAACCACTTCTTTTGGTACCGAGTGAGTATGCAGAGTCGGACCTTCTTCCGCCATCACATCAACCAGCGTGTCGATAATCATTGGATCGAACGAACGTATTGGAGACTGTTTGCGTACGTAAAGGTGTGTCTCTGTGCCCAGCGCATGTAATACACCGGCAATTTCTACCGCGATATAACCAGCACCGACAACGGCAACACGTTTAGGCTGCTCATTCAGGTCAAAGAAGCCATTAGAATCGATACCGTACTCTGCACCCGGAACACCCGGGATAGTTGGTCTGCCACCTACGGCAATAAGGATATGGTCTGCGGTATAATGCTGGCCGTTTACTTCAACGGTTTTGGCATCAACAAAGCGGGCAAAGCCTTTAATCACTTCAACCTTGTTATTACCCAGAACATTGTCATAGGAGTTATGGATACGGCCAATATAAGCCTGACGATTCTCAACCAGCTTGTCCCAGTTGAATCCGTTCAGGTTTACATCAAAACCATAATCTTCAGAGTAAAGCTTGATAGCCTCGGCTACCTGCGCACCATGCCACATCACTTTTTTAGGTACACAGCCGACGTTCACACAGGTTCCACCCAGATCTTTGGCTTCAATAAGGGCTACTTTGGCTCCATACATGGCTGCACGGTTAGCAGAAGCGATGCCGCCGCTACCACCACCGATGCAGATATAATCAAAATGTGTTGTCATTACTTTCTCCAGTTTTGTTTTTATATCCATTTTATATTGGGGAGGCCGCCGGTTTAATCAAGTTTATTCCGGTACCAGCCATTCCAGAGTGTAGTGCCCGGTTGCCGGGGCTATTTTCTGTTTCAGATAAGGCAGAACGTGTTCCATCTGCTTTTCTAGCTTCCAGGGAGAATTGATAACAATCATCCCAGACGCTGTCATGCCTCTCTCATTGCTGTCTGGTGCGACACCAAGCTCGATTTGCAATATCTTTCTGATTCCCAGAGATTTCAGGCCATCCAGCATATCATCAATATCACAGCGGTTAACTACCGGATACCAGATAGCGTAGATACCGGTTGCCCAGCGTTTGTGGCTTTGGGCAATGGCTCTCACTACGTCCCGGTACTCTTTCGCCAGTTCATAAGGTGGGTCGATAAGCACTAGTCCGCGCCTCTCTTTAGGAGGCAGGCTGGCTTTTAGTACTTTAAAGCCGTCGTCTTTATGAATTTTAACTTGTCTGTCGTGATGAAACTCTTGCTCCAGTAGAGGATAGTCGCTTGGGTGCAACTCTGTCAGTACCATTCTGTCCTGATCTCTCAGCTGCGCACGGGCTATTCTTGGTGAACCGGGGTAATAGCGTAACTCAGAGCCTGTGTTTAGCTGCTGAACCGCACTCAGGTACTCGCTCAACTCCTCAGGAGATTCACTCTGCTGCCAGACTCTGGCGATGCCCTGTTTATATTCACCTGTCTTTTCTGACCACTCATGGGTCAGGTCATAGCGACCCACGCCGGAGTGAGTGTCGTGATAAACAAACGGCTTCTCTTTGTTCTTTAGTGACTCCAGAATCAGACTCTGGACAATATGCTTCACTACATCTGCGTGATTTCCAGCATGGAAGCTGTGTCGGTAACTTAACAAAATAGACTCTCGAAACACTCTGAACTAGAGTGTGATAGATGATGAAAAATCAATACCCTGAAGTATACGCTACTATTGAAAAATCTATAAGCAGCCTACATTTAGATATAAAGATTTGAAAAAGGAATGTTCTATGTCCAACCCACTTACTAATTTTGCTGATCTGCCCCCGTTTTCTCAGATTAAACCAGATCATGTTAAACCTGCTGTAGAGCAGGCTATTGCAAATTGTCGTATTAAGGTAGAGCAGGTACTAGAGGGCAACAAAACACCTAGCTGGGACTCCATCTGTGCGCCTCTGGCAGAGGTGGATGACAGGCTAAGCCGCATCTGGTCACCGGTAAGCCATATGAACTCAGTAGTAAACAGTACCGAACTGAGAGAGGCTTATGAAAGCTGCCTGCCTCTGTTGTCTGAGTACGGAACCTGGGTTGGCCAGCACAGAGGCTTATATGAGGCTTATAAAGCAATTAAAGCCGGAGATGAGTTTAAACAGCTCTCTCAGCCACAGCAGAAAACCATCAATGATGCCCTGCGTGACTTTGAGTTGTCTGGTATTGGCCTGCCGGCTGATGAGCAGCACCGCTATGGTGAAATCAGTAAGCGCATGTCTGAGCTGGGATCTCAGTTCTCAAACAATGTACTGGATGCCACCATGGGCTGGAATAAGCATATTACAGATAAAGAACTGCTGAAAGGTATGCCTGAATCGGCATTGGCTGCGGCTGAAGCAGCAGCTAAAGCGAAGGAGCTGGACGGCTGGCTGCTTACCCTTGATGTCCCTTCCTACCTGCCGGTTATCACTTATTGTGACAATCAGGAGCTGCGTAAAGAGATGTATGAGGCTTATGTTACCCGTGCTTCAGATCGTGGCCCAAATGCGGGCAAATGGGATAACAGTGAAATTATGGCGGAGCAACTGAAGCTGCGTTATGAAATTGCCCGTTTACTTGGTTTCTCTTCCTACTCGGAAAAGTCTCTGGCAACCAAGATGGCAGAAACCCCGGAACAAGTTCTTGGTTTTCTGAATGACCTTGCTGATAAGGCCAAACCTCAGGGAGAGCGGGAAGTCGAAGAGCTGACGGCATTTGCCAGTGAGCAGTTTGGTGTTGACTCCCTGAACCTGTGGGATATTCCTTATTACAGTGAAAAGCAGAAGCAACACTTGTTTAATATCTCAGATGAAGAGCTAAGACCGTATTTCCCCGAAGAGCGCGTTATTTCTGGCCTGTTTGAGGTTCTTAACCGTGTATTTAAGATGACAGTGAAAGAGAAACAGGGCGTAGATAGCTGGCATGACTCTGTCCGTTTCTTTGATATTTTTGATGAGAAGAAAACCCTGCGTGGCAGCTTCTATCTTGACCTCTATGCCCGTGAGCATAAACGTGGCGGAGCATGGATGGATGAATGCCGTGTTCGCCGGGTTACTGAAGATGGAGAGCTGCAAACACCAGTTGCCTATCTGACCTGCAACTTTAATAAGCCGGTCGGGGATAAACCTGCGCTGTTTACCCACGATGAGGTTGTTACTCTGTTCCACGAGTTTGGTCATGGTGTTCACCATATGCTGACCCAGATAGATGTATCTTCTGTGTCTGGCATCAATGGTGTTCCGTGGGATGCAGTAGAGCTGCCAAGTCAGTTTCTGGAAAACTGGTGCTGGGAAGAAGAAGCCCTTGCCTTTATCTCAGGGCACTATGAAACCGGCGAACCGCTTCCTTCTGAAATGCTGGAGAAGATGCTGGATGCGAAAAACTTCCAGTCAGCGATGTTTATTCTCCGCCAACTGGAATTTGGTTTGTTCGATTTCACCATGCATACGGAGTACGATCCTGAGGTAGGTGCCCGGGTACTTGAGACTTTGGCTGAAGTTAAGAGCAAAGTAGCGGTTTTACCTAGCTTAGAGTGGAGCCGTTTCTCTCACTCATTCAGTCATATTTTTGCTGGTGGCTATAGCGCAGGCTATTACAGCTACCTTTGGGCTGAAGTGCTTTCAGCTGATGCATTTTCCTGTTTTGAAGAGGAAGGCATCTTCAATCAGGATACAGGTAAGCGCTTCCTGAATGCGATTCTGGAAAAAGGCGGAAGTGAAGAACCTATGGAGCTGTTTAAGCGTTTCAGGGGAAGAGAGCCTAAGATTGATGCACTGTTAAGGCACTCAGGTATTGCTGCCTGAGTTGAGTTAAGCCGATAGAACAAAGGCTGGATCAGGTATCCAGCCTTTTTAGTATCAGATGATCTGCTGCTAAGGACTAACGTTACGGTTAATCGGGTTCTGCAGTGAGATAAGGGTTTCTGTAGACTGAACCTCATCGATGGCCTGAAGCTTGTCAATCAGAACAAATTGTAGTTCTTCAATTGACTTACACATCAGTTTTACAAAAATATTGTAAGCGCCGGTTGTGTAATAGGCCTCTACCACTTCATCCAGAGCTTCAATTTTTTCAAGGGCAGAGTGATAATCCCTCGCGGTGGTCAGATTGATACCAATAAAGCAGCAAACGTCGTAACCCAGCTTTTTCGGGTTAACAATAACCTCAGTTCCTTCAATGATGCCAGATGCTTTCATCTTTTCGATACGGACATGGATGGTCGCAGGGCTTACATCAAATAATTTTGCCATTTCTGCATATGGGCGACGTGCGTCTGCCAGAAGAGTTTTCAGAATATCCCGGTCGAGGCTGTCTAATCTTGCGTTTGGCTGCATAAGTATTCCAGAGAGTGATAAGGCGATTTTATGGCACAGTATATTTTATCATTAACAGTGTTACTATACTTAAACCATCACTAGGGAATTTACCCTATAATTCAATCAGGTAAACCCTTGTAATCAAGCCGCATTTTTGTGCTGTTCTTCGTGTCGGTCACTGTTAAAGAGGATTCATAAATTATTGTGCGCTTTCTGATATGTTTGTTTTGCTCGTTACTGAGCCTGAATCTGTACGCCGAACAGCGTGATGTGCTGGTGATTCAGTCCTATCATCAGGGCTATTTCTGGACCGATCAACACCAGTCCGGCCTTAGTGATGCACTGAACGAAAACAGTATTACCTATAGAGTGGTTTACCTGGATACCCGAAGACACTATTCAAATCAGTACACAGAGCAGCTGTTCCAGCTCTACAAGACAAAGTTTCAGACAGAGAAATACCGCGCGATAGTTGTCAACGACAATCAGGCTCTTAATCTGGTTAACCGGCTGGCGGAGTATATACAAGATACTCCGGTTATCTTCAGCGGTATCAACGGCTATACCCCTATGCTGCATAGCTACCTTGATGCCACCGGGATTATTTCGCGGGTAGAGATAGGCGCAAACCTCGAATTGATAGAAGCACTGCAACCCAAACTTTCAAAACTCTATGTGGTTAGCGGTCATACCCTTACCGGTGCCGGTATTCGCGCTTCTGTTGAGCAGTTTAAAAAGCAGAATCCGGATAAGGCATCTTTGATAGTACAGCTGGTTCCGGCTGATGTTAGTCAGTTAGAAAATATACTATCCAGCCTGCAGCCAGATAGTGCTGTTCTTTACTGGAACTTTTTCCCGCAAAATGCAGACGGTTTTGTTGATACTGATATCTGGAAGCGCATCGATGAAATCTCGTCAGCACCTGTATATGTGCTTCATGATGGCTTGATTGGTGAGGGTGCCGTCGGTGGTGTTATCCAGACCAGCTATGCTCAGGGGCGCTCCACAGGTGAGTTGCTGAGCGATGTGATACAAAACCCTCAGCAAGCACTACCAGAAGTTCGTTATGCCACTCCTGAGGCGATTCTTGATTATCAGGCACTGAAGCGCTGGGGTTTGAGTACTGATACTGCAAATACAATGATTAATATGCCTGAGAAGCTAAGCAGGGAAGCAAGGATCGTCATCATCTCTTTTTTGATTATGGTGGCAGTGATATTTACCTTGCTCTACTACATCAGGCGTTTGCGGCTAAGTGAAGAGAAAGCGAGGCGTAATCAGGTACTGTTCGAATCGGTACTTGATCAAAGCCATCAGTACATTGCTATTCTTGACAGCTTCGGCAGGGTCACTTCAAGTAATATCAAGTTGCACGAACTGCTGTTTGAGCAGGGGCTGGATATAGAGAAGCCTATCTGGTTCTTTAAAGGTTGGGAAAACAGTGGAGCCGTCGCATTTCGGCATTACTTTGAGGGAAGAAACACCCCCGAGACCAAACGATTTGAATCGGAAGTTATTTGCCAGAAAAGCGGGAACCTGATGCTGGATGTGGTGATCAGTTCACTTCCGGAAGAGTCAGGGCAGGAAACTCAATACCTGATGGAGGCCAATGATATTACTCAAGGCAAGCTCGCTGAGCAGAAGCTTATTGAGCGGGAATCATCCATGCGGGCGTATTATGAGCAGCAACCGGTAATGATGCTGACCCTTGACGGCAATAACCGTATTCAGGCAATTAATACCTTTGCGACAGAGCTATTGGGTTTTCAGGAGATCGAACTTCTCGGTCACAAGCTTACTCAGTTTTATGCCGATGGAGAGTCTGCGCCCGTCAGTCATATTATTTCCGGAAACGCCCACACCTCTTATGGTATCTGGCAAAGAGAAGTGCGCTACCGGCGCAGCGACAATAGTTTTTTATGGATACGGGAGAATATTCGTCGTCTTGATGCTACTGGTCAGTTGCTGGTGGTGGGTGAAGATATTACTGAGATCCACAAGCTAAATGAGAAGCTTGAGTATCAGGCCCGCTATGATTTGCTTACGGAAACCTTTAACCGCAATCACTTCGAGTTAGAGTTAGAAAAGTCTATTGGCGAAGTAAGTGATAACTTACGCACTCACGCCATGTTTTATCTAGACCTTGATCAACTTAAAGTGCTTAATGATACAGCGGGGCATGAAGCGGGTGATGCCGCTATTAAGTTTGCCGCCATGGTGGTGGAAACTGTACTGCCGTATAACTCGGTACTGTCCCGTATGGGAGGAGATGAGTTTGCCGTTCTTTTACGTGACTGTACTCAGGCTGATGCGATTAAAATAAGCCGCCAGATTATCACTGCCCTAAGTGAGCAGGCGTTTAGCTGGGATAATATCTCTATTAATATTTCATGTTCTATCGGTATCCGGCTTATTGACCATACTGCTGAGTCGCCACAGATGGTTCATGCACAGGCTGATGCCGCCTGTCACGCCGCTAAGGATGAAGGGCGTAACCGCTATCACCTCTATCACAGGGATGATGAGGAACTACGTCAGCGTCAGCTGGAGATGGAAAGTGTTAATCTGGTACATGAAGCTCTGGCCAATGACAGGCTTGAGTTGTTTGCCCAACAAATACTGGATTTATTTGCCGAACAGGCAGCAAACAAGATGTACTTTGAGATTCTGGTACGTATCAGAAACAGCGAAGGCGAGTTTATTTCGCCGGCTATTTTTATGCCTGCCTCTGAAAAATACAATGTCGCTCACTTGATCGATAAAGCCGTTGTGACAAAAACACTGTCATGGCTGGAGTCTAACCTTGATAGCTATGAAGATCTCGCCCTCTGTTCAATAAATCTTTCCGGTCAGTCTATGGGGAACCGGGCCTTTGTCGATTTTCTGCTTGAGTCTATACAACACAGCCCGGTTCCAAATCAGAAGATCTGTATTGAGATAACCGAAACTGCGGCGATGGGTAATATGGATCAGGCTATTGAGCTGTTCAGTAAGATCAAACAACTGGGATGCCTTATTGCGCTGGATGACTTTGGTTCAGGTTTATCCTCTTTTGGTTACCTGAAAAAACTTCCGGTTGATATTGTTAAGATTGACGGCCTGTTTGTCCGGGATATGGACGTTAACGAAACAGATTTGATTATGGTGCGTTCTATTAACGATCTGGCAAAACAGATGGGTAAGAGGACAGTGGCAGAGTTTGTTGAGAACAGCAGAATCATAGATCATTTAGTTGAGTTAGGCGTCGACTATGCTCAGGGATATGTTATAAGTAAGCCCAAACCACTGAACGAGCTTGTTAATGAGCTGCTTTCAGCAAGTACCAATGTATCACCCGGAGAGTAATGTTGCGCTTAAAACTGCTTTGTGAACAGCAAGCAAACCATGAAAAACTGTCTCAAATCGCCTCTAAGTGGCAACTGGAGCATGACGATGACGCCCTATTCGCTCTTGTGCTGACAGAACAACGTCTTGAGCTGCGCAAGTTGGATGAACCCAAACTTGGGGCCATTTATGTTGATTTTGTTGGTGGTGCGGTCGGTCACCGGAGAAAGTTTGGCGGCGGGAAAGGGCAATCCATCGCAAAAGCTGCCGGATTAAATAAAGGGGTGACACCAAATGTTCTTGATGCTACTGCCGGCCTTGGAAGGGATGCTTTTGTATTGGCTTCCCTCGGCTGTAAGGTACAGATGGTAGAGAGAAACCCGGTTGTTGCTGCTTTACTGGAAGATGGCCTGGAGAGAGCGAAACAGGATGGTGAAATAGGTGGCTGGGTAAGAGAACGAATGTCGCTGCTGCACGCGACCAGTCATGAGGCACTTGAACAGTTATATGAGAAAGCTGGTTACAGTAAACCCGACATCGTCTATCTGGATCCTATGTACCCACATCCTGAAGTAAAAAAGAAAGCGCAAATTAAGAAAGAGATGCGGGTTTTTCAAACTCTGGTAGGAGCGGATCCAGACGCCGATAGCCTGTTTGAGCCCGCCTACAAACTCGCCTCAAAACGTGTTGTGGTGAAAAGGCCCGATTATGCAGACTATCTGGCAGGCGCAAAACCGAGCATGGTAATAGAGACCAAGAAAAATCGCTTTGATGTATATGTGAAGAGTTCAATGACTTAGCTTTTTCGCGGAAAAATCTGCTTGAAATACCTTACTCAACCAAGTATATCTAACTGGTAATCATTCGCAGTTGCGATAAATGTATTTCGCCGGAGTAAGTAGTATGGCAAAGAGATTGTGTAAATATAACCGTCGTGACATCGCTGATAGCCTTGGAACTATACATAGTTTAGTGACTGAGTCTAAGTATGTTTGCCGCTCCTGCGCCCGGTCTTCCGCTGATATGGGGACACTTTGCAAGCCCTCTGCTATTCCTCCTGCCATATGCCAGAGCAAAAGTGATAAAGAAAAAGCCGGCTGCGGCTTGTTGGCGGAAACGGTGACAGAGAGTAACGTTGACCTAGCTGATCAAGAACATAAGAGCTTTAAAGTCTCAGTTAAAAAGGCCAAGAAGGCCCTGAAGAAGCAGAAAAGGTATCAGAAAAAGCTGGCCAGGATCCTAAAGAAGCAGAAAAAGCTGTTGAATAAACAGAAGAGCATAGAAAAACAGTTTGCAAATATCGCTTCTCAGACTCTCTCTCAGGCATCAGAAGCTGAAACCCAAGTACAACTCCATTAAATCACAAAAGGAGGCTTTATAAAGCCTCCTGAAAGCCCTGTTCGCTAATATTTAATCGTCATCATGTAAAGGGATAACCAGCATATCAATAGGTACGCTGTTGAGTAGCTGTTTGGTTGAAGAGAGAATCATACTCCAGAAATCCTGATGATGACCGCATATGACAAGATCGACCTCTTTTGCTTTAATGGCATCTTTTAACTCATAGCCTAAATCACCACTTCCGACTAAAGTATGTTTTACCGGATAATCCGCATGTTCCGCAAAACTCTTCAGCTGTTCAAGTGAAGCTTCCATAGCGTGGTTTTGTGTTTCAGCAAGGTTTATATCGATCAAACCTGTGTAGATCTCTGCATAATTTACATCTATGTGAATAAATGACACTTGGGCATTTAAAGGCTTCGCCAGTGCAACCGCTTTTTCGATTAGTGTTTTGCTCTCATCAGTAAGATCAATGGCAACTAAAATATGTTTGTAACTCATAAGCCTATCTCCATTCAGAACCCTTATAGAAAAGATTAGCACCTAACGGTTAATTTTTTTGTAGTTTCGATCTCATTACCTTGTCTGTTTTGATAATTAGAAGTCTGCCAGTTGTCGCTGAGCGTGTTATAGTTTGCTACGGCTAAAACAGAGATGAGTGCGATTTTGTTTATAAGACTAAAGTTTCAGAACTGACAAAATCCCAGTAAAAAAGGAGCTTCCATGCTATCTCAAGCGATGATCGATCAATTAAATGAGCAAATTAACCTAGAATTTTTCTCATCCAATCTATACTTACAAATGAGTGCTTGGTGTGAAGACAATGGTTTTGACGGTGCAGCGCAGTTCTTGCGGGCACATGCTACCGAAGAGATGGAGCATATGCAGCGCCTGTTCACCTACGTTAGTGAAACTGGTGCCATGCCAATACTGGGGGCAATCGAAGCACCTAAGTTTGAGTTTGCCAGTTTAGGTGAAGTATTTCGCGAAACCTATGAACATGAGCAGATGATCACGGAGAAGATCAACAAGCTTGCCCATGTTGCATTTACCGCACAAGACTACTCAACGTTCAATTTCTTACAGTGGTACGTTGCTGAACAGCACGAGGAAGAGAAATTGTTTAAAGGGATTTTAGACAAGCTGGAACTGGTTGGAGAAGACGGTAAGGCACTATTCTTTATCGATAAGGATCTAGCCACAATGGCACAGGAAGGTTCATCTTCAATTATGGATGCCGGAGCTGAGTAAGCAGGATACTCAGTCTTAAAGGAGCTAGACACTGACTTCTTCTTCTTCCGGTATCTGCGAAGGTGTAGGGAGGAGAAGATGATTAGTGGAGACACAATTATATTCACATTAATGATTATTGTAAGTGTAAATCTGGCGCGTTATCTCACCGCATTACGCTCTTTAATCTATGTTATGCGTGAAGCACACCCGTTGCTTTACCAGCAAGTTGATGGCGGTGGTTTTTTTACCACCCACGGCAATGTCGTTAAGCAAGTGCGACTCTTCCACTATATAAAAGACAAAGAATACAGCAATCATCACGATCAAGTGTTTGTCAGTAAATGCGCCAAAGTCAGAGAGTTATTTATACTCTTTATTGCTTTAATTGGTGTGACATTGCTTGCTTCGTTTCTGGTTTAGTTAAGGCTTGATTGGCAAGTCAGTGAACAGCCGCTAAAATAGCTACTCTTTATCAAGGGTGTACGCTCGCGTGCATCCTTTTTTGTATGCTGGAAGGGTAGTTTAATGAAAAAGGTCGATGTGGTTATTGTTGGAGCAGGTGCTGCAGGTCTAATGTGCGCGCAGCAAGCCGGCAAACGTGGCCGCTCAGTCTTAGTTCTTGACCACGCTAAGAAGCCCGGCAGGAAAATCCTTATTTCCGGTGGTGGTAAATGCAACTTCACTAACTATGATGTAACCGCCACAAACTACCTTTGTAGCAACCCTCACTTTGTAAAATCAGCCCTTTCTCAGTATACAAACTGGGACTTTATTTCATTGGTGTCAAAGTACGGAATTGAGTTCGAGGAGCGGGATCACGGTCAGTTGTTCTGTGTTGATTCTGCTAAGCAGATTGTCGATATGATGCTTAGTGAGTGTAACTTGCCCTCAGTCGAGTTTGAATACCGAGTGGATATCAGTTGCATAGAAAAGAGAGCGGATGGATATATAGTTACATTCGATAATGTGCAGGTTGAGAGTGAGTCACTTGTTATTGCAACAGGTGGTGTGTCAATGCCTAAACTGGGTGCCTCACCTTTTGGCTATAAGGTTGCTGAGCAGTTCGGCCTAAACGTTGTTGCGACAAGTGCAGGGCTGGTACCTTTCACTTTACATAAGTCTGATAAGGACGTTATTTCTGAGCTTTCCGGTATCGCGGTAGACGCTGAGATCACCACACAAAGTGGCGTTTCATTTAGCGAAGCGCTGTTATTTACCCACAGAGGTTTGTCGGGGCCAGCGGTTCTTCAGGCTTCTTCCTACTGGAAACCGGGTGAGGAAATATCGATCAACCTGGTACCTGCCTCGGATATAGAAGGACTGCTGGCTAACTCGCTACAAAAACATCCTAATCAGTCGTTGAAGAATACTCTTGCTAAGGTGTTACCTAAACGCTTAATTGAGGCACTTATTAAGTTGCAGTTACTTCAGGATAAGCCCCTTAAGCAGTTCAACCCACGCGAGCTGGATGATATTGCTACAGGCCTTCAACAATGGAAAGTAGTACCAAATGCCACGGAAGGGTACAGAACAGCAGAAGTGACATTAGGTGGCGTAGATACCAACCATATTTCCTCTAAGACTATGGAAGTAAAAAATATCAAAGGGCTATTTTTTATCGGCGAAGTGTTAGATGTGGCAGGCCATCTTGGTGGCTACAATTTTCAGTTTTGCTGGAGTAGCGGTTTTGTTGCAGGAAACAACGTATAGCGTTTTGTTTTAATGTGTGCTTTTTTTATTCTTATATAGAATATTGCTCTGTTTTATGTCACAGAAGTGACTCCTGTAACATTTTTAAAATCTGATACTTTCAGGTGTTGTTAGTCACAAAAAATTACTGTTTTTTTTAAGCTTTTGGAGTAAGTATGGGACAAATTTCGATTCTTGGCTTTATTGCTTTAGGTGGGGCGTTTGGTGCCTGCTCCCGTTATTTGATTTCTGAGTTATGTGTTTTATTGCTCGGGAGAGGGTTCCCCTACGGTACTCTAACAGTCAATGTGGTAGGTTCGCTGATTATGGGCGTGCTTATTTCTGCTTTTGAGAGTGAACTGTTAGCAACAGAGCCTTGGCGTCAAATTGTTGGCTTGGGCTTTTTAGGAGCACTGACGACGTTCTCTACTTTCTCTATGGATAATGTTCTGTTACTTCAACAGGGTGCTTTTATAAAGGTGGGCTTAAATATGTTGCTAAATGTTACTTTGAGTATCGGAGCTGCTTGGGTAGGTTATCACCTGTTTTTCAGAAGTTAGTTTTTTTGGTGTTTCACGTGAAACAAAAAGGCCACTTTCAAAGTGGCCTTTTTTGTATATAGAAAACCCCCAGCTAGGCTGGCTGTCTCTTGATCACAAGTCCTGCTCAAGAGACAGAGCGAGTTCGTAGCCTTCAAGGATGGCTTGTAGTTTGAGCCATCCTTCCCAGAGCGTCTTAACTGACGCTCTTCCATTTCTTTTGCTGTCTTTCCAACCGCCAAGTCTTGCGAGGTGTTCATAAGCCCATTTTGCTGTTGGAACCTCCTTTGGAAGTGGTGTCTTTACTCTTTTCAGCCAAAGCAACTTCCATGCTCTTGAGGACAAGATTTTCTCACAACTAACGTCTTCGATTTGCTCATTGGCAAATTTCAATTGGAAAATTCTTACTGCTAAAAACGCATAAATTGTTGCTAACCTATCTAAGTTATCTTTACTTTGTAACCGAAGCTCTTCAACTCCTGTCCCTTCAGTTTTCCAAACCTTGTGATACTCCTCAATCAACCAGCGTTTTTCGTAGTAACCAATAATTTTTAATGCATCTTCTGCACTATTAACTGGCTCATTAGTTAAAATATGCCAATTGAGCCTCTTTTCTCCATCACCGATTTCGGAGCAGCCAACATAGTTGAGAGAAATAGGAGCTCCTTTTTTGTTTGAGGGTGTTTTTAAAGTCACTGCTGCATATTTTACATCCAGAGTGACTTCACGAGCTTTCCGGCCACCCCTTTGAGCTATTTGGATTTGACGTTGCTTTACACTTTGAAGTTCTGATGCAAAGTGATAAAGCTTGTCTGAGCCTTCTTCTATATGACGGCTCATCATCGACCGCACAACAAAACGTTGCTGATTCGCCATTTTATAAATGAGGTAATCGTAGATATCGGCCTCGCGATCGCAAACTGATATTACGTTAACCATCGAGGTACCTAAACGGGCTGCCATATTGCGTGATGCTCTTTCCCATTTATAACCTTCTTTTTCTTCATAAGGTCGTTTCAACCCCTTACGACGGATACCTCGAGTCTTGATATCTCTCGTCCATCGTTGTTGTTCAACTAACCCAATAACGTCGAGAGTTTCAGGAGCAAACAGCAAAATACTATGGGCAAACAACCCCCTATAACGATTACCTTGGTTTACATGTCCTAAGTCCGCTCTAATAGAGCGATGTTTGTAGCTTAAGGTAGTTGTATCTTCTAACGCGAGAAGGAGAGGGTAACGATGAACTTGATCTGCAGTTGCTTTAAAGCCTGCTTCGGCAATATCGTCTGATGAGACATTGTCGTTCCGAATAAATCGGTAAGCGCCCTCCATACTTGCTGGAGAATGAGATGATTTCACTACCGATTTACCTGGATGCTGAGCTAAGTCTGATGCCATTTTTACAAGTCTAGCCGTTCTTCTTGGGTCTCCAAGTTTAGCATGACCAAATTGCTCTTCAGCCCAATCACTATTGCTTTTAATAATCTCAAAACCCTCAACTAAGTCCGTTAAAGATCTGATCGTAAACCAAGAATTAAGTTCAAAAAAAATCCCTCACATTATGCGAGGGACTTCTGTATAAAAGACAGCCGGCTATGCCGGTGGATGTTTTTTTTAAACGCTGTGATTATGAATGAGCAACAGCAGAAGTCGCTTGTTCTAACCACGCCTTTTCTTCTCCTTCAAGGAAAGGACTAATGTCATTCCATACCTTTTGATGGTACTCATTCAGCCAACGTAGTTCGGGCTTGCTTAGCATATTGATATCGATGTTTCGTTTATCAATAGGACAGCGGGTGAGAGACTCGAATGTTAAAACCGAGAAGTCGCCTTGCGTTTGCTTCTCAACGACGATTTCTAAATTCTCTATACGGATACCAAAGCCATCTGCACGGTAGTAGCCAGGTTCGTTAGAAACTACCATACCCGCCACTAGTGCTACTGAACTTGGTGCTTTAGAGATTCGTTGCGGCCCTTCATGAACACTAAGGAAGTGACCAACACCATGTCCTGTGCCGTGGTCGTAGTCGTAACCTGACTTCCATAAGTGTTGCCTCGCAAGTACATCAAGCTGGTGGCCGGTTGTTCCTTTAGGGAAGGCGGCAGAAGCCAAAGAAATGTGGCCTTTTAATACCAATGTAAACTGATTAACCATCTCTGCGGATGGAGTACCAATCGCGATGGTTCGGGTAATGTCCGTTGTTCCATCATAGTATTGACCTCCGGAGTCGACCAGATAGAGTGAGTTGTTGGTTAACACTCCCGGCTCAGGCTGGTCATTATGGTTATAGTGACACATAGCAGCATTGTCACCGGCGGCTGAAATAGTATCGAAGCTAAGGTCAACCAAAGTAGGGTCAAGTTTTCTGAAGGCTTCTAGTTTGTCAGCTAATACAGCTTCATTATGTAGACGACCTTCAGTCACTTCTTTATCAAGCCAGTAAAGGAATTTGCTCATCGCTACGCCATCGCGTACATGACAGTCTCGCATCCCTTTCGCTTCTGATTCGTTTTTAGCAGCTTTGGTTCGGATACAAGGGTCTTCGCCTTCTACTATAACTGCATTAGCTTGTTGTAACTGAATTTCAAACCAGGCATTAGTCGATGACGAATCTAGCAGTACTGTTTTACCTGTAAGCTGTGACAAGTCTGACTGTAATGAAGAAGGGGACATAACATTAACGCCACTCCCGACATGTTTGTCGAAGTTAACCGGTAAACGTTCAGAATCGAAGTAGAAATCAAGCCTAGCATCGGCATGAATAATTGCGTGTGACAGTAGAACCGGCAAGCGTGATACATCAAGACCGCGAATGTTAAGAAGCCAGCAAATTGAATCTAACTGAGTCAGTACTGCACAATCATTACCTGATTGTTTTAGATTTGCAGCTATGGTCGCTCTTTTTGTTTCACATGAAACACCTGATTGTTCTAGTTCCATAAGGCGCACTTCCGACGCAACAGGATCAGGTCGCCCTTGCCATAAGGTGTCAATAGGGTTGTCATTGATAGGGCAAAGCTTTACTTGGTCACCCAGTTTATCTTGAGAGCTTTTGACCCAGCTTGCTGTATGCAGTCGTGGATCAAAAGCGATGGTTTCTAATTCACTGTTCTGCTGACTTGTCCACTCTGAAAGCGGTTTTTCAATCAGGTGCTGATACTCAAAAATTGAATCTGGTACTTGTTTGGTCACTTGTACTGTGTAGCGGCCATCGACGAAAATCGCTGCATTGGTTTTTGTTATAACAGCAAACCCGGCAGAACCAGTAAAACCGGTTGCCCACTGAAGTCGTTCATTTCTTGCGGGAAGATATTCGCCTAAAAACTCATCTTCGTGAGGAATAATAAACGCATCATAGTTATTAGTATCGAGCCAGTCGCGTAACGCGCTAACCTTTTCAGCAATAGTGCTTTGCATGAATTTATCCTTAAATATTGAAGTGCTTTACTATGTCATTCTATCTTAGGTGAGCGGTTCTTTCCTCAATCATTTTGACTAACCAGCCAATTGCTGGGTCTTGTTCTCTCTCTTCGGCCCAAAATAAGGTATAGGCCATAGGTGGGATATCGACAGGCAAAGGAACGACTACCAAGTTAAAATGCTTGGCCATTAAGTTTGAGAAGTGACTTGGTGCAGTAAATACGAAATCGGTATAAGTACATAAACTCGCTGCGCTATTAAAGTCAGGCACTGTAATTGCGATATCGCGGCATAGATTTATATCTGCCAACTTATGATCAAGAAGCCATTTATCGTGACCATCGCAGCGGACTTGTACGTGCCGTAACTTTAAGTAGGCCTCTATATTCCACTCTTGGCTAAGAGCTGGGTGGTCATTTCTCAATACGCAAACCTGGTTATCACGATAAATTTCATGCTCTATAATTCCGGGTGGTGTCACCATAGTAAGCTTTGCATCACCAGCCTCAATATCTTTACCCGTAATACCAATATCTAGCTCACCGGATAGTAGCTGATTAAAGGTATAGTCATTCCAAATATGAGTACTGATATTTAAGTTAGGCGCCTGCTTAAACAGTGATGGAAGAAAGTGGGGGAGTATTAAAGGATAGCCACTTTCAACCAGAGCAATATTAAATCTCTTGTCTGAAGTTTGTGGGTCGAATGTCTGAGGGCGATTAAGCTCCTGAAGCTGTTCTAATAATTGTTCTAGCTTGGGGCGCAGCAGTTTGGCTCTTGGTGTGGGCCTTAATCCATGTGAGGTTCTGACAAATAGGGGATCATCAAAATGAGTACGTAGTTTAGCAAGTGACTTACTCATTGCCGACTGAGTGATAAACAAACGTTCCGCTGCGCGTGTGACGTTCTGTTCGTCAAACAGCACTTTCAGGCAGATGAGTAAGTTTAAGTCCATTCTGGATATGTTTTCGATATTCATAGATTTTCCTGTCAGGAATAATAGCAATGAGTATAAGCCATTTCTGTCGCCTTCCGTAGACGTGTAGTATGCCTAAAGTTTTACTACGGAGTTTGTTTTTGTGCCCAATACTAATAATGCATTTCACACTAAATACCAGATAATGCTACTTGTTCTTTTGGTTCTTTTTAGTCCTCTGGCAATAGATATATATTTGCCGGCACTTCCTTTAATTGCTGATGTGTTTCACGTGAAACATGCCTTGGCGCAAGATACCGTAACCTGGTTTTTATTTTCAATGGGAATAGGTCAGTTGTTTGCCGGGCCTCTGGCAGACAAGTTCGGACGAAAGAGGATAGCGATTTCGGGAGTCATTATCTATGGCCTAAGTTCCCTGCTAGCATGGTGGTCTGCAAATATTGAGTGGCTACTTACTGCAAGGTTGTTGCAAGGGTTAGGTGCATGCGCAACGTCAGTAGCTGCGTTTGCTACAGTGAGAGACATATTTGGCCCTGAAAAAAGTGGCAAGATGATTAGTTATCTAAATGGTGCCATATGTTTTATTCCGGCCTTAGCTCCAATTCTTGGTGCTTTTCTGACTGAAAATTATGGCTGGAGAAGTAATTTCTCATTTATGGCGATTTACGCATTGGTGATAGGTTGTATGCTTTTGGTTGGTATGAAAGAGACTAATCCTGCAACAGCTCAGCCAACATCTTACTTTAAACCAGAGCGCTACTTATCAGTACTAAAGAACCCGACATTCCTATTTCATGCTTCTCTCTGCATGTTAGCCATGTCGGTGATACTGGCTTACGTGACGGCTGCTCCTATTGTGCTTATGAGCAACCTTGGGCTGGATATGACGAGCTTTACTTACTGGTTTGCAACGAATGCTGTGGTAAATATTGTTGCTGCGTTTTCGGCTCCGCGCCTGATGGATAAACTTGGTAGTAAGTCTGCACTGTTAACGGGAATAGGTTCTATGTTGCTGGCGGCTCTGTTTATGATGGTACTACCAAGTAGCCAGCATGCATGGGCTTTTATGTTGCCTATATTTATTTCCTCACTTGCATTTGCTCTGGTTCTGGGGACGGCGGCAGGCAAGGCGCTGGCTCCCTTCGGTGACAAAGCTGGTACAGCCGCGGCTCTGTTAGGGCTTTTTCAGATGAGTGGTGCCGGCTTTTTAGTAGGGACTGTGCAAAGGCTTGAGTTGACACCTCAGCTTGCTATAGCTTTGCAAATGCTCTTGATTGCACCAGCTTTGGTTATACTGCTAAGCAAACTTGGCCGAAAGTGGCACCCCTCAGCACAACACTAAGGTGCCTGAGTAACCTCTGGTGCTATTTTAGCGAGAATATATTGGATTCTTATCAAGGGTATGAGCTGAAGCTAGAGTCACTTTTCGACAAGAATTTAGTATAGATAAATAGGATAGAATAGAGTTATCAGCTAATTAGAATATCACTTGATTGAAATGCTGTTTTTATAAATATAAATAAGGCTAAATAGCGTGAGTTATATTTTCTTTTAGCAGGAATAAGGTGTATATTTAGCGCTTAAATTATCTATAACCTCGATTTGGAATAGTTACCTGAATGTCTTTAACCACTTATGAAATGGCTCGTGTATTAGAGCAGCTAGAAGAGTCTCCGGAAAAAATTATGTTTGGAAAACTTCTGGCAGAACTTGGTAATCAAAGTGAAGAGCGTATTCGTAGTGCAGCTAAGCAGGTTCCTCTGCATATGCTCCGGGATATCGTTTACCAATTTCAACAGGTGATTGAATCCCGTAAAGGTGAGCAAGTAGAATTAATTGCGAAAGAACTTGCCGAAAGCGGAATCTCAGCCGAAGAGTTACAAGCTTACTTAAATAAATAAAAATAGCCTCAAATTGAGGCTGTTTTTATTACTGCATTATTAAATTAACTATGTAATTTGGATTTTATCAAATGATCCAAAGAGAGCTTTCCTGCACCCCAAACGATATTTATTAAAATCATTAGTCCCCATAGTTGATGGTCATAAAATCCTTTCTCCCATAGCAATGGGTAAGAAACCACAGCAACGATATTGAATACAAACAGAAACAGGGCCATAGGGCGTGTAAAGAGACCCAGCGCGATAAATATCGGCAATACGAGCTCTGCAGCAGTTCCCATATACGCGGCTAATTCCCACGGAATAATAGGGACCTGATACTCAAGTTCGAATAAATAGAGTGTGCTATCCCAGGATGCGATTTTGGTCAGGCCTGAGTTAAAGAATACATAAGCAACCCATAAGCGACAAAACAGCAATAACAAGGGGACGAAAGCAGTTTGAAAACCGGAGACTGCTGAGTCGTACTTATCTATTAAAGTGTGGAGTTGATTCATTACATGGGTCTCCTAATCATTGCTCAGTTCAAATCCGACAAAAATATCGAGAACAAGCAGGCTATTTAAATGAGCTAAAAGGCTGGGTTCGACTTTTGAAATGGGGGTTAAATGACAAAGCTTTTCTAACAAGCAAAACTCATCACTGCTAAGAGAGTGAGTAACGGTTTCCAATCCGTTGGGGCAGAAAACTAACCCCTGTTCACTATCATTAATATTGAGGCGTTCGAAATCGCCACTATTAACCGCCTGCTGAAGTGAAAACAGTGCGTAGTCTGACTTAATAAGGTTTAGGGTGTTGTTGTGGTGAATAATAATATCTTGTTGCTGCTGCGGAGAAAGCTGAGACAGTTCAGTAAAAGGCCTTAATGGTTTTGAAGCTGTGTAGCTATTATAGGCCTGAGTGGCTAAGTCTCTTTTCCATTCAAACAGCGCAACATCGGCTAGGTAGGGTACTGCACTAATAACCGCTTCAGTCTGAGCGATAGTCTCAGCGAACCCCTCTCCGTAAATGCTGACGTCGGCACGCTCTAGTGGGTTATTCAAAACATGTTGTCTCGCTAAACCGGCAAAACAATCCTCACCAACCAGTTTTTCTGTTATTGGGTAGGTGGCAGATAAGATTTCAGATAGGCCAATAACAAAATTGTTTCGGTAAATTTGCATTCGTTCGTCTGCTGACAGATAGTCTGATTCTATATTGCAATCGTCACCAGTGGCCTGATAGTGGAGGGCTAAAGAGAAGTTCTTCTGCAGATCGTTTAAGGATATGCTCATGATGCGCTCCTTAACTGAGTCCGTTGCTCGTTCAGCAGCAAACTGGCTTTCCCTGCTTCCTTAAGCAGTACTTCTGGCTCGGGAATATCAAGATCCCACTCAATAAGAGTATGTCTGGAGCCGTGGTGAGAAACCCATTTACGGAATAGTTGCCATACTTCTTTACTTACCGGCCTGCTATGGGTATCTATCCAGACTTCTCCCTTATCCGTCTGTTTTCTTGTAAAACCGGCAAGATGAATCTCGCTGACCACATCTGCGTTAATACCTTTCAGGTAGGTGTCACAATCGAATCCATGGTTGAAGGAAGAGACATGGATATTGTTGAAGTCGAGCAACAGCTGACAATCTGTCCTTGTCTGAACTTCAGATAAAAACGTCCACTCATCTATTGTTGAGTGGGCAAAACGGACGTAACTGGAAGGGTTTTCAATCAGTATCGGCTGACAGAGAAAGTCCTGAACCTGCAAAACATTACGACAAAAAACGTCTAACGCCTCCTCTGTATACGGCAAAGGAAGCAGGTCATTAAAGTAGTGACCGCCATTCTCACTCCAGCTCAGATGATCTGAAACCAGAATTGGGTCGATATCATTAATGAGTGCTTTAAGCTGTTCAAGGTGACGAGTATCTACCGGACTTACGGAACCTAATGAAAGGCCAATACCGTGGCAACTGATATTATAATCTTGTCGCAGAGTGCGAAGATCCTGACGCAATGAAGAGTTGGGGTGGAAGTAGTTTTCGCTATGGATTTCCAGCCAGGAAAGAGCCGGTTTTTCATTTTTGAAGTATTCGATATGTGGTGTGCGTAAACCGACACCGACGTCTTGGTGAAAGCTTGTGGTCATTCAGAATCCCTCTGTCACCTCCCTGTAAAGCAGCCGGATAACACGGAGAAATTATCTGGCTGCTAGGGAATATTATTAGCTGGAAGAAGTGCTGCCACCTGCAAGGCGGTCACAAAGGCCTTTTGGTACCACGATAAATGCGTCTTTTTGGAAGTCTTCTTTAGATGTGCCGGCACAAGAGCTTGTCTTAGTTGCACAGTCATTTTTACCTGCTTTTGCAACGCCATAACACTTTTCTTTGTCAGCAGCGATAGCTTGAGTAGTAGTCAGTGCAGTTGCACCGATAGCTAGTAGGCTTGAAACAGCAGCAGTAACAGCTAGGTTAGATTTTTTCATAATAATATTCCTCTGAACTAGATCCTTGATTTCGAAGTGGCAGAGCTGACGAAAAGTTTGTTGAGCGTTTATCAGCCTGCTTATGAGTATAGGAGTAGATTTAGCCGAAAAAACTTTCAGTAAATGCGAAAAATAATCAAAATTATTAATAGATAACTACTATCATATTGATTTCTTTGATTTAAAAAAAATGAAAAAACTTGCTCTGTCGGGAACAGAGAGACGCTGTTTAATGTATAATCGTTCGGATATGTATAAATAAACAGTAATCAATTGCAGGAACCACTATGGATGCAGCTCTACTAATCGATGGCCTGAATGACAAACAGCGTCAGGCCGTTGCTTCTCCTCTGGAAAATATGTTGGTACTGGCGGGAGCAGGAAGCGGTAAAACGCGGGTTCTGGTGCATAGAATCGCGTGGTTAATTGCTGTTGAGCAGGCATCTCCCTTCTCTGTAATGTCGGTTACCTTTACCAATAAAGCCGCTGCTGAGATGCGTGGTCGTATAGAAGAGCTGATGATGGGAAGTGCATCGGGAATGTGGAACGGCACCTTTCACGGTATATGTCACCGCATTCTTCGTGCCCACTATCTGGATGCCAGCCTTCCTGAAGATTTTCAGATTATAGATTCAGAAGACCAGCAAAGAATGCTAAGGCGCATTATAAAAGCGCAGAATCTGGATGAAAAGCAGTGGCCGGCCAGACAAGCGTGTTGGTGGATTAACGGCAAAAAAGATGAAGGGTTGCGACCTCAGCATATAGATAGCTATCACGATCCGGTAACCAAAACGTGGTTGCAAGTTTATAAAGCGTATCAGGAAGCGTGCGACAGAGCAGGGCTGGTCGATTTCGCTGAAATTCTACTGAGAACAACAGAGCTGTTGCGGGAAAAACAATTTATCCGCGAACACTATCAGGCCCGGTTTAAGCACATTTTGGTGGATGAGTTTCAGGACACCAACAATATCCAGTATGCATGGTTACGCCTGATGGCAGGTGCTGACTGCCATGTAATGATTGTGGGAGATGACGATCAGTCAATCTATGGTTGGCGCGGGGCGAAAATTGAGAACATTCAGAAATTCACTGAAGAGTTTGCATCTGTTTCTACTATACGCCTTGAGCAAAACTACCGTTCAACCCAGACTATCCTTAAAGCCTCCAATGCACTGATACTCAATAACACAGAACGTATGGGTAAAGAGCTATGGACTGAAGGCGATGAAGGCGACAAAATTTCTGTCTACTCTGCTTATAACGAGCTGGATGAGGCTCGTTTTGTTGTTAGCAAAATCAAAGCCTGGCAGGAGAGTGGGGGCTCACTAATTGATACTGCTCTGCTATACCGTAATAACGCTCAGTCCCGGGTACTGGAAGAGGCTTTGATTCAGGCTGGTATGCCTTACCGTATTTATGGCGGAATGCGATTCTTCGAACGTCAGGAGATAAAGGACGCCTTAAGTTATATGCGCCTGATGGCCAACCGCAGGGACGATGCCGCCTTTGAAAGGGTGGTTAACACACCTACCCGTGGTCTGGGTGATAAGACACTGGAAACTATTCGTGCTGCTGCTAGGGATAGAGGTGCAACTCTATGGGAAGCCAGTGTTGCTTTGCTGGAAGAGAAGGTGCTTGCCGGCCGTGCTGCAGGTGCACTTAGTCGTTTTATCGAACTGATTACTGCACTGGAAGATGACACTGCAGAGTTTTCCCTGCATCAGCAAACGGACCATGTGATTAAGTCATCGGGCTTGTTTGCCATGTACGAGCAAGAGAAAGGGGAAAAATCCAAAGCTCGGATAGAAAACCTTGAAGAACTTGTTACCGCAACCCGTCAGTTTGAAAAACCAGAAGAAGCGGAAGAGATGACCATGTTGTCAGCATTTTTATCTCATGCAGCACTGGAAGCGGGTGAAGGCCAGGCCGATGAGTTTGATGATGCTGTTCAGCTTATGACACTGCACAGTGCAAAAGGGTTAGAGTTTCCTTTGGTGTTTATGGTCGGGGTTGAGGAAGGAATGTTCCCAAGCCAGATGTCAGCCGAAGAGGCCGGGCGTTTAGAGGAAGAACGGCGACTCTGTTATGTAGGAATGACAAGAGCGAAGAAGAAGCTCTATATCACCTACGCTGAGATGAGACGCTTGTACGGACAAGATAAGTACCATAAACCGTCGCGTTTTCTGCGTGAGCTGCCTGAAGAGTGTACCGAAGAGGTGCGCATGAAAGCACAGGTAAGTCGTCCTGCTTCATCGGGGCGCTTTAGCCAGAAGGTGGTGAAAGAGAGCTTTAATGAAAGCGGCTTCAATTTAGGGCAGAGAGTGAAACACCCAAAGTTTGGCGAAGGTACCATCATCAATTTTGAAGGAAGTGGGCCGCAATCCAGAGTTCAAGTGGCATTTAACGGTGAAGGGATCAAGTGGCTGGTCACCCAATACGCTAAGCTGGAAACTCTGTAACTCACTATTATTTAAGCCTGCTTCTTAGCAGGCTTAAATATTTAAAACTGAGTAAAAAAGAAAAGCCCCGATACTTGCGTATCGGGGCTATAGTCTTACTCGCAGCAATCCGGCTACTAAATGTGCTCCATGCATCTAATCCATGATAGTGTGCTGTAATCCTTCAGCTTAGTCCTTTCGTCGCCTTCCTAGCGGTGTCCTTGATCTTATCCTGATCTGCTAACAATCCTCGTTAGCGCACGTCACTTGTTCCCTGAGCGGTGTCCCTTACATCATCCTGATGTTAAGTCCTTGCCTCATCCAGAGGTGTCCATTGTCTTTCCTTAGTAGCAACCATCCTAGTTACTATTGAGTCCGTTCAATGTCCTTTGCTTTCCGTGCTGGTTACTCTTCCTGAATAACCTATCTTCATCCTGAAGATTTCCTTCCTTGGGCTTCCTGTTCCTGTGTCAGTATCCTTCCGACACAATAAATATTAGCGAAATCCTGACTCCGGACAATAGCAAAATCGTCACTTAATACCCTTTTAATTAATATGTGATTTGCTATCTTATTGTTATATAAGCATATTTTGAAATTCCATTACTTTGGCTTATAGACAAATACACAATACTCTTACGCGCTTGTAAGAGATCTCTCACACGAGCGTGTAAGGAAGTCGTAACTGGAACGGGTGACTAAATATGCACTAGCTCTGACTTTTAATGCCATTTAAACGTTTTCTATTTGATTTTGCGTACTTTATACCATCTAAGCTAAACAGCAGTAGTGCACTCCAGATAAAGGCGAAGGTGATGGTTTTATCTGCTGTAAGTGGTTCCTGATAAATAAATATAGCGAGTAAGAACATCAGGCTAGGGCCAATATACTGGAAGAAGCCCAGTGTTGAGAGCATCATTCTGGTAGCAGCGCCGTTAAAGCAAAGTAGCGGAAGAGTAGTAACCAAGCCTGCTGCGATAAGCAAAAGGTTCAGCTGTGTACTGTTTTGTAACAGGTTTGCTGTCGGGCTATCAGTAATAAATATAAGGTAGACAGCTGCCATTGGTAACATTATCAGCGTCTCAATAAACAGCCCTGTCTGAGCATCAAGGTTTACTTTCTTGCGTAACAGACCGTACAAACCAAAACTGCTGGCCAGAATCAGAGCCACAACGGGAATACTGCCAAACGCTATAATTTGAATCGCCACACCTATAAAGGCCAGTGCCACTGCTACCCATTGTAATTTTCTTAGCCTTTCACCCAGAAATAACATACCGAGAATCACATTGAGCAGAGGGTTTATATAGTAGCCGAGGCTGGCATCCAGCATATGATCAGCATTTACCGCCCAGATAAACACCAGCCAGTTTGCTCCGATAAGTAGTGCTGTAGCGAATAAGATGGTGATGGTTTTCTTATTGGTAATCACCTTGTGTACTGTGCTCCACCTCTTACTGAAATGCACAAGGCCTGCAAGAAAGAAGAAAGACCAAATAACCCTGTGGCTGAGTATCTCAAGCGGGGTTACTTCCGCTAAGGATTTAAAATAGATAGGTGCAAAGCCCCATATGGTGTAGGCGGCGATGGCAAGTAATACTCCCTGACGGGAACGGGTTTGTTCGTCTGTTGTCATTCGATAAAAATATCCGGTTGGATGAGAAAAAAGAGATGCAAGAGGCTTAGTATAAGATCGAGATCTCAAAATCTCCTAATATTTTGGTGTTTTATTCAGCGGGAAACCCAACTACAATGTCTCGCCTTACCTTTATCCAATGCTGATTGTAGCGACCATTTGCCGGAAAACTCATGACTTCAACGCTGATTGCTGAACTGCCGCAACCTAACCAAGCCGATGCTGAACGCGTTCTTAACGATGTGTTTGGTTATCAGAGCTACAGAGAAGGGCAGTCTGAAGTTATAGACTCGGCACTGGCAAACCAAGATAGTTTGGTGATTATGCCTACCGGTGGGGGTAAGTCTCTCTGTTATCAGATCCCTGCTTTAGTAAAAGAGGGGTTAACACTGGTTATCTCGCCGCTTATCTCTCTGATGAAAGATCAGGTTGACCAGCTTAAGGCTAATGGTGTTGCCGCAGAGTGTATCAACTCTGCAATGCCGCGCGAAGAACTTATCTCCATCTATAACAGGATGAACAGCGGTAAGCTGAAAATGGTGTATGTATCACCTGAAAGAGTGCTTACTCAGGACTTTATTGAGCGATTGTCTCACATCAATCTCGCCATGATTGCTGTAGATGAAGCGCACTGCATCTCTCAGTGGGGGCACGATTTCCGGCCTGAATACGCTGCATTAGGTCAGTTGAAGCAGTACTTTCCTTATGTTCCGGTAATGGCTCTTACCGCTACTGCGGACGAGGCTACGCGGGAAGACATCATTTCAAGGTTAGATCTTCAGCAGCCATTTAGTTACTTAGGCAGCTTTGACCGGCCGAACATTCGTTACAATTTGGTTGAAAAGCTGAAACCTGTCTCTCAGATCATTCGTTTTCTTGCTACCCAGAAGGGGCAGTGTGGAATTATTTACTGTGGTAGCCGGAAAAAGGTTGAGATGCTGACAGAAAAGCTGTGCAACAACCATATACGGGCTGCCGGTTATCATGCCGGAATGGACAGCGATGAAAGAGCCTATGTTCAGGAGGCCTTTCAGAAGGATGATATTCAGATAGTGGTTGCTACTGTTGCTTTTGGTATGGGCATCAATAAGCCTGACGTGCGTTTTGTCGTCCACTTCGATATACCAAGGAATATTGAGTCCTATTATCAGGAAACGGGCAGGGCCGGAAGGGACGGGCTGCCGGCAGAAGCTATGATGCTCTACGATCCGGCAGATATGTCATGGCTGCGTCGCATTCTTGATGAGAAGCCGGATGGTGCGCAAAAACAGGTAGAAAGCCATAAGCTCAATGCGATGGGCGCCTTTGCTGAAGCACAGACCTGCAGAAGGCAAGTGCTGCTCAACTACTTTGGGGAGTACCGGCCAAAGCATTGTGGTAACTGCGATATCTGCCTTGACCCGCCAAAACATTTTGATGCTACGGAAGCGGCACAGAAAGCCTTGTCATGTGTATACCGGGTTAAGCAGAGTTACGGCATGGGCTATGTGGTTGAGGTTTTGCGCGGCATGCAGAATATCCGTGTCAGAGAAAATGGCCACGATAAGATTTCTACCTACGGAATAGGGCGTGAACATAGCCACGACTACTGGATCAGTATTATCCGTCAGTTGATTCACAAGGGGCTGCTGTCTCAGAACATTACCCGCAACTCTACCCTGCAACTTACAGAAGAAGCGAGACCTCTGTTAAGAGGGGAAATGGAACTTGAATTAGCAGTGCCGAGGCTGGATACTGCCGCCAGAAGTGCTAAGTCCGATAAGCTTTCCAACAAGCATTATGATAAGAAGCTTTTTGCCAAGCTGAGAAAGCTGCGTAAGTCCATTGCTGATGATGCCGGTTTACCTCCTTATGTGGTGTTTAGTGATGCAACGTTAATCGATATGGCGGAAGTTCTGCCGGCTTCTTATGGTGAAATGCTGGCCGTAAACGGTGTAGGGCAGGTTAAGCTGGACAAGTATGCCGATGACTTTTTAGATCTGATTCAGGAGCATTTAACTCATGGCCAATAAATCTCAATGGGTATTGTCAGAGTATCTGGCTGAAGAGGGTAAGCTGATCATTACCATGAACGGCTTTGATATCGACTCTTTTCCTCTCCTTGGAGAGCAATTGCTGGCAACCCTTTCTGCTAGCGTGATTGAAAAACAGTTAGATGCCGACCTTCACACATGGTTAATTGACTTTGAAGGTTGCCGGTTACTGCTGAAAGCAGAGCACTATAGTGAATCGGTCTGGTTTGAAGCATTGAGTGTTGCTGAAAGTCGTGAAGAGCTGGATTTTCTCGCCCGACTGTTCCGATCCGGAGTGTAATTTCAGTTTTTTTCTTATAAAAACGATTGCTGTTATTATCCCTGTTGCGCACTAAATTGATTAATGTATAATCGCCGCCCGCTCATAAGAGCGGTTATAAATCTGGTCTGAAGCGGTAACAGCTTCAGGAATTGGGTTCCCTCCACCCCATAAACAAAAAGGTATACTGATGAGTCAATTTACCCCGGCGCAAATGCGCAAAGCACTTTCTATTCTGGTACTGTTCCACCTTATTATTATCGCTTCCAGCAACTATCTGGTGCAGATCCCTTTTACTATTTTCGGAATGCACACCACCTGGGGTGCATTTACTTTCCCGTTTATTTTTCTGGCTACGGATCTGACGGTTCGTATTTTCGGCGCTAAGCTGGCGAGAAATATTATTTTTCTGGTGATGTTGCCTGCATTACTGGTCTCTTATCTGCTTTCTGTGGTCTTTTTCGAAGGCCAGTTTCAGGGGCTTGCGCAGCTGTCAGAGTTTAACCTGTTTGTAGCAAGAATCGCTATTGCCAGCTTTATGGCATATTTGCTGGGTCAGATACTGGACGTTTACGTGTTTAACCGTCTGCGCCAAATGAAGCAGTGGTGGGTCGCTCCTACCTGTTCAACTCTGTTTGGTAATGCTTTGGATACGCTGGCATTCTTTGCTATCGCATTCTATAACAGCCCGGATGCCTTTATGGCTCAGCATTGGCAGGAAATTGCGCTTGTTGATTACGGTTTTAAACTGGTGATTAGCCTTGGCTTGTTTGTGCCTATGTATGGCGTGCTGCTGAACTACCTAATTAAAAAGCTGACAAATGTTAATCCTGATCTGGAACTTGCCAGTGTAAAAGCCTGATGGTGTAAGTGAACAGCTTCGTTAACACAAAATAACTCAGTTAACATGAAATAGTAAAAGGGCGGATAATCCGCCCTTTTTAATGCCTGCTATAAATAGCCCAATTTTACTCTTTTGCTACGATAGTCAACGGCCAGCCCATATCAGACTGTCGGTTTGACTCAATTTCCAGCTCTGCACAACTTAGCGGGTTGTTACTTAGCCAGCTTTTTTCTATCTCCAGCGTCAGGGACTTACCATCTGCAGAAAGAACAAACTCAGGCACCAGTACGGAGCTGCGCCTGTGAGTCAGTATGACAGCTAGTCGTAAAAGGCGAAGTAAGCGCTTACCATTCGTTTCAGAAAGAGCGTGTTGAATAGGCATTGCACTAATCTGATCTTTATAGCGACGGGTCATCTCTGCCAGATAATATCTTTGTGCTCTTGTATAACCGGGAAGGTCCAGATTGTGCAGCAGATAAGCGGCATGCTCGCCGGCTTTCTTAAAATCAATCGCCAGACCAATCTCGTGCAACTGGCTGGCGGTTGCCAGTAACATTTCGGCTTGAGGTTCAGCTATCCATTGGTTGCCGCCACACTGTCTGAATAGTTTTGCAGAAACCTGAGAGACTTGTTCGCCATAAGCTTTATCTATCTGATAGCGGTTTTGAACGCTGCAGATGGTTCTGGCTCTTACGTCACTTTGACGCATCTGCTCAATCATCTCATAGACCAGACCTTCACGCAGTGCGCCTCCGGATAAAGTCATAGAGTCAATTTCCAGTAACTCGAATACTGCGATTAAGATGGATAAGCCACTTGGAAACACCAGTGCTCTTTCCAGTGTTAGACCTTCAATTTCCAGCTCTTCCAGATGATCAGAACGCATCGCCTGCTTCTGCAAGCGTTTTAGCTTAGCAAGGGTAATAAGCTCATCCATACCTTGAGCCAGCATGATTTCCTGTAGTGCCTGAACCGTTCCGCTGGCACCGACACAGACATCCCAGCCGATATCCTGATACTGCTTAAGTATTGGCTTAAGAGTCTGCTTGGCAGCATCGATAGCGACTGAGAAGTTCTTTTCTGTTAACTGACGATCGTGGAAATGTTTCTCCAGCCAGGTAACACAGCCCATTTTCAGGCTGGTCAGGGCTTTAGCGTCAAAGCTTTCACCAATAACCATCTCGGTACTGGCTCCGCCGATATCAACCACCAGACGCTTGCCGACACCACCGGAAGTGTGTGCAACACCGCGGTAAATGGTCGCGGCTTCTTCATCACCGCTGATCACCTCGATCGGGTAACCCAAAATAGCATTTGCTTTTTCAAGGAAAACATCCGCATTCGTAGCAGTACGCAACGTAGCTGTACCGACGATACGGATATTTTGTTCCGGAATGTCCTGAAGCCTTTCAGCAAAAAGACTCAGGCAGTCCCATCCACGCTGCATAGCTTCATTGCTGAGAGCATTCTCTTTATCCAGACCGGCAGCAAGGCGGACCTTACGTTTGATTTTTGCCATGGTCTGAACGCTGCCGTCAATATGACGCACGACGAGCATATGAAAGCTATTTGAACCCAGATCAATAGCCGCATAGAGAGGAGATGAAACTGTTTTATCCATAGTACCTTTAGTTTCCTTAGCTACGCTGCGGACGTGAGCGATAGTTACGTCTGTTGTTACGGTTACCATTTCTGGAACCACCTGTATTGGTGCGACGCATGTTCGGATTTCTGGTTCTGCTCTTTAACGGAGCAGGCAGATCTTCGATTAACGCTGAAGGGTCGTAATCAGACACAGGAATAGTGTGCTCAATGTACTCTTCAATTGCTGTCAGGTTGATAGCGTAATCTTCACAGGCAAAGCTGATAGAGTGGCCACTTGCACCTGCACGACCTGTACGGCCGATACGGTGAACATAGTCTTCACAATCGTCCGGCAGATCATAGTTGAATACGTGAGTTACCTGAGGAATATGCAGTCCGCGTGCTGCCACGTCGGTTGCAACCAGAATATCGACATCACCTTTGGTGAACTGCTCAAGAATCTTTTCTCGTTTCTTCTGCGGTACATCACCGGTCAGAAGTCCGACACGGTGACCGTCGGCAGCCAGATGACCCCAGATGGAATCACACTTATATTTAGTGTTGGCAAATACGATAGCGCGATCAGGCCAGTCTTCTTCTATTAGTGTTTGAAGCAGTGGCATTTTGTGTTCGTTAGAAGGGTAGAAAAGCTCTTCCTGAATGCGGTGGCCAGTTTTTTGTTCTGGCTCAACTACAACATGCTCAGGGTTGTGCATATGCTCGAAAGCCAGTTCCTGTACACGATAAGAAAGCGTGGCAGAAAACAGCATGTTTAGTCGGTCCTGAGGCTCAGGCATACGACGGAACAAGAAGCGGATGTCTTTAATAAAGCCTAAATCAAACATACGGTCTGCTTCATCAAGAACAACAGCCTGAATATGATTCAGGTTAAACACTTTCTGCTTGTAGAAATCAATAATACGGCCGGTAGTACCGATAAGGATATCTACACCGGACTGAAGTTTAGCAAGCTGCTTATCATAGCTCTCGCCACCATAAGCCAATCCGGCTTTGATTCCGGTAGAAGCAATCAGCGGGGCAGCATCATTATAGATCTGAATCGCCAGCTCACGGGTCGGAGCCATAATGATGGCTCTTGGTTGTGAACCTTTTAGCTCTTTATCTACTGGTGTGTTCAGCAGGTGATTAAAAGTAGCAGTAAGAAACGCTAAGGTTTTACCAGTACCCGTTTGGGCCTGGCCTGCAATGTCTTGGCCGGTGAGCAGTACCGGCAACGCCAAGGCCTGGATAGGGGTGCAATACTCAAACCCTTTTTTCTCCAATCCTTCAATGACTTGCGGATTTAAATCCAAGTCGGCGAACTTTTGCTCTGTGATGTGCGTCTTTTTCATTGCTATAGAATATCAGTTAAGGGTTGCATTACGGAAGTAAATACATTCCAATAGAGTATCTATTTCCTGGTTATCATCCAACCAGTAGCATATAAAACATTGGAGTGGAAGATGAGTGATAAGATTTTGCAGCTATCTGATGAAGGTTTTGAAAGCGATGTAATCAAAGCTGCAGGCCCTGTTCTTGTTGATTTTTGGGCAGAGTGGTGTGGTCCTTGTAAAATGATTGCGCCGATTCTGGACGAAATTGCTGAAGAATATGAAGGCAAACTCACTATCGGTAAATTAAATATTGACCAAAACGCGGGTACTCCGCCTAAGTTTGGTATTCGTGGAATCCCAACTTTACTTCTGTTTAAAGACGGAAGCGTTGCAGCAACTAAAGTTGGTGCGCTATCTAAGACTCAACTAAAAGAGTTTCTGGACGCGAATCTATAAGCAGATTTGTATCCATAGAGTGAGAAACCGTGCATCTTAACAAATGCACGGTTTTGTTTTTTGTAATGCTAGACTAGACTAATTTTTAGTGATAGTTTATCGCACGTTAAATAAACAAATGTTCATTTCTTGGTCGATCCTGAGACCGAAAATATCTTAACTAACACATACAGATCCTATTTTGACTACTAAAGCTAAAGTATCTACTACTATGAATCTGACTGAACTGAAGAACAGGCCTGTCTCTGAGCTTGTGAAACTTGGTGAAAGCCTAGGTCTGGAAAACCTTGCCCGTCTACGTAAACAAGACATTATTTTCTCAATCCTGAAAGCTCACGCGAAAAGCGGTGAGGACATTTTCGGGGATGGGGTACTTGAAATCTTACAGGATGGATTTGGATTCCTACGAAGTGCCGATAGCTCATATCTTGCTGGTCCGGATGACATCTATGTATCTCCAAGCCAAATCCGCCGCTTTAACCTGAGAACAGGTGACTCAATTGCCGGTAAAATCCGCCCGCCAAAAGATGGCGAACGCTACTTTGCCCTGTTGAAAGTTAACACAGTTAACGATGACAAGCCGGATAATGCCCGCAATAAAATCTTGTTCGAAAACCTGACTCCTCTGCATGCTAACGAGCGTATGGTAATGGAGCGAGGTAACGGTTCTACAGAAGATATTACCGCTCGTGTTCTGGACTTAGCATCACCAATCGGTAAAGGACAACGTGGTCTGATTGTTGCTCCGCCAAAAGCGGGTAAAACAATGCTGCTTCAGAACATTGCTCAGAGCATTGCTTATAACCACCCTGAGTGTGAGTTAATGGTACTACTGATTGACGAACGTCCTGAAGAAGTAACAGAGATGCAGAGACTGGTAAAAGGTGAAGTAGTTGCTTCTACCTTCGATGAGCCGGCTTCCCGCCACGTTCAGGTAGCTGAAATGGTGATCGAAAAAGCCAAGCGCTTAGTTGAGCATAAGAAAAACGTAGTGATCCTGCTTGACTCCATTACTCGTCTGGCACGTGCTTATAACACAGTAGTACCTTCATCTGGTAAAGTTCTGACTGGTGGTGTGGATGCCAATGCCCTGCATCGTCCTAAGCGTTTCTTCGGTGCTGCACGAAATGTAGAAGAGGGCGGTAGCCTGACTATCATTGCAACTGCACTGGTTGATACCGGCTCTAAGATGGATGAAGTTATCTACGAAGAGTTTAAAGGTACAGGTAATATGGAACTGCACCTTAACCGTAAGATTGCTGAAAAACGTGTATTCCCTGCTATTGACTTTAACCGCAGTGGTACTCGTCGTGAAGAGCTACTGACTAAGGCAGATGAGCTACAGAAAATGTGGATTCTGCGTAAGATTGTTCACCCTATGAGTGAAATCGATGCGATGGAATTCCTTATTGATAAGCTGGCAATGACTAAGACGAACAACGAGTTCTTCGACGCAATGCGCAGGCAGTAGTCATCAAACCTGACAGAAAATCTAGCTGAAATCTGAAACACCACCCATACTCATAGGGTGGTGTTTTTTATTTGGCACGATTCAGGCTCTCTTTTCTCTCAGGTAAAGATGGCTTTCATGGTTTACACTTTATTTAGCTGCCGGAGGAGGGTAAGTATGCGACAAGGAGCTGTCTGGTCTCTGTTTATTTCATTTCTTATTACAACCGCTTCAGTGTATGCCGAAGAGATGTTGCCCCATACCCGTCAAATGTGGGTAGCGGACCAATTGGTCAATGATAAAACCGCCGAATTCAAGGAGTATGCCAGACTGGGAGAAGTCGATAAGCTTGTCGCTGAGATGGACAAACTGTTTCTGGCTCAGCAGGAAGCCGTGCGCTTTTTGCTTTTACAGCAGATTGAAAAAGAGGAAATGCTGATCACTCCCGAATTGGCGGACTATATTAAATCTCTATCCTTGATCCCGCCTGCCTATCAGCTACGCCATATTGGTGATGGATATGAATTCACTACTCCGGCATTTGCCTATCCTTCTATTGCAAACCGTATCCTGCGTAAATGGCAGTATGAACAGAAGATCCTCAATTTTGTACTGGCAGCTGAGCGCAAAGAACTTCACCTTGAGACATGGCTAAATGAAGGAAGCTCAACAGAAACCAAATTGAGAGAGAAACTGTTAATTGAAGAGATGGATGGCCTTTCTCCTCCGGCTATAGAGTATCTGGTTGAACAGATAGTACAGTCTGACAATAAGATTATTTTCTGGTTGCCATCAAATCAGGTGATGACACGTCTGGCCAGAGAGAGTGAGGATCCGCGCGTCTACAAACTGTTATGGAGAATGCGTACCGATAAAAATAGCCAGCAAGAACTCTTCAGGTTGATGGAAATTGGCGATGAGTTCTCGAATAAGCTCATTATGGATGCAGCATCAAATCCGACCCTGCACAACGAGGTGATTAAATACCTTGCTTCTAAAAGACCTCTGACAGAAGAGATCAAAGCTTTTTTTATTGAACGATTGTCCGTAAAAGAAGCGGAACAGGCCACCGCGGTTGCACAAGAGCTTTCTAGTCAGGGGTATAGCAGCTGGCTGAAGATGCTACAGGAGACAAATACCTCCGTGAACAGTAAGGCTATAAAACAGGTGACTGCTGAATAATTTAAATAGTCCGTTGGATCTGGCGTGATTTGTTATAATATTGTTTTTTTAAGCCAGTGACAGTTAGCCCTATGAGTTTTAAGGATTTACGAGAATTTCTTGCTTATCTCGAACAGCAAGGAGAGTTAAAGCGGATTAGCCAGCCGATTGACCCGCATTATGAAATGACCGAAATCAGCGACCGGACATTAAGGGCTGGTGGTCCGGCTCTGTTATTTGAGAATCCTGTCGGTTCTGATATTCCTGTATTAACTAACCTGTTTGGTACCTCTGAGCGTGTCGCGATGGGGATGGGGCGTAATAGTGTTTCTGAGCTAAGGGAAGTTGGTCAGTGGCTTGCTTACCTTAAAGAGCCTGAGCCACCTAAAGGCTTAAAGGATGCTATTGAGAAAATACCTGTCTTCAAACAGGTACTGAATATGCCCACTAAACGACTTCGTAAAGCGCCATGTCAGGAGATAGTCTGGCAGGATGATGAAGTGGATTTGGATAAGATTCCCGTAATGAGTTGCTGGGCGGAAGATGTGGCTCCCCTGTTAACCTGGGGATTGACCATTACTAAAGGGCCAAATAAAAAGCGTCAGAATCTGGGCATCTATCGCCAGCAGAAGCTGAGCAAGAACAAAGTCATTATGCGCTGGCTGGCTCACCGTGGCGGTGCGTTAGATTTGCAAGACTGGATGGAAACCCACCCGGGAGAACCTTTCCCTGTCTCTGTGGCCTTTGGTGCTGATCCCGCAACCATACTTGGTGCCGTTACACCGGTTCCGGATACCTTGTCGGAATATGCATTTGCCGGCCTGTTAAGAGGCAGTAAGACTGAAGTGGTTAAATCCGTCAGTAATGATCTTGAAGTACCTGCAGGTGCTGAGATTGTTATGGAAGGTTATATCGACCCACAAGAGTTTGCTGATGAAGGGCCTTATGGTGACCATACCGGCTACTACAATGAGGTAGAGCAGCACAGAGTATTTACTGTCACCCATATCACCATGCGCAATAACCCGATTTATCACAGTACTTATACCGGTCGTCCACCCGATGAACCTGCCGTACTGGGGGTGGCACTAAACGAAGTGTTCGTACCTATTCTTCAGAAGCAGTTTCCTGAAATCGTTGACTTTTACCTGCCTCCGGAAGGGTGTTCTTACCGTATGGCCGTCGTGACGATGAAGAAACAATATCCCGGTCATGCTAAAAGAGTCATGATGGGCGTCTGGTCATTCCTGCGTCAGTTTATGTACACCAAGTTCGTTATTGTGTGTGATGATGATGTCGATGCGCGGGACTGGAATGATGTTATCTGGGCAATCACTACACGGATGGACCCTTCCAGAGATACCGTAATGATCGATAACACTCCGATCGATTCCCTTGATTTTGCTTCTCCTGTGGTGGGGCTTGGCTCGAAAATGGGGCTGGATGCAACCAACAAATGGACTGGTGAAACCGATCGTGAGTGGGGGCGTCCTATAAAGAAAGACCCGGAAGTTGTCGCTAAAATAGATAAAATATGGGATGAGTTAGGTATCTTATGACCTATAAAGTCACCCTTTATCCTGCTGGGATAGAGTTCGATGTGCCTGAAGGCTCAACGGTATTGGAAGCCGCGCTCAACAATAATATCGAGTTTCCAAATCGTTGCCAGGTTGGCGTATGCAGTATGTGTATGTGCCGGAAACTGGAAGGCCGCATCGAATATCATCTGGATCCTATACTCACAGATAAAGAACAAAAGGCAGGGTGGATGTTCCCCTGTCTGGCTTATGTAAAGTCGGATACTAAACTTACCTTCGAAGAGTAAGAGGAAGAAATGAATATAAGTTGTAAAGTTAAGTCGATAGAGCCTTTGGCGTCCAATACCTGCAGAATACTGCTGCACCCGGAAAGCAAAATAGAGTTTAAGGCCGGGCAGTATCTTATGGTTGTGATGGGTGAAAAGGATAAAAGGCCATTCTCTATTGCCAGCAGTCCGTGCCGCCATGAAGGTGAACTGGAACTGCATATTGGCAGTGCTGACGAAAATCCTTACTCGCAAGAAGTTGTAGAGAAAATGAAGCAGGCTATCCAGAGTGATGAGAGCATAGAGATTGATGCCCCGCATGGTGACGCATGGCTTAAAGAGTCTTCTCGTCCATTGCTGTTAATAGCTGGTGGTACCGGATTTAGTTATGTGCGCTCAATACTGGATCACTGTATCAGCCAGAATATAGATAAACCGGTATATGTTTACTGGGGAGCAAGAACCGATTGCCAGCTATATGCTCACGATGAGCTTATGGGCATCGCAAAAGATAAACACAATATCCACTTTGTTCCTGTGGTTGAGCAGATGAACAATAACTGGCAAGGAAAGTCAGGTAACGTATTAGCTGCTATTAACGAAGACTTTGATAGCTTAGAAGAGTATGACATCTATATAGCCGGACGATTTGAAATGGCTGGCGCAGCCAGAGAACAGTTTACCCGGGATAAAGGAGCGCTGGCTGAACATATGTTCTCAGATGCCTACGCTTTTATATAGTTAAGCTGAAAATTAGTTAGAAATGGCCTTTTTAGGCCATTTTTTGTCAGAACAGGCGATAAATAAGCCAGAAAAAAAGAAATTTAAATAAATTTTAAAAAAGGGCTTGCGCATAAACTAAATCTCCCTATAATGCGCATCTCCCAACAGCGAGACCCTGTTAAACAAAGGCTCGAGAGGTTGGTGAGAAAATTTGGTCATTAAGAAATAATTTAAAAAAGTGTTTGACACTACAAGTTATCTCGTTAAAATGGCCGCCCACTTCACAGGGAAAGCTGAAAAGCTTAAAACTAAAAGTTTTTACCCTTTGAAGTTGCTCTTTAACAATTTAAACCTATCAATCTGTGTGGGCACTCGTTGATGATAATCAAATTAGAAACTTCGGTTTCAATTCGGTTTCAATGATACGAAGTGACCATTCGAGTTGGAAAGCAGCCTTGAGCTGTTTTGTTTCACTTTTTCAAAAGTGAAAACCAACAAGAGCACAGTCAATTCAAACATTACTTATGTAATGTTCAGTATTCATTGAGCCACAAAAACTTAAATTGAAGAGTTTGATCATGGCTCAGATTGAACGCTGGCGGCAGGCCTAACACATGCAAGTCGAGCGGAAACGGCAACATTGACTCTTCGGATGATTTGTTGGACGTCGAGCGGCGGACGGGTGAGTAATGCTTAGGAATTTGCCCAGTCGAGGGGGATAACTATTGGAAACGATAGCTAATACCGCATACGCCCTACGGGGGAAAAGAGGGGACCTTCGGGCCTTCTGCGATTGGATAAGCCTAAGTGAGATTAGCTAGTTGGTGAGGTAATGGCTCACCAAGGCGACGATCTCTAGCTGGTCTGAGAGGATGATCAGCCACACTGGAACTGAGACACGGTCCAGACTCCTACGGGAGGCAGCAGTGGGGAATATTGCACAATGGGCGCAAGCCTGATGCAGCCATGCCGCGTGTGTGAAGAAGGCCTTCGGGTTGTAAAGCACTTTCAGCAGTGAGGAAGGTGGTAGTGTTAATAGCACTATCATTTGACGTTAGCTGCAGAAGAAGCACCGGCTAACTCCGTGCCAGCAGCCGCGGTAATACGGAGGGTGCGAGCGTTAATCGGAATTACTGGGCGTAAAGCGCATGCAGGTGGTTTGTTAAGTCAGATGTGAAAGCCCTGGGCTCAACCCGGGAAGGTCATTTGAAACTGGCAAGCTAGAGTACTGTAGAGGGGGGTAGAATTTCAGGTGTAGCGGTGAAATGCGTAGAGATCTGAAGGAATACCGGTGGCGAAGGCGGCCCCCTGGACAGATACTGACACTCAGATGCGAAAGCGTGGGGAGCAAACAGGATTAGATACCCTGGTAGTCCACGCCGTAAACGATGTCTACTTGGAGGTTGTTCCCTTGAGGAGTGGCTTTCGGAGCTAACGCGTTAAGTAGACCGCCTGGGGAGTACGGTCGCAAGATTAAAACTCAAATGAATTGACGGGGGCCCGCACAAGCGGTGGAGCATGTGGTTTAATTCGATGCAACGCGAAGAACCTTACCTACTCTTGACATCCAGAGAATTTTCCAGAGATGGATTAGTGCCTTCGGGAACTCTGAGACAGGTGCTGCATGGCTGTCGTCAGCTCGTGTTGTGAAATGTTGGGTTAAGTCCCGCAACGAGCGCAACCCTTATCCTTGATTGCCAGCACTTCGGGTGGGAACTTCAGGGAGACTGCCGGTGATAAACCGGAGGAAGGTGGGGACGACGTCAAGTCATCATGGCCCTTACGAGTAGGGCTACACACGTGCTACAATGGCGTATACAGAGGGCGGCGAACTCGCGAGAGTAAGCGAATCCCAAAAAGTGCGTCGTAGTCCGGATTGGAGTCTGCAACTCGACTCCATGAAGTCGGAATCGCTAGTAATCGTGGATCAGAATGCCACGGTGAATACGTTCCCGGGCCTTGTACACACCGCCCGTCACACCATGGGAGTGGGCTGCAAAAGAAGTAGGTAGTTTAACCTTCGGGGGGACGCTTACCACTTTGTGGTTCATGACTGGGGTGAAGTCGTAACAAGGTAGCCCTAGGGGAACCTGGGGCTGGATCACCTCCTTAACGATAGATTGTGCATTGATGAGTGTTCACACAGATTGATTAGGTTTAGAAAGTAAAGAGAAGTAAGTGCCCAACACTTACAAAGATGTCCCGTTCGTCTAGAGGCCTAGGACACCGCCCTTTCACGGCGGTAACAGGGGTTCGACTCCCCTACGGGATACCATCTTTAAGCGCATTTCTTTAAGTAGAAACTTTAAAGTGCTCTTAAAAATGGTTACTTCTTCGGAAGTGATTAGCTCTTTAACAATTTGGAAAGCTGACAGATAACAATTTGATTGATTGTTATCTAATTAAAAGTTCTCAAATCCTGAATCTTTCTTTGAAACATAAGAGATTTAGGTACCAACACACATTCAAGTGTTCTTGGAAGCAACATTACTGAGTAATGATGCTTATATTTGAGTCCGGCAAAATCGAAATGTCTCTCGCTCATTCAAATAATGAGAGACACAAACCTTGGTTGTTTGCCATACATAGAAACCTCTTGGGGTTGTATGGTTAAGTGACTAAGCGTACACGGTGGATGCCTTGGCAGTCAGAGGCGATGAAGGACGTATTAACTTGCGATAAGCGTAGATTAGGCAGTAAAAGCCACTTGAGTCTACGATTTCCGAATGGGGAAACCCAACTGCATAAGCAGTTACTGTTAACTGAATACATAGGTTAACAGGGCAAACCCGGGGAACTGAAACATCTAAGTACCCGGAGGAGTAGAAATCAACCGAGATTCCGAAAGTAGCGGCGAGCGAAATTGGATTAGCCCTTAAGCTTTTAATGATGCAGGTGAATGGTCTGGAAAGTCCAGCGATACAGGGTGATAGCCCCGTAACCGACACGTCATTATTAGTGAAATCGAGTAAGGCGGGACACGTGATATCCTGTCTGAATATGGGGGGACCATCCTCCAAGGCTAAATACTACTGACTGACCGATAGTGAACCAGTACCGTGAGGGAAAGGCGAAAAGAACCCCTGTGAGGGGAGTGAAATAGAACCTGAAACCGTGTACGTACAAGCAGTAGGAGCACCTTCGTGGTGTGACTGCGTACCTTTTGTATAATGGGTCAGCGACTTATATTTAGTAGCAAGGTTAACCGATTAGGGGAGCCGTAGGGAAACCGAGTCTTAACTGGGCGTCGAGTTGCTAGGTATAGACCCGAAACCAGGTGATCTAGCCATGGGCAGGTTGAAGGTTGAGTAACATCAACTGGAGGACCGAACCGACTAATGTTGAAAAATTAGCGGATGACTTGTGGCTAGGGGTGAAAGGCCAATCAAACCTGGAGATAGCTGGTTCTCCCCGAAAGCTATTTAGGTAGCGCCTCGGACGAATACTACTGGGGGTAGAGCACTGTTAAGGCTAGGGGGTCATCCCGACTTACCAACCCTTTGCAAACTCCGAATACCAGTAAGTACTATCCGGGAGACACACGGCGGGTGCTAACGTCCGTCGTGGAGAGGGAAACAACCCAGACCGCCAGCTAAGGTCCCAAAGTATAGCTAAGTGGGAAACGATGTGGGAAGGCTCAGACAGCCAGGATGTTGGCTTAGAAGCAGCCATCATTTAAAGAAAGCGTAATAGCTCACTGGTCGAGTCGGCCTGCGCGGAAGATGTAACGGGGCTAAGCTATACACCGAAGCTGCGGCAATATCTTTTAGATATTGGGTAGGGGAGCGTTCTGTAAGCCGTTGAAGGTGAACTGTAAGGTTTGCTGGAGGTATCAGAAGTGCGAATGCTGACATGAGTAACGATAAAGGGGGTGAAAAACCCCCTCGCCGGAAGACCAAGGGTTCCTGTCCAACGTTAATCGGGGCAGGGTAAGTCGACCCCTAAGGCGAGGCCGAAAGGCGTAGTCGATGGGAAACGGGTTAATATTCCCGTACTTCTTACAATTGCGATGGGGGGACGGAGAAGGCTAGGTGGGCCTGGCGACGGTTGTCCAGGTTCAAGTGCGTAGGCTGATTTCTTAGGTAAATCCGGGAAATCTTAAGGCCGAGACACGATGTCGAGCGCCCAAGGGCGTGAAGTCATTGATGCCATGCTTCCAGGAAAAGCCTCTAAGCTTCAGATTGTAAGGAATCGTACCCCAAACCGACACAGGTGGTCGGGTAGAGAATACCAAGGCGCTTGAGAGAACTCGGGTGAAGGAACTAGGCAAAATGGTACCGTAACTTCGGGAGAAGGTACGCTTCTGACGGTGAAGTCCCTTGCGGATGGAGCTATCGGAAGTCGCAGATACCAGGTGGCTGCAACTGTTTATTAAAAACACAGCACTGTGCAAAATCGTAAGATGACGTATACGGTGTGACGCCTGCCCGGTGCCGGAAGGTTAATTGATGGGGTTAGACTTAGGTCGAAGCTCTTGATCGAAGCCCCGGTAAACGGCGGCCGTAACTATAACGGTCCTAAGGTAGCGAAATTCCTTGTCGGGTAAGTTCCGACCTGCACGAATGGCGTAATGATGGCCACGCTGTCTCCACCCGAGACTCAGTGAAATTGAAATCGCTGTGAAGATGCAGTGTACCCGCGGCTAGACGGAAAGACCCCGTGAACCTTTACTACAGCTTGGCACTGAACATTGAGCCTACATGTGTAGGATAGGTGGGAGGCTTTGAAACTGTGTCGCCAGATACAGTGGAGCCATCCTTGAAATACCACCCTTGTATGTTTGATGTTCTAACTTAGCCCCGTTATCCGGGGTGAGGACAGTGCCTGGTGGGTAGTTTGACTGGGGCGGTCTCCTCCCAAAGAGTAACGGAGGAGCACGAAGGTGGGCTAAACACGGTTGGACATCGTGTGGTTAGTGCAATGGCATAAGCCCGCTTGACTGCGAGAATGACAATTCGAGCAGGTGCGAAAGCAGGTCATAGTGATCCGGTGGTTCTGAATGGAAGGGCCATCGCTCAACGGATAAAAGGTACTCCGGGGATAACAGGCTGATACCGCCCAAGAGTTCATATCGACGGCGGTGTTTGGCACCTCGATGTCGGCTCATCACATCCTGGGGCTGAAGTCGGTCCCAAGGGTATGGCTGTTCGCCATTTAAAGTGGTACGCGAGCTGGGTTTAGAACGTCGTGAGACAGTTCGGTCCCTATCTGCCGTGGGCGTTGGAGAATTGAAAGGGGCTGCTCCTAGTACGAGAGGACCGGAGTGGACGAACCTCTGGTGTTCGGGTTGTGTCGCCAGACGCATTGCCCGGTAGCTAAGTTCGGAATCGATAACCGCTGAAAGCATCTAAGCGGGAAGCGAGCCTTGAGATGAGTTCTCCCTGATACTTTAAGTATCCTAAAGGGTTGTCGTAGACTACGACGTTGATAGGCAGGGTGTGTAAGCGTTGTGAGGCGTTGAGCTAACCTGTACTAATTGCCCGTGAGGCTTAACCATACAACACCCAAGGGGTTTTGTTTTGGACTCAAATAGAACATTGAATGTGTAAATAAGACTTTTAAACAGCTTTCCGATTTGTTGGTTTTCACTTTTTTAGAAAAAGTGAAATCAAAAACAGAATTTTGCTTGGCGACCATAGCGTTGTGGACCCACCTGATTCCATGCCGAACTCAGAAGTGAAACGCAATAGCGCCGATGGTAGTGTGGGGCTTCCCCATGTGAGAGTAGGACATCGCCAGGCTTTTAAATTTGTCTAACCAGACACGCAGCGGAGCGGTAGTTCAGTTGGTTAGAATACCGGCCTGTCACGCCGGGGGTCGCGGGTTCGAGTCCCGTCCGCTCCGCCACTTATTTGAAACCTCAGTAGAAATACTGGGGTTTTTTCGTATCTGGCGTATTACTTTCGGCCTTCGGCCAACGAGTCCCGCTTGCCTGCAAGCCCAGCCTCTCCGCCACTTATCCTAAGCCTTAGCAGAAATGCTGAGGCTTTTTTGCGTTTAGGCAATTTAAAATTTTATTACCCAAGTTGTGCTGATTAGGTAGTTACAAGAAATGCTAAACCAATTAAGTAAGATCTACTACTTCTCGTGCTAGCTTTGTAAACTCTTTCCAACCTCACGCTTCAATGAACACTATATCTGTTTCCTGACCTTGTTTCCTGACCTTGTACTGATGAACCTCCGGTGTGTCGTCTTATAGCTGTTAATACTATTTGGCTCTATAAGGCACTCAGGCATTAGTTTTATCTTTCAATAAGACACCTGATGCGCATGGTTACCTGAATAACTCTGTAGCCTTCTGAAGGAGAGAATTTAAGGATCTTTAATCCAGAGGACGAACATTTCAATGATGTATGAAGCCTTTACGTCGGAAAGAGCCTCTATAGCGATCTCTTTGCTTGAATTTATGAATGTAGGGTAAACAGCATAATCCGTAGAGAGCCGATGTGAAGGGTTATTGCGTAGGCTGAGTATAAAGCTGAATTTTGTCGGTGAATCTGGTTATAAATAAATCATTACTGATAAAGTACGCAATTAATTAATGTAAAGGAGAATTGATATTTATCACTTTCTTGTAATCATCAATAATAACCTCATTGTTATTAATAGAGTGTGCTTATTATGTAAATTATAATTAATGGTCAGGAATAGAAATTAAAGTAAGATGAGCTGTTAAACGATTATATGGTGAAGGAAATGTTAAATGTCGATTATTTAATAAAATTTATTACCTTTCCCATAAAGAAATATTATTTATCTATACGGAATAAATAAAAAAGGTGCTGAATATCAGCACCTTTAAATTTAGATTATAAAGCTTAATTATAGAGCAGCTTTAAAGATCTCAGAGATTTCTTCGTGAGTTGCTTGTTTAGGGTTAGTCAGACCACATGCATCTTTAAGAGCGTTGTCTGCAAGCACAGGGATATCTTCACTCTTAGCACCAAGCTCTTCAAGGCCAGCTGGGATACCAACATCTTTAGATAGAGAGATGATAGCTTCCAGAGCGGCTTCAGCGCCCTGCTCAGCAGTCATACCTTCTACGTCTACACCCATTGCTTTAGCAACGTCTTTCAGTCTCTCAGGGCAAACCTGAGCGTTGTAGCGCTGTACGTGTGGAAGCAGGATAGCGTTACATACACCGTGTGGAAGGTCGTAGAAACCACCTAGCTGGTGCGCCATAGCGTGAACATAGCCAAGAGATGCGTTGTTGAACGCCATACCAGCCATAAACTGTGCGTAAGCCATTTGCTCACGTGCTTCGATATCATCGCCCTGGTTAACTGCTTTGCGTAGGTAAGCCTGGATTAGTTCGATTGCTTTAATAGCAACTGCATCTGTTACAGGAGTTGCAGCGATAGAAACATAGGCTTCTACAGCGTGAGTAAGTGCATCCATACCTGTCGCTGCTGTCAGTGAAGCAGGTTTAGCAAGCATGAGTTCTGGATCGTTTACAGAGATAAGCGGAGTTGTGTGCTTATCAACGATAGCCATCTTAATGTGACGCTCTTCATCAGTGATGATGCAGAAACGAGTCATTTCAGATGCTGTACCAGCAGTAGTGTTGATAGCGATCAGTGGTAGCTGAGGTTTAGCCGACTGGTCAACACCTTCGTAATCACCGATTTTGCCGCCGTTTGCTGCTACAAGTGCAATACCTTTAGCGCAATCGTGTGGAGAACCACCGCCAAGAGAAATAACGAAGTCACAATCGTGTTCTTTTAGCAGCTCAAGGCCTGCTTCTACGTTACCGATAGTAGGGTTAGGCTGAGTACCGTCAAATACGACAGTTTCTACGCTACGCTCAGTTAACAGGTCCTGAACTTGTTTTACGATACCAATCTCGTTAAGGATTTTATCTGTAACGATAAGACCTTTTTTAAAGCCTTGAGATTGAATGCTGTCTGTTGCGTCTTTAAGGCAGCCAGCGCCCATAAGGTTTACAGTAGGGATGAAAAATGCACTAGTCATGTAATTTTTCCATTTAATAGTTAATAAATTCTATAAGTAGATTGGCATATCATGATGTTTAATTAATTTGATTTAGGACAAATTTAAAAAGTTATTGCTCTAATTCAGCTCGATATCGTGATATTGATCTCTAATAAAATATAGTTATTACTGATTTTGTTTATTAATTTAAATTAGATGAAAAATAAAGCAAACGGTTGTCCAACAAATAAGGTTAAAAGGCGTATTTATAAGTTTGAAATAGAAAACGATTGGCCTGATATTAATGGGGTTTTGATAACCTTTATTTAGTTTAAATAAAAGTTATTTAATAAGTTTATATTGTAACTAATGGCTTACATATAGATAACAACAGGTCGGACTTGTTGCTCTCACTACCCAGCTTAACAGATCATTGCTGAGTAATGAGAGGCTGAAAGAGGGCTAATAACAGATCTTGTTGCGACCTGACTGCTTGGCTTTATAGAGAGCGTTATCTGCTCTGGAAACAATCTTATCGTAGATTTCTGCAGGGGAGAGGTCGATACCCAGCATGCTTTTCTCGCCGAATGTAGACAGACCGACGCTGACGGTAACCGGATTCCTGTCGATAGAGATACTCTGTTCTATTCCCTGACGGATCCGTTCGGCGGCGCGCTGAGCTTCATTATGGTTGGTATTGAACATAAGAACGATAAACTCCTCCCCGCCAAATCTGGCCAGTATGTCGCTCTCACGGATAAGTTCGCTAAGCTTATTGGCGATGTTTATCAGGACTTTATCTCCGCTCTGATGACCGAGTGAGTCGTTGATATTCTTAAAATGATCAACATCTATCATTGCCAGTGAGACGGGAACTTGTTCCCTTATCGCCAGCAACATCTGCTGCTCGAATATCTCTGCAAAGGCATAACGGTTATACAGGCCGGTCAGAAAATCGTGGCGGGCAAGTTTCTCCAGCTCTAAATTTTTTTGCTCCAGCAGTGCCGCGGTTTGCTTTAGTAAGGTTATATCGTTATGAACGCCCAGCATACGGGTAGGATTACCGTTCTCATCTCTGATCACCATGCCGCGGCAGCGAACCCAGACATCTGAGCCGTTTTTATGCTTATAACGTACGATTTGGTCATAGGGGTGAGTCGGGTCTTCACAGTGCTTTTGATAATTATCAATAGCCAGTGACAGGTCGTCCGGATGGATTTTATCTCTTCGTTCCTGAATTGAGCCCGTCATTTCAGCGGGATCATATCCAAGTAGCTGCCAGAAACTATCACTCATCCATTCCTGTTGCTGAGTTTCTATATCACGAAAAAATAGTCCGTCCAGACACTTGGCGTGAAGAAACTCAAAGATAGAGGTATCTACAGATAGTTTCTCGAAAAGTTCCTTTTCAAGAGGGTGCTTCCATTCTTGCGTCATTCGCTACTTCTCTGCTTACAGGACACGTCATTAATATTTCATATATTAGTATCTTATCAAAGAGCACATGGCTATAAATCTGACATAGACAATTATTTTTTGACTAATGTAGCGCAGTAACTTTGCTGTGGTGTGCTTTTTAGAGCAATTGGTTTAGCTGGCTAAGCTGGCTTATCTCAATATCCGGTAACTGGCGGACTTTATCGCTCTTATTCGCAGATACTCCGGTCAGGTTCAACCAGCAAGCCTGATAACCGGCCTGTTTTGCACCCTGAACATCAGATATAGGGTGATCACCAACGTGAAGTATCTGCTCCGGCGGCAGAGAGAGGCGCCTTGAAGTGGTGATAAACATATCGGCAAACGGCTTAGCGCGACCGTCCGGGCCGGCTCTCAATACAAACTCAAAATACTGCCCCAGATCTATTTGGTTCTCGTCGACATTGCCGTTAGTAATGGCGACAAGGGGGTATTTCTTTTTAAGGGCGGAGAGCAACTGGTGAGTCTCTTGTGGAACATCGACTTGGTTCCTAAGCCAAAGAGCATGTTCAATGCCTTTCTCTGACGCCTGAGTCGCCTTATCTATGTCGTATCCTAACTGAACAAGACCAAATTTAATCTGTTCCATTCTCCAGCGGGTAACATCATGTTTTAGGTCTGGCTGTTCAGCTAAGACCTGTTTTTTAAACTGGTGCCACTTTTCCAAAGGAACAGTGGCAGAGACAGGGTGATGCTGATGTAGCCATTTAGCCATCTCTTTTTCTACCCGGACGATAACGGGATAGTTGTCGTACAGAGTGTCATCAAGGTCGAAACTAATGGCTTTAACCTGTTTAAGGCGTCGGTAGATATGCATAGTGCTACTCTTTATCGGCTTTATTCTGCTTTTTGGCCCGCGGATGAGCTTTATCATATTCCTGAGCGAGGTGCTGAAAGTTCAGGTGAGTGTACACCTGAGTTGTTGAGATATTCTCGTGCCCCAACAATTCTTGCACCGCGCGTAAGTTGCCACTGGACTCCAGAATATGGGTAGCAAATGAGTGCCTTAGTTTATGAGGATTAATATGGCTGGCAACGCCCTGTTTTACTCCCCACTCTTTCATACGTTTCTGTACATTTCTGTGTGATATTCGCTGGCCGGATTTAGAGATAAATAACGCAGGCTCATCGGCCTTTGCCAGAATTGGCCGGACTTTTAACCACTTTTCTGTCCAGATAAGCGCTTCTCCGGAAAAAGGCGCTTTTCTCTCTTTATTACCCTTACCAACCACTCTTATCTCTTCAACATCAGTCTGAATGTCTTGCACATTAAGGGCGATCATCTCTGCCAGCCGGATACCGGTTCCGTACATAAGCTCCATCATTGCCCGATCGCGCACTGCCAAAGGATCCGTTTCATCCACTTCAAGCAGTTGACCAACTTCATCTACGTCTAGATTTTTAGGCAGAGTCTTCTGTTTTTTAGGCGGAGATATTCCGGTTGCAGGGTTGGCAGCCAGCTCGCCTTTTAGTATCAGAAAATCGAAAAAGCTTCTCAGGGAAGATAGCCGGGTTGAAATGCTGCTCGGCTTCATACCTTGCCTCATGCACTTGCCTACCAACTGTCTGACCCACGCTGCGTCAACCTTGTTCCAGTCAGTCACCCCCAGCGAAACCAACTGCTCTGCAACCAACTCTAGCTGCAGGCGGTAGTTATTTCTCGTGTGGATGCTCAGCCCTTTTTCGTTGCGAAGGTAGTCACAGAAACGTGTGACTGGAATGAGCAGGGAATCAGGCAGTGCTTGTCTGGATGACATGTTTTACATCCTCACTAGCCCATGGAAGAGTCGTAGTAAGGTGAGAAACGACCAGAGCAAGATGTCGCAAAAACAGCGTATCCATAGAGGGCTGAAAATGGCCGCCATCTTCACTGGAGAAGGCAATAATACCTACCGCGGAAGTGGTTGATAGCGGAAGAATAACGTAAGAACCCAGCTCCGGAGTCGGCTGTTCAGAAAATAACAGTTCCTGATCCTGTTTTTTCAGCCTGCCCAGATAGGCATCTTTACCATTAAAGTGGTTGGTGGAAAATCGCTGCCAGTTTTCAAGTGAAAGAGAGTATTCAGGGTGCTGACTACCGATCAGTTTTACATAGGCTGACAGTGAGAGATCGTTCGCCGCTTGTTCTATGCTTTGAATAACTTCTTGTATAGAGCGGCACTTCAGAACCCGTTCCTGAAGTCCCATAAACTGATGAAAGTTATGATCATTGCTGGCCGCAACCGACATCAGCTCTGTTATCTCTTCTTCCAGTTGGTTGATTCTGTCTCTCTGTCTTTTTATCTGCATCTCCACCAGTGATACCGTACCTTGTTCATGCACGGGGATAGAGAGGTGATCGACCAGATCCCTTCTGTTGTGGAAAAAATCGGGGAAATCACGAAGATATTGCGAAACTACTTCAGCGGTTAATTCATCCGCTTCAAACTGAGACAAAATACATCCTTAACACTTTATAAATTCTGACTTAACAGGTGAGCTGGCCATCAAACACATGAGCTGCAGGTCCCGTCATAAACAGTGGGTATCCCGGGCCTTGCCACTGAATGATCAGATCGCCACCTGGTAAATGAACCGTTACCTTTTCATCCAGAGAGCCCTGGATTATTCCCACAGCGACTGCTGCACAGGCACCACTGCCACACGCCTGAGTTTCACCTGCGCCGCGTTCATAAACGCGCAGGTTAATCTCACTGCGGCTGATAAGCTGCATAAAGCCGGCATTAACTCTTTCAGGGAAGCGTTCATGGGACTCAAGTAACGGGCCGGTAGATTCTACATTGGCTGTGGCAACATCATCAACAACTGTAACCACATGTGGGTTACCCATGCTGACAGCACCACAAAACAGCGTTTGATCTTCCGCGCGGAGTATATAGGTTTTCTCTTTCTGTTTCGCTTTAAACGGAATTTTTCCCGGTTCGAACTCTGGCTCACCCATATTAACAGTGACTAAGTCATCGTCTTCCAGCTTGAGTACCATTTTGCCTTTTTTAGTGCTGACATTGATATTGAACTTATTGGTCAGCCCTTTCATTTTTACAAAACGGGCAAAGCAACGGGCACCGTTACCACACTGCTCTACTTCACTACCGTCAGCGTTAAAAATGCGGTAATGGAAGTCAGTCTCCGGATCATAGGGGGCTTCAACAATTAACAGCTGGTCAAAGCCTACACCGGTATGGCGATCCGCAAGCCTGCGGATCAGATCCGGAGAAAAAAAGATGTTTTGGGTAATGCAGTCAACAACCATAAAGTCATTACCCAAACCGTGCATTTTTGAAAAATGGAAATGCATACTTGCTAGTTACTCCGGTAAAACATGTTCGTGACGCCACAGATCCGTAAGCGCTTCGCGTTGACGAACCAAGTGGACGTTTTCGCCATCAACCATTACTTCTGCAGGGCGTAATCTGGCATTGTAGTTTGAAGCCATTGCAAAGGCATACGCGCCGGCCGATCTGACGGCAAGTAGATCGCCTTGCTCAATAACCAGTTCACGCTCTTTACCCAGGAAGTCTGCGGTTTCACAGACCGGGCCAACGATATCATAGGTTGTCGGCTCACCTTCACGGGGAGAAACGGCGACGATATCCTGCCATGCAGAATACAGTGCCGGACGCATCAGGTCGTTCATTGCCGCATCGACAATGGCAAAGTTTTTATACTCTGTTGGTTTCAGGTACTCGACCTTAGTCAGAAGAATGCCTGCATTAGCTGCGATGGCACGGCCCGGTTCGAAGATAAGCTCGATTTCCGGGTGATTTTCCAGACGTGACAGCAGCGCTTTTGCATAGTCTGACGGTAGTGGTGGCAGCTCATCACGATAAACAACCCCAAGGCCACCGCCCACATCAAGGTGGCGGATCTTAATACCATCTTCAATTAACTTATCGATCAGTGCCAGTAAGCGATCGGTTGCGTCAATAAATGGTTCGATATCCGTCAGCTGAGAGCCGATATGGCAGTCGATTCCTTCTACGCTCAGGTTTTTCAGGCCTGAGGCAAAGCGGTACACTTCTGGTGCACGCTCAAAGGCGATACCAAATTTATTATCTCTTAAACCAGTAGAGATATAAGGGTGGGTCTTGGCATCAACATCCGGGTTGATTCTCAGCGAGATAGGGGCAATAACCCCCAGAGACTGAGCTACTTCGTTGAGCCTTTCAAGTTCCGCTTCTGATTCAACGTTAAAGCACTTAATCTTCAGCTCAAGTGCCCGTTTCATTTCTGCTGCTGTTTTCCCGACACCGGAGAAAACCACTTTAGAAGCGTCGCCACCTGCCTGAATAACTCTTTCCAGTTCACCACCGGAAACAATATCAAAACCTGAACCTAATCGTGCAAGGGTATTGAGTACACCCAGATTCGAGTTGGCTTTGACCGCATAACAGACAAGGTGAGGGTGGGCGCCTACGGCTTTATCAAAAGCATTCCAGTGTCGTTCAAGTGTTGCACGGGAGTAGACATATAGTGGTGTACCATACTGCTCTGCCAGCGAAGTCAGTGAAACGTTTTCTGCCCAGAGTTGGCCATCATCCTGATAGTTAAAGTAATCCAAGTTCCTAATCCCTATGTGTTATGACTGAGTTTCTTCAGCTTGTGTGTCATCTTGTGGCATGTAGAGTGGTCCGGTATTGCCACATCCTGACAATCCGAGAACAGACAATAAACCGAGTACAATAATAATTTTTTTCATTGCGCAATTCGTGATTAATAGTTCAATGCCCCCTATAATCGCACTACTAAGAAGAAAAGCAATAGGATAGATCAGGATGAATGATACTGAGTACCATCAATTAGTCGATCAAGAGTTCAATCGGTTAGAAGAGGCTATTGATGATTCTGGCGCAGACATTGATTACGAGACGGTAGGAAATGTAATGACACTGGAATTTGAAGACAGAAGTCAGATTGTTATTAACCGTCAGGAGCCGATGCAGGAGATCTGGCTGGCATCAAAATCTGGTGGTTATCACTTCTCTTATCAGGATAATAGCTGGATATGTTCAAAAACCGGTCTGGAATTTTTTGCCTTGGTTAAACATGAGTGTGAAAAGCAGAGTGACGAACAGATTGAGTGGGATTAAAAAAAGAGCCGAAAGGCTCTTTTTTAGTTGTCATGCGAATAGCGGTTATGCGTTTACCGCTTTGGATGGCCGGGAACAGAGTGAGTTGTCATTTCTATACGGCACAACATAGCTCTCTCCTTCTTCAGGATGAACAATCTGATAGTACTGAGGAAGGTTGAAGTTAATCAGTGTATGGTTTTCCATCGATTCCTGCTGACTTGACGTGTAGAAATGATTGACACTGTTGATCATCTCATCTTTTCCGCCATTAAACTGGTGGTAAACCTCGACACCATTCTCTTCATCCAGAACATAGATATTGAAGCCGTCCTGAGTATCCTCGAAGAAAAACTGAACCAAACCTTCACTGGCGAAGCTGTCAATAACATCTGGCAGGTGGTAATCCTGCTCTTTATCAAGGTTGGATAGTGGCGAACCTTTCAGTTTATTGACTGAAATGCTCTTATAGAAATCAACGGAGTTTTCCAGCTTTTGCAGCGATACTCCGCGACGCTCGAAAAACAGACCAAATACCTGATCGGCAACTTTAATCGCTTTAAAGCGCCTGCGGTTCTGTTTCTCTACCGGCTTAAGGCGCATTTCAATACACTCAGCGAGAAGCTGATAAACCGTGTTACGTATAATGCCGCGAAGGTTTTTGCTGTAGCAGAACACATCCACCGACTCCGGCGGCAGGGCATCCTGATGCATTTTACCCAGAATGGTCTTCAGTGAATCCAGAATGGCTGTTTCACCGGTAAAGTGCATAGTGCGGACTTCATGCCATGAATTTCGGTAGACAAGATCAACACTACCGATCAGACAAGATTGTTTGTCGCTGAAGCTGAAGATATCAATGCTCTTCAGGTCGACTTTCATTGAACGTGAACTGAGCTTTTCAGTCGGATCACTTTCGAAGTTGATATACATGGCAAGCTGGCTAATTTCGCAAGGACTGCCCAGAGCCTGCATGGTTGGTCTGCGTTTTCTCAGGGAGAAGGTATTACGCAGATCGCTCACCATCTGATAAAACTTATCTATATCCAGATTGGCATTGCGAATGACAGAGTGTAACCGGGTAGATTCGGTAATCAGACCGTTAAAGAAAGACCAGGCAACCAGCTTACTCAGATACTCATTGTGTTCCAGACACTTACTGCCTATCAGTTCACTAGCAACCAGTGGTTTTTTATACAGATACCATCCCGGCTTGTTGGTTCTGCCTTTCTGAACCTGAATAAAACTGAGATCCGATTCGTGCAGATCAGGAGAGATCTGAGGGTTAAGCAGAGTCACTTTGCCGGGAAGAACCTCAAAAGCGGCATACAGTTTTCTGGCCAGAATACTGATGTCCTGAGGGCTGATGGCCGAGGTTATATCATTACGGCGGGCAAACTGAATCAGGTTACGGTAGCTGAGCATTAAAGCGTCAAGAAGATCAAGGTGTACAATTTTAACCTGTTCTACTTTCCAGTTACGTCGGTTGTCCAACTCCTGAATCGTTTCATAGCTCCATCCCCAATTCTGAACCAGCTCGCTAAGAACCTGACGTCGCCACTCTACCGAACCGGCTCCCGGTTCACGGGATAACTTCTCGTGGGTTTTCAGGTAGAAACAGCGTCTGACAAGATCCAGCCGCTTAAAGTCTTTAATTCTGGTCAGATACAGGGTGACCTTTTCCAGCATAAGATAGTAGGAATCCATGCTGTAGAGGTCTGGCTCATAGGTAAAAAAGCGCCGTTTACTGTCAATGCTCAATAGCTGAGTATGAGGATACTCCCAAGAATAGGCTTCCAGAAGAATCGCTTTTAAAACAGATTTATATGGCGAATCGATACTTTTATACAGTTGCCATAAGTTAGAGCCGAAGTACTCCTCTGCCGGGATGCGGCTTAAAGAGCCGAAATCAATCCACTCTTTGCAATCAATATAGCCGCTCTTACACAGCTGATTAACATATTCGTCGTAGCACTCTTCCATTTCCGGCGGAATGATTTGCCACAGTAACCGTTGGCCGGCAAGGCGTACTGCCGAGCGATAAAACTCATCTAATAACAACAGATGCTGAGAAGAGCCACAGTTATCACCAGTCATCTCTTCAGAACGATTACTGCGGAACCTTTCTTCATCCATCAGGAAGAAATTGGCTTCAACCCCCAGCTCTTTCGCCCACTCCGTAACCAGCAAGCATTTATTGCTCAGGTGTGCCCGGGTTTCGCTGTCCATCTTAGGAGAAACACATACCCAGATGTCTAAATCACTGGATGTGCTCTGGCCGATAGATGAGGTACTGCCCATAGTATAAAGAGCCAGAATCTCTGCGCTTTCTGGCGCTGAAATGGTTGTCTCGCTCTGGCTGGATAGCTGTTCAATGTAATCACTCTGAACGTCATTTGGCTGGTAATTATAAACACCAAATGCTTCTGATTTGTCGTAGTATCCGGGCAGGGAAGGGTGGTTGAAGTGAAGTAGCGTAGGAATAAGGTGGAAAACCTGCTGACCCTGACGATCCATAACTGCCAGCGAGCGTTCTGTGCGCTGCTGGTTTAGAGTGTCGACTCTTTTTATGATCGTCTGGATATATAGTTGCAAGGGATTTCCTTGATTGATTAATTCTGGTTTCGCTTGGTTTTTATTCTATATGCGTAACAAAACGTGATCAATTTAACACTTTTTCGTCAGCAGGTAAAGTTAAACGGAATTGCAAAGCCTGAGGGCATCAGGGAGCCTTTTATTTCGCTGACTCTTTTGAATCTGATCTACTTTTCCTATAGCCACTGATATTAGTGTAACTCATATTTGAGATAAACATCACATAATTTTTCTTCAATCGGCACTAAACCTGAACAATTTATCAGAGCTTAGATCAATGCGTGCGAGCCGGTGCCATAGAGTGGTAGGATTAGGGGATTATCATAAATAAAACACCGGAAAATTCTTCATGAAAGAGACTGCACCTATTCGAATTGCTACCCGTAAAAGCCCGCTTGCAATGTGGCAGGCATACTATGTAAGAGATGCTCTTCAGGCGGCCCACCCCGGATTGGAAGTGGAGCTGGTCACCATGGTGACGAAAGGAGACATTATTTTAGATACTCCGTTAGCTAAAGTGGGTGGCAAAGGTTTATTTGTTAAAGAGCTTGAGGTTGCCATGCTGGAAGGGCGTGCTGATCTGGCTGTGCATTCCATGAAAGATGTTCCGGTCGCTTTCCCTGAAGGCCTTGGTCTGGTCACCATTTGTGAGCGTGAAGACCCGAGGGATGCTTTTGTTTCTAACACCTATAACTCTATCGATGAGCTGCCTGAAGGTTCTGTTGTCGGAACGTGCAGCCTGCGCCGCCAGTGCCAGTTGAAAGAATCTCGCCCTGATTTGGTGGTAAAAGAGCTTCGCGGTAATGTAAATACTCGTCTGGCCAAATTAGATGCCGGTGAGTACGACGCTATTATTCTCGCTTCTGCAGGCCTGAAGCGTCTGGAGATGGAAGAGCGCATTAAGAGCTTTATTGAACCGGAACAGTCTCTTCCTGCTGTAGGTCAGGGTGCCGTCGGTATAGAGTGTCGTCTGGATGATGAGCGCCTGATTAAGCTACTTGAACCTCTTAACCACAAAGATACCGCAGACAGAGTGCGTTGCGAGCGTGCAATGAACATTCGTCTGGAAGGTGGCTGTCAGGTTCCGATTGGTAGTTACTCAATACTGGAAGGTGATGAAATCTGGTTACGTGCTTTAGTCGGTGAGCCGGATGGCAGTAAAGTAGTACGTGGTGAATTGCGTGGTCACAGGGATGATGCAGAGAAAATGGGCGTTCAGCTTGCTGAGCAACTGTTAGATGAAGGTGCAAAAGAGATACTGGATAAGCTGTACAGCGAACACGAATAGATGAAGGTTCTGGTTACTCGACCTGATCCCGAAGGAAGTGAGTTATGTCAACTGATTGAGCAATGTAAAATCAGTGCAGCTCACTTTCCTCTTATCTCCTTTTCTCAGGGAGCAGGAGCAAGTCAGCTCGGCTCTCTTTTGGCCGAAGCAGATATTGTTATTGCGGTAAGCAAGCACGCTGTGTCGTGGTCCGACAAAATTTTGCAATCGCAGCAATTTTTATGGCCCGATAAAGCTGACTATTTTGCCATTGGTCAAAAAACCGCTCAAAACCTGCGCAGGGTCTCTCGTCAGGACGTACACTATCCTGCGATAAGTGATAGTGAACATTTCCTTCAGTTACCTCAGCTACAAGAAATTGCCGGAAAAAAGGTTGTCATACTAAGAGGCAATGGTGGGCGGGAGCTGATATATGATACCCTGACAAAGTTTGCAGATACTGTTGCATATTGTGAAGTATACCAGCGTCATAAGCGGGAATATGATAGAGCTTCTCAGTTTGCCGACTGGCAGCAACAGGGAATCACGCATCTTATCATTACCAGTGGTGAACAACTGGAACATCTGGCTGGTGGTATTTCGGATAATGACTGGTTAACCAGTCAGATGATTATCGTTCCGAGCCGGCGCATCGCTGACTTGGCAAATGAATTAGGATTTAATAACGTATCGGTCTCGGGAAGTGCATCAAACCCCGACTTATTAGCTGCAATTTTGCCGCGGCATATAACAGGACAAGCGCATGACAAGTAAAAATAACGGGCAAACAGAACCTGAAAAGAAAGACTCTCAAACAGAAGTAACCTCTGAACAGCCGCAAAAGGAAACTAAAGAGGCGAAACCGGCAAAAAATCAAAAAACTGCTGAAGACAACTCTTCCCCTCAATCAGCAGAAGCTGCCGAATCAAAAGCCGATAAGGCGGAAAGCAAATCAGAAACGGCAAGCAAAGAAAAAACTCCGACACCTGTGAGCAAATTTGAAGAGAAACAGGGCAAGCGTGGCGTTAAGCTGGGAACATTCGCTATTTTCCTGACTCTGTTTGTCGGCGGTGGTGCTGCAGTGTTAGTGAACCAGCAGAATACCCAGTATCAGGCACAAATCGCCCAGTTAGAGTCGCAAGTTAAGGCGATGAACTCTCAGTTGGAGCAGAGAATCAGTGCAACAGAGAGTGCAACCAAGTCTCAGATTACTCAGGCAGTGAATCACACTGAAACTGCAATTGGTCAACAAGAAAAGAGCATTAAGAGTTTGCAGGTTGCCCTTGCCGATGTGAAAGGAAGACGTCCTAACGACTGGCTTCTGGCAGAATCAGATTATCTGGTGAAACTGGCAGGACGCAAACTGTTGCTGGAAAAAGATGTTGAAAGTGCAACCCTGCTGATGGAGAGTGCCGACCAGCGAATCTCTGTACTTAATGACCCGAGCCTGATGCCTTTGCGTCAGGAGATGGCAAAAGATATCACCGCGCTGAAGTCTGTTGCCCTTATCGATAAAGATGGTCTGGCGCTGCGTCTGATCAGCTTACAACAGCAGGTCGATCAGCTACCTCTGGCCAACGCTATCCTTCCGGAAGCCGCTGTTGTTAAGAAAGCCGTTGTTTCTGAAGATATCAATGACTGGCAGGAAAACCTGATGACTTCTCTGAAAGACTTTTCTGAGCAGTTTATTACTTTCCGTACCCGTGATGGTAATGTGATTCCGCTGTTATCACCTAAGCAGCACTATTACCTTAAAGAGAACATTAAAGGCAAAATCGAGACGGCTATTCGTGCCATCTATCAGGAAAACCAAGAGATCTATAAGACCTCCCTGCAGGTTGCTGACGAGTGGGCAATGCAGTTCTTTAAGCTGGATGATCCTGCAGTAGAGCAGTTCGATAAAACCATTAAGCAACTTTCCGGTAAAAATATTGAGATCAAGTATCCGGTTAAGCTGGTATCTCAGAAAGCACTGTCTGATGTTATTAACGAGCGTTTACGTCGTCAGGTAACCAGCATGACTACGGAGGACAAACAATGATTAGGATGATCTTTCTGTTTGCCGTACTTGGTATCGGGCTGTTTATCGGAACTCAGTTTGCCGGACAACAAGGTTATGTTCTCATCTCTATTGCCGACAAAACTGTAGAGATGAGTGTAACCACACTGGTGGTGTTTATTATTGCCCTGCTGGCGGCTCTGTTCTTTACCGAGTTTGTTATTAAGAAAACTCTGCATGCCAGTGCGACAACCTGGAACTGGTTTAGTGTCAGAAAAGTAAAACGTGCCCGTCGTTATACTAACGAAGGTATTGTTAAGCTGCTTGAAGGTGACTGGCAGGCTGCAGAGAAGAAAGTAACCCGCTGGGCAAATCACCACGATATGCCACTGCTGTGTTACTTGATCGCTTCAGAGGCAGCTCAGGAAATGGGTAACGATCAGAAGCGAGACCATTATCTTGCCCTTGCTGACAAACAGGATAACTCTAAGCTTGCTGTTCAGCTTACCAAAGCGCGTCAGCAGATCAGGGAAAAACAGTATCAGCTGGCCTATGAATCTCTTTCTGAGCTTAAGGTATCAAATCCGGATAACCCTATGGTTCTGGCGTTGCTGAAAACCGCTTATGTAAACCTTAAGATGTGGCAACCGCTTCTGGAGATTTTACCTAAACTGGCTAAGTCTAAGAATATTGATGCCCAGCAGCAGGTGCAACTGTTTAAACAGGCTCAGAGCGGCATGTTAATTGATGTTGCCCATGAGAAGGGGAGTGAGGGCTTACTTGCTCACTGGAACAAGTTACCTAAGAAGGTTCGTCAGGATGGTGATTTAATTGTCTGCCTTGTAGAGCAGTTAATGGCAAGAGAGGCCGATAACGAAGCCTTTACGGTTATTAAAGAAGCCATTAAGAAGAAAACCGCTACTCAGGAGCTGATTGCCCTGATACCTGAACTGAACATTTCTGATGAGCACCCTTCAGTCGTTATGCTGGAAGGCGTGATTAAAAAGGATCCGGAGAATGCAGCTGCACACAGTGCATTAGGACAACTGCTTATCCGCTCTGAGAAATGGCAGCAGGCACAGCAGCACCTTGAGACGGCACTGTCCGTTAGGGCAAATGTGACTGACTATGCTTATCTTGCTGATGCGCTTGAAAAGCAGGATTTAACTCATGCAGCAAATGATGTTTCTAAACAAGCTCTGAAGCTGGTGGAAGCCAGATAAAGTCAGATAACTCTTAGTGTTGAAAGCCAGTGATAACTAATCATTAGTTCACTGGCTTTTTTATTGCCTGCAGAAAGGTAGCGGTTAACTCTCTTTATACTTGTGACCGCTTTTATCTGCTTTAAAGACAGAGAGGTAGTGTTGAAAGTAATCGGATAATTGTGCCGCTTCTGTGGTTTGCCCCAACTGAGATAGCAGCTCAATTGCAACCTCACAGGTACATAGATTGCCCGGCTGCTGGTTTTTTCGCAGGGAGTAAGCGGATGGCCTGTCTGTGGTCAGATGCACTGTAGCAATATCCTTTAACCACTCACTCTTATTGAGCATTTTCTTCGCTTCCTGCCAGGTAGAATCGAGAATAATAAACAGGAATTCTGATTGGCTGGCTGCTTTACAATCCATCTGCTCAAGTGAACAACTTTTCTCTGACGGGAATAGCAGCAGCACTCTTTTGTCCTTGCTATTAATTCTTCGCAGCAATTCTGCATCGGGCTGTTTTCTGTCCCAGAGAAAAGTGCTGCAGTTGTTCAGAGTCTGGCTGACTATTTTCCCGCTATTGGTATCCCTTAGCATTTCATTGGGGTGAGTAAGCAGAATAATTTCGGTTTTGCTGTTTAGCTTTGGTATTAGTGTACACAGGCACTGAAAGGATAAGCCGCACCCCGGGCACGGCTCTGGTTTCTGGAGAGAATTTTTTGTCATGCTAATTGTCAGATTTAAACAATACTAAACCACTATTATGTATGGTGTAGATAATACCATTCACTTTCTCTCTGGTCGCCTGAATCGCCTGTCCGTTTTTACTGAATATCCTTTCAGAGATCAGTTTTTGCCCCTGATGGTGGGTCATCACCACCTGAACCTGACCGGCGTTTATCTGTTGCCAGTAGCCGGTTTCCCACCTTTCCTGCTGGTTGTCGTCATATTGGTAGCGGGCTAATGCAGTATGATCCGGTTTTAACTCCAGAGTGACCGTTAAGGCATTGGGGCCATTACTTACTGCCTGATAGACACCACTCCAGTTAAGGGTACTGTCGAAGTTAGAGAGAGCTGCGCAGCCATTCAACTCTTTATCCTCTGAGTTCAGGCTGGCTTTCCAGCCATAGATAGTATCACTCATGGAGTCACGGCATAGCTGGCGGGAGAGTTTCAACTGGTGTTCGCTAAGGCGATAAACTCTTTTCTGGTTGGTGATATCACTGTCCATGATGCCCAGAGTTTTTTCGCTATCCATTTTTTTGTAGCTAACATGATTCTTTTTAAAGCTGACGGACCAGAAGGGTTCATTACCAACAGCCGTTGTAGAGCGCAGAGGCAGTTGACACCTTTGCGGGTTTTCTGTGCTAACCATATTGATGCTGGAAACAGTTATCTGAGCGGTAAACCCTCCGGAGTAGCTACTGTTTTCCGTAACGGCTAAGGTTCCGATAAGTTCGGCATACATTGGCTGATAAGGCTTAGAGGATATCGCCAGAATGGCATTTTGTTGTGGCCGGTTAAAGTCTGCCCAAAATTGTTGCTTACTGCCGCAAGGAGTAAAGGAGTGAGTATCCGGACCTATGACTAACAACCCGCGCATTATAAATTGAGCTGCTGGTGTTTCTTCTTGCGAAAGTTGAGTCGCTGCTAGTTCGTTGACCTGAACCCTTTCTATATCGGCTAGCGGATTAACTGAGTTACTGGTGGAGCATGCCTGAAGATAGAGGCTGGTGAGCACCAGCAGAGTAGTTTTTGCTTTCAGTGACATAGCCGTTTTCCTTAACCGGAGAAATTATAAGTCAGACCTTAGGACATAAAGAGATGTAAGAAGTTTAGTAGAAAATGGCAAAAGCAGCACAAGGCTGCTTTTGGATTACATCTGATGAGGGAATGTAGCAGGCTACAACAAGTGAGTTGTCAGATATTTTGCTACTGCATGCTCAGCATTAGTACCTATGACTTCGTTATCCGGTAGTGCATTTTTTACTTTGGTGTGAGCGGTACCCATTATCAGCCCTTTGCCGGCCATGGATAGCATCTCTACATCGTTCATGCCGTCGCCGAAGGCAATACACTCATTCAGTGACATATCCAGATGCCTAGCAACAGCATCAAGGGCTTCCCCTTTAGAGACGTCCTGCCCCATCACTTCTAAACATTCAGGGGCGGAGAAGGCCACACTAACCTGATTACCATACTGCTGCTTAATCTTATGCTCGAATTCTGCAAGGTAGTCATGATCATCATGAATCAGGAAAATCTTAGCCACACCATCAATAGGCGCAGAGTCTACATCAAACAGCTGATAACTAAACTTAGATTCCTTATGGAATACTTTTAACCTTTCATCCTCACGGTTAAGCAGCCAGTGATCATTTTGATACAGGTTAATCCGGATATCATCATCGTGTTTTGCCATATTAATAATAGGCTGAATCAGATCAGGTTCGATGTTCTTGCCATACATCAGTTTGTCTTCCGTATCGTGAACTCTGGCCCCGTTAGAGGTAATCATATAAGCGGGTATACCCACCTGCTGACGGATGTTCGCTACATCGACATGATGGCGGCCGGTGGCAAAAATAAAGGTGTAGCCGTTCTTGTGCAGTTTTTTCAGAGTCTGCTTACTTAATTCACTAAGCTGGTGGTCGGGAGCAAGCAGGGTTCCGTCAAGATCCGAAGCAACAATTCTGATATGGGAGTGAGAGTCAGCAGACATAAAAACCTCTTAGAACAAACGAATTGCCGCTATTGTATGGCAATTTTGTTTTTGAAAAGAGGGAAAAGGCTAGTTTCCCCTTTTAGGCTGCTGAAAAAAAAGAGAGTATTTCTTTTAGGGCAATATCTCTGTGCGTATCGGACTCAAACAAGATTTCATGCCTGCTGCCCTCGATAATGGTCATCCGGCAATCAGGATTGGTTTTGGCCAGTTTTTTAATAAAAGTGGTCTGTGCCTGATTGCTGACAATCTTATCCTGACCTCCCTGCAAAAGTAGTAGCGGAATAGTGACTTTATCTGCCTCTTTTATACAGAGTTCTGCTCCCTTTAATCCCTGCCAGACCCAACGTGCGCTGGGGCCGCCAAGCTTAAGCTCAGGTATTTTTTCATAAAGGTCACGGAACCATTTATAGCGCGTATGGCTGGAGGTGAGAGGGTTAATCTCGAAAGGTTTGGCAAAATAGGCTTTGTTTTTGGTGATATAGAAAGGCTGCTTTATCAGTGCCGTGATTAACGGAGTAAGATAGTTCGCTACCGGCTTCATATACCAGGGCATATCAACACCGTACATAGGAGCGCTTAGAGCGATAGCGTCAAACTCAATATCCGGCTGACTCTGTAAGTATCGTGTCGCTATAGCACCACCCATAGAATGGGCGAGAATAAATTTGTGCTGATAACCTGCAAGGTTGAACTGCTTCAGGGCACAGGCCATATCCTCAACATAGTCTGAGAATAAACCAACGTGACCGATCTGAGGGTCATCCGCCAGCCTTTCTGACATGCCTTGTCCTCTGTGATCAAAGGAGTAAACATCAAAACCCTGATGATAAAGCTCGTAAAACAGCTCCTGATACTTCCATGCCGATTCAATACGACCATTAACAATAACGACAGCTTTATCATGGTTGGCTGAAGTCAGGCTGGCCCAGAAGATCTGCTTGTTATTGACCCCCTGAAAATAGCCTTGCTCCCTTTTTTGCCAGAGGGATTCAAATTGGCCGGTTTTATTTTCTGCATCATGTAAAGGCTTAGGTTGCATGCTGTTTTAGTTACGGGTTATCACTGTTGCTTTTAGGGTATCACTCATAACTGCTTGTTTGTAAGAAATGTTTTTTGCTGTCCATTTTCAGTTACAACTGAGAGGTCATTGAGCTATATGAATGTTTTGTGACACGAAAGCGGAGGCCTTGATTTTTGCTGAAAGTGAAATAATATATGCGTATATCCATATATTTGGTGCTAATTATGATTCCAAGTCAGTTTTTTAAGTTGTTATCAGACGAAACCCGGGTTCGTTGTCTGATTCTTATCTGCCGTGAAGAGTCCCTTTGTGTCTGTGAGTTGACGGCGGCTCTGCAAGAGAGCCAACCGAAAATTTCCCGTCACCTTGCTATGCTAAGACAATCAGGCGTGCTGGTTGATGAAAGGCGAGGTCAGTGGATTAAGTATCAGATATCAGAAGATCTGCCCGGCTGGATGAAAAAGATAATCGATGGTTTGCAGGCGTCAAACTGTCTTAAACAGCAGTATCAACAAGATGTGCAGCGGTTGACCGATATGACAGATCGTCCGGTTGATTGTTAGAAGAGTTTTTTAAACGAGGTAACTTATGTCTATAAAAGTAGGTATCAACGGTTTTGGCAGAATTGGCCGCTTGGCGATGAGAGCAGCATTCGACTGGCCGGAACTGGAGTTTGTTTTGATTAATGACGTTGCGGGTGATACGGCAACACTGGCACATCTTCTGGAGTTTGATTCTGTTCAGGGTCGCTGGCACCACGAAGTGACAAGTGAAGGTGATACGCTATTTATTGACGGTAAATCAGTGAAAACCACTCAGCAGAGAGAGATTGATGCCGTTGACTGGTCAGGATGCGATGTTGTTATTGAAGCGACCGGTGTTCACCGTAAAACATCATTCCTGAACAAGTATCTGGATCAGGGTGTTAAGCGTGTGGTGGTATCGGCTCCGGTCAAAGAAGACGGTGTTGCCAACATTGTGGTTGGTGTGAACGATCATATCTTTGATGCAGCAACTCACAAAATTGTTACCGCTGCGTCTTGTACGACAAACTGTATCGCACCGGTAGTGAAAGTTATCCATGAGAAGCTGGGTATCGAACAATCATCCTTTACCACTATCCACGATCTGACTAATACACAGACGATTCTGGATGCTCCCCACAAAGATCTGCGCCGTGCCAGAGCGTGCGGAATGAGCTTGATTCCTACCACAACAGGAAGTGCCAAAGCCATCGTAGAGATTTTCCCTGAGCTGAAAGATAAGATTAACGGCCACGCAGTTCGTGTTCCTCTGGCGAATGCCTCCCTGACGGACATTATTTTTGATGTTAAGCGCGATACTACAGCGGAAGAAGTGAATGCCTTGCTGAAAGAGGCTTCTGAAGGCGAACTGAAAGGTATTCTTGGTTTTGAAGAGCGTCCTCTGGTCTCTATTGACTATAAAGGCGATCAACGCTCGACCATAGTTGATGCGCTATCCACCATGGTAGTCGGCAGCCGTATGGTTAAAGTTTACGCCTGGTATGACAATGAAATGGGCTATGCGACCCGTACTGCTGAGTTGGTTCGTAAAGTGGGTTTGGCATAGGAGTATTTGAGATGACACATCCGACATGGGAACTGCCTCTTGCTGAGCAGGAAGGCGCTTTGATTCTGACTCCTTGTCCCGGAACTAAAGAGGTGGATCTTGAAACCTCTTTGCAGCAAATAAAGCAGCAGGGTGCTAAAGCCGTTGTTACCGCACTGAATGCAGAAGAGATGCAGAAAGCTGGTGTTGCAGAGTTGCCGGAAATGGTAGCAAAGCTGGGGATGCACTGGTACCACCTGCCAATTGAAGATGATTGTGCACCTGAAGCTGACTTTCAACAGCAGTGGAACAAGGTATCACCTGAGCTGCATGAGATCCTTAAGGCGGACAGGAAAATAGCCATACACTGCATGGGCGGTTCCGGCAGAACTGGCTTGCTGGCTGCACATCTGCTGCTGGAGAAGCAGTGGTCACTGGACACCATTAAGCAGCAGGTACAAGCGTTGCGTCCCGGCGCATTCACCAAGCAGGTTCAGATCGATTACATAGATCAATTTGCGGCATCAAAATAAGTTCGGTTAGCTTTTGGATCATCATGATCCAAAAGCTATAACAGCTGTTATTTTTCTGGGTTAGTTATGTTTTCAAGCATAAGTAAAAGTGTTCGCCAGTATATGCTGGTGACTTTCAATTATTGGAACTTCACCATTACTGATGGTGCATTACGCATGTTGGTGGTGCTCTATTTTCATGATCTCGGTTATGGCACGTTGGCGATAGCTTCCCTGTTCCTGTTTTATGAGTTCTTTGGCGTGGTTACTAACCTGGTCGGTGGCTGGTTAGGGGCGAGGCTGGGACTTAACCGGACTATGAATATAGGTCTATCGATGCAGGTAGTTGCTCTGCTTATGCTGAGCGTATCTGAGAGCTGGCTGACGATTCCGTGGGTGATGGCTGCTCAGGCAGTATCCGGTATAGCCAAAGATCTCAATAAGATGAGCGCTAAAAGTGCCATTAAGACATTGGTCCCTGATGAGCAGCAAGGTGCTTTATATAAGTGGATTGCCATTCTGACGGGATCGAAAAATGCCCTGAAAGGAGCAGGATTCTTTATTGGCGGCCTGCTGTTGTCCCTGATTGGCTTTAAGTATGCAGTGCTTAGTATGGCGGCAGTACTGGCTATGGTATTGATTGGCAGCCTGATCAGCCTTGAGAGCGATATGGGTAAGGCGAAGAACAAGCCTAAGTTTAAACATATCTTTTCTAAATCACGCAGTATTAATATCTTATCAGCGGCCCGTATGTTCCTTTTCGGTGCAAGGGATGTCTGGTTTGTGGTTGCTCTTCCCGTTTATCTCGGAACCGTGTTTCGCTGGGATCACCTATGGGTTGGTGGGTTTCTGGCACTGTGGGTTATTGCCTACGGTTTAGTACAGGGAGTTGCCCCTAAGATCACCGGTAAAGCGCAGGGAAAAGTTCCCGATGGCAGTGTGGCGATGTGGTGGGTTGCTTTGCTGGCGGGAATTACCGGCCTGATAGCTTATGGCGTTCAGCTTGGCTGGCAGCCGCAACTGGTTATTATTGTTGGTCTGCTACTGTTTGGAGCGGTATTTGCCGTAAACTCGTCTCTTCACTCCTACCTGATTGTCAGTTATGCAAAGGGAGACGGTGTCTCTCTGGATGTTGGTTTTTACTATATGGCTAATGCTATGGGACGTCTGATAGGCACTATTCTGTCGGGCTGGATATTCCAGATTGCCGGCTTGGCTGCATGTTTATGGGTGTCCTTTGCATTTCTGGCGCTGACGACATTTATCTCTCTCTATCTTCCTAAAGCTGACCAGAGCAAGCTGGCTCAGTCTTGACCTTAAGGTTATACATCCGGTTTAATGGTTTGATATTTAACTATTAAGCCGGATTATGCCGCAGCGATTTCTCTTTTTTGATTTGCTACGTTGTATCGCTGCAATAACCGTTGTGGCGATTCACGTATTAACGCCCTACAAGTATCAGCTTGGAGAGCTCCCTTTCTACCAGTGGTTTACCGCTATTGCCGTAAACGGTTCGGCACGTTGGGCAGTTCCTGTGTTTATTCTTATCACCGGGGCACTACTGCTAAGTGATAGACGAGAGTTTGAAGGCCGTTACTATATTAAAAGGCGGCTGGCTAAAGTGGTTGTGCCCTTTATTGTCTGGTCGGTTTTTTATGCCTTTCTGTCCGGCTGGCAGCCTGAAGGTTTTGAGCTACAAACGGTTCAGCACCTGATTGTGAATAGTTACCAGCAGGAAACCTATTACCACCTCGGTTTTTTTTATTACTTTATACCCCTCTATCTTATCGCACCGGCTTTTCATTTTATGGTCAGGAGCAATCAGACTCAGGTACTGAATGTTTTTGTTTTGCTGTGGCTTATTACCAGTTGCCTGTATCTGTTCTCTGTCGACGGAATATGGAGCAATCAGCTGTGGCTGTATAGTGGCTACTTACCTCTAGGCTATATTCTGTTTAAGCAGGTTTCAGTCAGCAGGCGTAATATCGCTCTGATATCACTGTTTGGGATAGCGAGTGTAATGCTGACCATTACTATGGTGACAAACCTTAGCCTGACAGCAGATGAATACAGGGTAGGGCGCTGGCTCTCTTATAAGACCATCAATACCATCGTTATTGCGGCTATGGTTTTTCTGCTTTGTCGTGCAATTGCCCCACGCTTGCCTGAACGCTTGCACAGTATGGTTAAAAGCGGCAGTCGATACAGTTTGGGGATCTATCTGCTTCATCCTTTGTTTCTATGGCCGGTAAAATTTTTTGGCTGGGACGACGGTAACCCTGTCTGGATGATACCTTTCTGGACGCTGGTGGCTTTTCTGCTGGCTTTGCTGGCCAGTTATTTATTATCCCGATCCGTTAAAACACGCTGGCTGGTGCCCTGATAAACTGCATTGAGTCTTATTATTTCTGTTTAGTTAAAACGTTTTGAGTCTACTTAGGTATATACTTTAAAAGGGGAAGTCGTTTGAGTGTAGGGAGGAATTACGATGTCAGATATTGAGAAAGTCGTTATGCGCACTCGCCGGATTGAGAAGCTACTGAGAGTTCAGTACCGGGCGGACGGCAAAGGCCTGCATCAGCTGGTCACCAGCTGTGAAGAGCGGTTACCTCATGATGTGATCGGAAAACTGCGTTATATAGCCACCATCAGAAACAAAGTCGTCCATGAAGACAATTACCGGCTTGAAGACAGAAAGCAGTTTCTGACGGTGTGTGATGAGTGTGAGAAAGAGCTGACTCCAAGAGCTGGGCGTTTTATCTGGCGGGTAGCTGTCTCGCTGATGATGCTGATTACTCTGGCGGCACTTGGTTTTTACTATGTGCACTGGGACAAACTGTCTCAGCACCTGTAAATGACAAGCTAGTAAGAGAATTATGAGTAGTGACTGGAAGTGTATTTGGTTAACATTTTGTTGTAAATGTTACTTGCTTGATCTTGGCTTATTACCCGATAGGGTTATTTAGTCGCTGAGATCCAACTATTGGTAATTGTTACTGGACTATAAGAGGTTTTTTTCTACACTGGCGACCTTCGGAACAAGGAGGAAGCACTATGTGGAGCTGGCTGCTAGTCGGACTGTCTGGTTTGATTCATATCTCAACTGCAAATCATGAGAATAAGCGGCTGTCTTACGTGTTTAAGCCAATAACCCTACTTTTGTTGCTGGCAATTCTGGTTGTTTCCGGTCGTGAACAGGCTCAGTTTTTCTGGGTGGCGGCAGGATTAATCTTATCCATCTGTGCTGATTTTTTCTGGTCACGTCCTAAAGCAAAAGTGAAAGCCGCTTTTACCACTTTTATCTTCGCTTTTCTCTGTTATAGCAAAGCTCTCTGGCTGCCGTTTTCCGGTGAAATCAGCTGGTGGTTACCTGCTTTGCTGTTCGCTACCGGCGTGATGGTGGTATTACTTCTGTTACCGAAACTAGATACCGTTGTTGTTCCTGTCTCTATTATGGGGGTGATTCTGGTTCAGATGGTTTGGGCATCAACGGCTGTCTGGTTACTGGAACCCACGACAACTCATCTGTATGCCTGTATTGCTTCCTGCATTTTTATACTGGCCACTCTGGTTCGGGCGTTGAACATCTACCGCACATCTGCCATCAGAGCGGATCTACTCTCTACGGCCGGGCTGTTTCTTGGACAGGCATTTATTGTTGCTTCAGTGATTGCATAATTCTGAATACTCACTACAATTCTGCATAATGTGATCTGGCGCTGGTTTTTTCAGCTGATACTCTTTTTCCTGACATAGGGATAAACTCCTGTTTCAGGGTATTCTTAGCGTTTTTAACATGCTGGAAAATACGATGCCGAATAATATCCATGGTCATAAAGTACTGGAACTTCTTTCTCAACAACCCCTTACGCGAGATGAGCTAAAGGCGACACTTCTGGACACGTACGGTGAAGATGTGTTGTTTCATACCTGTAAAAGCGACGGGCTGGATTTTGACACTCTGTTTGATTTCTTTATCGAGAGAGAAAAAGTCGCTCTGGTTGACGGAAAGTACACAGATTGCAGAGAAAACAGGTGCCAGCATTAACAGGCCGATTTAGCCTGAAACTGCTTGTTCACTGACTTTAATAAATTAAGCTAAATAAGATGAGAACAGAATAAATATGGAACTATTGTCTGCAGCAACCATGCTGTTTTTAATTATGGATCCTCTCGGGAATCTCCCGGTTATTTTATCCATTCTTAAACATATCGATCCGAAAAGACGTCGAATTATTTTAGTCCGGGAGCTTTGTATTGCTCTTGTTATCCTGATGGCTTTTCTGTTTGGTGGGCAGACGGTTCTTAACTTCCTGCATGTACAGCCGGAAACATTAAGTATATCGGGCGGCGTAATTCTGTTTATTATTGCTATCCGTATGATATTCCCTCAGCCGGGGGGCGTAACCGGGCTGGCGGCGGGCGAGGAACCTTACATCGTTCCTATGGCAATACCTATGATTGCCGGACCTTCAGTGATGGCGTCATTGCTTCTGTTATCCAGTCAGGAGCCCGACAGAACATGGGAGTGGGCTGGTGCACTGCTGATCGCCTGGGGAGCCAGCTTTGTCATTCTTATGTTCTATAACTTCTTCCATAAGCTGCTTGGGGAGAGAGGTTTGAAAGCCGTTGAAAGGCTGATGGGCTTACTCTTGATTATGATCTCAACCCAGATGCTACTTGACGGTGTCAAAGATTATCTGGGCTAAATTGAGCTGATTGATAGCGGATAAATAAAAGCGCATCTGAGATGCGCTTTTTTACATCATATGTTTACGGCGGATATCCAGCAGTGAAAAAATGCCGAAGATTAAAATCGACCATTTTTCCCATCCGCTGATTTTGACCTTATCGCCAAAGGCGCCGATAAAAATCAGCATCTGAACCGCATGCATCATAAACAAGAATGCCGCCATAATATAAAGGGCAATGGCTGCTTTGCCCGGAAACGGCATAAACAGGTTCAAAATAAGTATCAGCCAGACAAAGGCGATAGAAGCTTTGGCCAGCATAATCAGTATCTTCATTATTTACTCCTCTGATAGAGACGGAAACTTACCTGACCGGCATGTTTTTCGCGGTAAAGCGACCAGTTTGGCGGGAGTTCAGGCATAACAAGTTCGCGCTCAGTCTCAATATAAACCATAGCATCTTCACTGAGCCAGTTGTTGTTTTCTAACTGAATAATAACCTCATCCAATAGGCCTTTACGGAATGGAGGGTCGATAAAAACGATATCAAATGGTGTTGCCTGCTGATTCAGGTAGCTAAGTGCATCGGTATGCAGCGCTTTTACCTTATCTGTTTTTAAAGCCGAAATATTAGAGGTCAGTTGCTGGTGAGCCGATTTATTCAGCTCAAGCATAACGACTTCATCCGCCTGACGGGATGCCGCTTCAAATCCCAGACCACCGGAGCCGGAAAATAGATCCAGACAGCGTGAATGGGGAATGTCCGTTGCCAGCCAGTTAAACAAGGTCTCTTTAACCCGATCCGTCGTTGGTCTGAGCCCTTCTGCATCATGAACCGGTAGCTTTCTGCCTCTCCAGAGGCCGGAAATAATCCGGATAGAGCCACTAGAGCGCTTATTTGTGAGGGAGTTTTGCTGACGACGTCTTACCATAAGATTTTTTGACCGCGAATAAAGTGATACTATAACCAGTTCGAAGTGTACCAATCATTGTCGAAAGATTTCAGTACTTTGTGTTTTTTTCTGGTTTAGCTGATAAAGCAGAAGAAAAATTCAGGGTGAAGGGCTCCTTTTGGGCTCAATATTATCAAGCAGAAGTAAGATCTAGGATTTCTCCAGATGACGGAAAAGAAAAAGCGCGGATTATTTTCATGGCTTGGTTTCGGTAAGCAGGAACCAACTCAGGAAGCAGAACAAGAACAAGTTCTGGATCAGGAACAGCAGGCAGAAGAAACTGCTCAGGCTGATGAAGTACAGGCCGAAGCAGAACTGTCAGAAGTTGAGCAGCAAGAAAGCGAAGCGGCTGCTGAAGTAGCAGATGAGCCGGAACTATCTGAGCAGCAGAGTGCTGCTGAAGAGACTGAAGAATCAGCTCAACAAGCAGAACAACAAGAAAGTTCAAATGATGCGGATACAGAATCTGAAACCGAGCAATTAGAAGTTGAACTGGTTTCAGAAGCGGTTGAGACTCCAGAAGAGTCAGAAGAGTCAGAAGAGTCAGAAGAGTCAGAAGAGTCAGAAGAGTCAGAAGAGTCAGAAGAGTCAGAAGAGTCAGAAGAGTCAGAAGAACCTCGTATCGTAGAGCAGGAAAAGCCGACCGAAGGCTTTTTTGCCCGTCTTAAACGAAGCCTGACCAGAACAAAAGAGAATATCGGTGCCGGTTTCTTTGGCCTGTTTAAGGGCAAGAAAATTGATGACGATCTGTTTGAAGAGCTTGAAGAGCAGTTATTGATTGCTGATGTGGGTATTGATACCACAATGAAGATCATCGACAACCTGACGGACAAGGCTTCCCGCCGGGATCTGAAAGATGGTGAAGCACTGTACGGACTGCTGAAAGAAGAGATGAGCGATATTCTTTCACACGTTGAAAAGCCGCTGGAAGTTGATACTGACAAAACTCCATATGTAATTCTTATGGTCGGCGTGAATGGCGTTGGTAAGACGACTACCATTGGTAAGCTGGCTAAGCAGTTTCAGGCTCAGGGTAAGTCAGTCATGCTGGCAGCCGGCGATACCTTCCGTGCTGCTGCTGTAGAGCAGTTGCAAGTATGGGGTGAGCGAAACAGTGTTCCCGTGATTGCGCAGCATACCGGTGCTGACAGTGCTTCCGTTATCTATGATGCCATTGAGGCAGCAAAAGCCCGTGGGGTAGATGTTGTTATCGCGGATACCGCAGGGCGTCTGCAGAATAAGAGCAACCTGATGGAAGAGCTGCGTAAAATTGTGCGGGTAATGAAGAAAATTGATGACTCAGCCCCACATGAAATTATGCTGACACTGGATGCCGGAACTGGCCAGAACGCCATTAGTCAGGCAAAACTGTTCAGCGATGTTGCCCCGATTACAGGTATTACTCTTACCAAGCTGGATGGTACGGCGAAAGGTGGTGTTATCTTCGCTATTGCCGATCAGTTTCAGATCCCGATTCGTTTTATTGGTGTCGGTGAAGGGATCGACGATTTAAGACCGTTTAACAGCCAAGACTTTATTGAAGCCCTGTTTAGCAGGGAAGAGTAACAGATTGCAATTCTGAGCATAATTCAGCGTTGAGGATACTGGGGTGATTAGATTTCAACAAGTGAGTAAAGCTTACCGGGGTGGCCGGCAGGCATTACAGAAAGTGGATTTTCATCTGCGTAAGAAAGAGATGATCTTTCTTAGTGGTCATTCAGGTGCAGGTAAAAGTACTCTGCTAAAGCTGATTTGTGCCATGGAGCGTCCGTCTGACGGAAAAATTCATTTTAATGGTCATGACATCACCCAGATAGCCAATAAAGATATTCCGTTTTTACGTCGGAATATAGGAATTGTGTTTCAGGATCACCGATTGTTGATGGATCGCTCTGTGTTTGAAAATGTGGCTCTGCCTATGAGAATAGAGTCCGCCTCCGAAAATGATATCCGGCACCGGGTTTCTGCTGCACTGGATAAGCTTGGTTTGCTGGATAAAGCCAAATGCCTGCCGAGTCAGTTATCCGGCGGTGAACAACAACGAGTCGGAATAGCCAGAGCGGTAGTTAATCGTCCAGCATTAGTGTTGGCCGATGAACCGACGGGGAACCTTGATCCTGAACTATCCAACCGGACCATGCAGATATTTGAAGAGTTCAACCGTGCTGGTGTCTCTATTATTATTGCAACCCATGATATTAATCTGATTAACAGCCGCCCTCAGCATCGTCGTTTTGAACTGAATCAGGGCTTTATGAGCGAGGTTGAAGGTTATGGCCAGTAATAGCAGGGCAAAAGCAGCCATAGTGCATGACGGCTTTGTTAAGGTGCATGTTAAGCAGCTTAGAGCCTCCTTTTTTGCTCTCTGGCAACGCCCTTTAGGCAATATTCTTACGTTAGCGGTTATTGCAGTAGCACTTGCCTTACCTGCATGCGGTTACCTGATTGGAAAGAACATTGCCAAAGTGGCAGAAGGAGTAACCACTCCGTCTAATGTCAGCCTGTATGTTCAAGAAGGCACGCCTGAAGCACGAATAATGGTGCTGAAGGATCAGATTGAAAACTGGCCTTCCGTTGCTAGTGTGAAATATATCTCCTCTCAACAGGGTCTTAATGATTTAAGTGAATATTCCGGCTTTGAGCAGGCGATATCCCTGTTAAATGATTATGCCTTGCCCGCGGTATTGGTGGTTCAGCCCGCCGTCGATAGTAATAGCGAAATCCGTAAGATAGCCAGCCAGTCGCAGCAGCTTGATATCGTTACTGATGTTCGTCTGGATGAAGACTGGCTTGCACGACTGAATGCCATTCAGAATCTGGCAATTGTCATTGCCACAACTTCAGCAGTACTTATGCTGGGAGCCGTCTTCCTTATTGTGGGTAATACATTGAGGTTTACTGTATTGGCGCATAAAGAAGAGATTCAGGTGATGAAGCTGATAGGGGCTACCGATGGCTTTATTCTGCGTCCATATCTCTATTCTGGTATGTGGTTTGGTGTGATTGGTGCTTTGGCTGCATGGATCTTAACCGCTGTGATTACCATTTTACTCAATGGTGCGGTAGAAGATCTGGCCATGCTTTACGATAGTCAGTTCAGATTAATGGGTCTTAACTGGGATGAATCTCTGCTGTTATTAATGACGGGAGTGCTGTTAGGCTTTGTCGCCGCGAGGTTCTCTGCCCGTAAGCATTTAAAAGAAATTGAACCTGTTTAACAGAACTCTGTCATAAAGGTAATCCGCAAAGGCTAATATTCACTATCTGCACTTGTTAATAGAAAAGAACTGTGGATAATTAGCATCCCCTTATTGAAACTTTCTTTGATTAGGTTCAATATTGATGGGTTTAGAGATAGAAATATTGCTCTTCATAAGATTATTGAGGAATTGAATGACAAACCAAACGTATCAAATGGCATTAGTATCCCAGGATAGCTTAGACAGCTATATTCGTTCAGTGAACAGCTACCCTATGCTGACAGCTGATGAAGAGCGTGGATTAGCCGAGCGATTACATTACAAAGGTGAAATAGAAGCGGCGAAAGGCCTGATTCTGTCTCATCTTAGATTCGTTGTTCATGTTGCCCGTGGCTATTCAGGCTACGGTCTGCCGATGGCTGATCTTGTTCAGGAAGGTAATATCGGTCTGATGAAGGCGGTTAAACGTTTTAACCCTGAAGTCGGAGTTCGCCTTGTCTCCTTTGCTGTACACTGGATCAAAGCTGAAATTCATGAGTACGTACTGAGAAACTGGCGTATCGTGAAAATCGCCACAACCAAGGCACAAAGAAAACTGTTTTTTAACCTGCGTAAGTCGAAAAAGCGTTTGGGCTGGTTTAACAATGGTGAAGTTGAGACCGTTGCCCGTGAGCTGGGTGTAGAGCCGGCAGAAGTCCGTGAAATGGAATCCCGCCTTGCCGCTCAGGATGCTACTTTTGAAATGCCAACGGATGATGATGACAGCGGTAGCTATGCAGCGCCTGTATTATATCTGGAAGACAAGCATTCAGACCTTGCCGACAATGTCGAAGCGGATAACTGGGAAGCTCACACCAATAGCAGGCTGACTCATGCGTTAGCGACTCTGGATGAGCGTAGTCAGCATATTGTGCGTTCCCGTTGGCTTGATGATCAGAAGTCGACACTTCAGGAGCTTGCAGAAACCTATGGTGTATCGGCTGAGCGAATCAGACAGCTAGAAAAGAATGCCATGAAAAAGCTTAAACTTGCTGTAGGTGAGTTTTAACTGCTGACAGATTGAAAATTTTTAAAGGCCGGGATCTTATGATCCCGGTTTTTTTATATCTGATCATTTTATTGCGCAGTAAGGGTTAAATAAATTGTGAATAACTCTGTGAAGAAATGTTAGGTGACTTGTAAGAAACAGGCTAACAGACTGGGTTTTCAGCCAGAATGCCACTGGGGATAATCTATGACATACTCACAGAAAAACAAAGATCATCACTATATATTGTGGATCTTTATTTTCAGAAGCACTTTATTAACGCAATCCACAAATTTATCCACAGTTGATGTTTTATTGATCAGCTGGTGGATAAAGTTAACAATAGAAGCTGAGTTGATATCTGGATAGATATCAGAGTAAGAAGAAGGAATAGCTATGAGTACCTTTAAACAGATAGATAATATGGGTGCCAACGAATTAATGACCACCAGAGGAGCGGTACTGGTTGATATACGTGATATCGGCTCATATACCGCATCTCACGCCAAATCAGCTCTGCATCTGACTAATGACAACATTGTACAGTTTATGAATGATGTCGACTTCGAGCAGCCTGTTCTGGTGATGTGTTATCACGGAGTCAGTAGTCAGGGGGCTGCTCAGTATCTGGTTAATCAGGGTTACGAAGAGGTGTATAGTGTGGATGGCGGATTTACCGCATGGCATGCAGCAGGTTTACCGACAGAGAGTAACTAGTGATAAAACTCATCGTTCTTGATAATCCCAGATTAGCGCAGGCTTTTATCGATTATATGGCCTCTCGGGGCATCCCTGTGGATATGATGCCGGAAGGCGGAGGTATGTTTGCTGTCTGGCTGAAAGACAATCAGTATCAGATCGAAGCTGAATCAGAGCTGCAGCACTTTCTTCAGGATCCAAACAACAAGAAGTATCAGGCGGCGTCATGGGATATGGCAGACAGCAGAACCAGAAAGTTCGCTTACCAGACACCCGGCCTGCTGAATATGGTGAAAGCAAAAGCAGGGCCTTTTACGCTGCTGATTATGATGGCAACCATAGTTATCTATGCAGCTTTGCAGCTTGGCTTTGCTGAGGTGGTTTTTTCCAGCCTGCATTTTCCTGCATTCGATGAACAACGCTATCAGCTATGGCGTTGGTTCAGTCATGCTTTACTGCATTTTTCCACTGTGCACATTGCCTTTAACTTACTTTGGTGGTGGCAGCTAGGTGGTGATATAGAGAAACACTCAGGCACCCTTAAGTTATTGCAGATATCTTTGTTGTCCGCTGCGATTTCGGGTGCGGGTCAATTCTGGGTAGAGGATGCCAACTTTGGCGGCTTGTCCGGGGTGGTTTATGCGCTGCTTGGCTACATCTGGATTACCGGACAACTTGCACCGCAGAAAAACTTGTCACTGCCTAAACCCATAGTTGGCTTTATGTTGGTCTGGCTGGTGTTGGGCTTTGTACAGCCCTATATGGCAATAGCCAATACAGCACACCTTATGGGGCTGATTTGTGGTGTTGCTTTAGCTTGGATAGACTCGCGCTTGTTGGTAAAGCAAAGGAGATAGCTCTCCTTTGCTTATTGATACAGGTATTTAGTAAACAGCAGATCAGCAATCAGGGTTCTGCCTGTTTCAACCAGTAGTAAGCTGTTTAGCTCATCAAGTAGTTTTTTACGCAGTTCTTCTCTTCCTGCCAGTGACTTAACCTGATCAGATGACTGCTGCCCGATGATTTCAACGATAGTGTTTCTGATTAGCGGATCGTGTTGCTCTAAATCGACGATATAGCTATTATCGGCCACCATAAGATCGATTCTTACCTGCAGATAGCTAAGGGTTTTGCCTTTGGTGTAGATGTTAGTCGTCATATCCGGTTCCAGCGTGTAGTAGGCAAAAGCCGGACCTTGATCTGCCTCTTCATTAGCAAGAGATGTTACGGAAAACAGAGATGTGCAGATGAAAGTAAAAAGTAAAAGATAACGTGTCAGCATATTTTTGATTCTTTATTATTGTTCCGATATTAGAATCGCCCTGTTCTGCTACAATGGGGCGCAAAGCATAATCGTATTTTGCGGCTTCTTTAACCAAAACCCAAGCATTAATTAATAAAAATAACCATGAATGAGCTGATATCGCTGTACATTGCTGCTCTCAAAGACGTTGACTGGCAAGATGTTAATAAGTTTGAACTATCCGGGGAGATTTCTCTGCCCTGGCTTCTGGAAAAGGGTTCTCTGTCACGCCGTTTAGCCGGGAAATGTGAAAAACTATCGGTAAATTTGTTAAACAATACTATGATTTCTGTTCGGCAGATCAGTGAGAAGGAGAGAGCTCTGCTGTCCGGTAGTGAGTTCCTTCTGCGTGAGGTTGTTTTGTTTGGTGATTCACAGGAGTGGGTAGTAGGGAGAACATTGATCCCTTCTCAGTCTCTGGAAGAGCAACCTTATGATTTAACTGAGCAGGGCGAGATACCTCTGGGGCTGACGGTTTTCAGTGCGGAAAATGTTCACCGGGACGAGTTAAAAATAGGCTGGGCAGAAACCCCGTCCGGCAGGCTGATTGCCAGACGTTCAAGGTTGTGGATGAATCAGAAGCCCATGCTAGTTGCTGAGCTGTTTTTGCCGGATGCGCCAGTGTATTCAAAGGAGAAGTGCTAAATGAGCTTTGCCAAAGCAAGATCTTATTGGCTGTTAATGAGAATGGACAGACCGATAGGCTCATTATTGCTGTTATGGCCGACGCTGTGGTCATTGATATTGGCGGCGAAAGGGATGCCGGACTGGGACGTATTAGTCGTATTTGTTGTCGGTGTAGTTTTGATGCGTTCGGCCGGATGCGTGATTAACGATTTTGCCGACCGTGACTTTGATGGTCATGTTAAAAGAACCAAACTGCGTCCGTTGCCATCCGGGCAGGTAACCCCAGTTGAGGCAATTGTGCTGTTTGTTATTCTGGCACTGGTTTCATTCCTTCTTGTGCTTACTATGAACAGCTTAACGGTGAAGCTCTCCTTTGTCGGCATTGTACTGGCGTTTATCTACCCCTTTATGAAGCGCTTTACCCACCTTCCTCAACTGTTTCTTGGTTTGGCATTTAGCTGGGCTATCCCTATGGCCTGGGCGGCTCAGGCCAATGAACTGGTTCCGCAGGTATGGTTGCTGTTTGTTATTAATGCCATTTGGACAATCGCTTACGACACCCAGTACGCCATGGTGGACCGCGATGATGACTTGTTGGTCGGGTTAAAATCGACAGCCATTCTCTTTGGCCGCTTCGACAAGATGATTATCGGCATACTACAACTTGTCACGTTGTTGCTGTTTATAGCTCTGGGAATTTGGCTGCAACTGGGGCAGGCATTCTACTGGGGAATTCTTGTCTCTTCTGCCCTGTTTGTTTATCAGCAGTATCTGATCAGTAAAAGAGAAAGGGACGACTGTTTTAAAGCATTTCTGAATAATAATCAGGTCGGAATGGTAATGGCCCTGGCCCTGTTTCTGAGTACCTTATAAGTAAAAAAGGTTCTGAGTTAACTCAGAACCTTTTCAATCTTACTCATCTGTTACCTGAGGTTCATCTTGGTACAGACTTTCCTGAATAGTGAGTTTTACTTCTGTTGATATCAGGTTAGATAGCATCTTCGCTAACGCCTGAGTCTTAGTCACATTACACTGGCCGTTACTGTCAATGTACTCCTGCTCTTTCAGAGTATTAAACATAAAGCTAAATACCCCCTTATCAAAGAACTCCGGAGCATTAATACCGTGCAGTCTGCCAAGTCTCTGCGCAACCTGCTGGCTCAGTTGCTCTAACTGAGATTTATCCAGCTCAGGGTTAGCGCCAAGAAGGTTAATTGCGATAGCGTAGCGTTGCAAAGTTTCAGCAATGGTTCTGCCCAGTAGGATGAGTGACTGAATCTGCGGTTCGTTCAGGTAGATGGTATCTTCTTTTCGTACTACCAATTCCTGACGCACAAGCTCCTCTAAAATGCTGTCTACTACAGACGACAGTTCATCCTGTTCGAAGCGCAAGAATAGCTCTTTTTTCAGGAAAGGATAAAGGGCCTCTACTGAGCTTTTAACCTGACTAATGCTCAGTGATTCATTCTGCACAATTAGCTGAGCAATCAGAGACGGAATAGCAAACAGGTGAATGATGTTATTGCGGTAGTATGTCATCAAAATCGACTGTTCCCGATCTAACGAAATAATATCACCCATGGTATCTGACTCGACTACAAACTTATCCAGCCCGATAGCATGAGCAACCAACTGTTCTGCAGTTTTATCCGGCATGGTAGCGGTAGGCGAATAAGGTGCATTTTTTAACAGAGAGAGATAAGAATCGATCTGTGCAACCAATGTATCTTTAGCCAGAGCCCGCTGTTTTGATGCCAGTAAGGCGGTTGCGCAGAGCGTCAGCGCGTTGGTTGCTGCGGCATCGTTAATATGGGTCATCATCTTATCAGCAAGCTGATTTACCACCGGCAGCAGCCAGTCCGGTCTGGTCGGGTTCATAGGGTTAATGTCTTTAGACCATTCAGGAACCTGCTCATTCAGATACTGGTTTAGCGGAATGGGCTCGCCAAAGTTCACGTAACCCTGTCCGAAGTTACGTAGCTTACGTATGGTTCTCAGTACCTGACCTGCGTTCTCTTTCTCTTTTCTCTTTCCACGCAGCTCCTTGGCATAGGTGGAAACTTCCATCACATGTTCATAGCCGATATAAACCGGAACCAGGGTTACAGGGCGGTTTAGCCCTCTTAACATGGCCTGAATTGTCATCGCCAGCATACCGGTTTTCGCCTGAAGTAACCGGCCGGTACGGGAGCGTCCGCCTTCACTAAAGTACTCTACTGAGTAGCCCTTACTGAACAGTTCTGCCAGATACTCGCGGAAAATGGTTGAGTAGAGACGGTTGCCTTTAAAGCTGCGACGGATAAAGAAAGCACCGCCACGGCGGAAAATAGGACCTGCCGGAAAAAAGTTCAGGTTAATACCGGCAGCAATATGCGGAGGAACCATACCTTCATTGTATAGAACATAGGAGAGCAGCAGGTAATCCATATGACTACGGTGACACGGCACATAAACAATTTCATGCCCGTCCTGAGCCAGACGTCTTACCGTCGCGGCATTGCTGATGTTCAGCCCCTGATAAAGCTTGTTCCATAGCCAGCCCAGAATTCTGTCGCCATTTTTAACCAGAGAATAAGAGAAGTTAGCTGCAATCTCATCAAGAATGGAGCGGGCCTCTTTTTGCGCTTTCTCAAGGCTGATATTTTTACTGGCAGCTTCATCGGCAATGGCATTTCGTATCACTTCTGAGTTGAGCAAGCGGTTAAACAGCTGCTCGCGTACCGGCAGGTTTGGCCCCGATGCTGCCATCTTCTGGCGAGAAAAGTGAATTCTGGCCACTCTTGCCAGCTTATGAGCAATGGACTCATCGGTTCCGTGTGAGGTAGCCATATAGCGTAGTGAAACAACCGGGCTGAAACGAACCATACAATCCCGGCCGGCAAGTAACAGAGATAATGCTTTTTGCGTCGCGTTCATCGGTTCAAGATAAGGCTTCACATTCTGCTCTTTACCCGGTTTTCTGCCCCACAATACAGATACCGGAATAACCTGAACATCCAGCTCTTTATCTTCGTCATGCAGTGATAATAGTTGGCTGAACAGCGAGATAGATGAGCTCGGAACATGCTTATTGCTACGAAACATAGAAGGACGGGAGATAATATAAACATAACGTCCAAACTGCTTGCCATTAATCTCAAGGGGAGAAAGCGGATCAGGCAGGCCCAGCTCCAATGCTTTTCTTCTCAGGGTAAATAGATCCATGTTGGAGCGAAAAGGCAGGGCATAAACAATCGGCTTATTAATATCGATGTTTAAATCACTGATCGGCCCTGATGGGATCACTGTACTCTTTACAAATACCGAAAGAGGAAGTTTTAGTAGCGAACGGGGAATAATTCGTTCTGAAGACATTTGCTTATCGCCTCAATTATATTCAGTCTGCGGGTACTGAACCCATAGAAAATCTGCTCCGGGTTCAGATGCGCTGCAAGGATATCAGAAACTGGTCTAACCTTTTATCAGAAAATTCAGAAGTGTTGTTTTATTAATCACAAAAACGTTTATTTATAGGCATAGCACAGAGAAAGCAAAGCTCTGTGTTTAAAACACATTTAAATTAAACCGAACGGAGTACTGAAAGGCTTAAGCCCTATGAGGCGGGAACGGATTTGTAAAATCTTCCCCAACAGGCAGCGACCATAATGGCAAAAGCAAGCCTTGCCCAGAGGATAGCGGAAATATCTGCCCCCAGTAACAGGATGAGAATAGTATCCTCAATAATGCTATGACACAGACCAAGAAACCCCATTACTAATACAGTATCTCGTTTGCTGATATGCCCCTTTTTAACTTCATCGATTAATAGTCCGGCGCCAAAAGAGATACCTAGCGTCATGCCTATTATGGTGATATTTGCCGCTTCTTTGCCGAGAGTCAGACTACGAAGCAGAGGCATCAATAGTTTGTGCAGTATGGCTTCTATACCCAGATAACGTAACAAGCGCAGAAGGGACATGAGTGCCAGTAAGATAAAGAAAATAGAGATCAGCAGTTGGATTTGCTCAAGTGACCAGGCGGCAATAGAGTTCGTCGCTGTGCCGGAAGGCTGCCAGACAAGCTGAACCGGTTGCTGGAGATAATTGAGTTCGGTATAGAAGGTATTCAGAATGACACCTAATACCAGTGCACCTCCTACGCGGATAAGCAAGGTATCTCTCCATCTGATACCAAGCGCTTTAGCGATAGCGCCCTCAATAGGCAGCGAGTGGGCAAGTAATATCAAGGTACCGAGAACACTTACATCGGCAATGCTGATTTCCATGGTTAAAGCAAGGTTATAGAACACAATCATGGCGGCATAAACATTGGTAAGAATGGCAACCGCCCAGACAATGCCAAGCTCTTCTGGCAGGCCAACTAAGTTCATCACTGGAAACAACAGATGAGCCAGTAGATCTGTGGCGCCGAACTGATCGAGTACCTTAACAATGACAATAGCTGGCACCATCACCTTTAGTAGTGTCCAGTAGACCCGCAGCACTTCTGATATAAACTTTTTTAACTGTGCCGCTCTGTAATCCTTTTGCATGCTGACTGTCCTTATTCTTGTGTTGCGACTATTCTAAAGCAGCTGGTGGCAAATTATGTCAATAAATGCTGTCTGTAATTTACTAATGTTCGTATTTTAAAGGGGAAATACTAATAATGTTTCTTGATCGTACTGATAAGGCTATTTTACGAATTCTTCAGCAGGACTGTTCAATGACAAATGTTGAGCTGGCTGAACGTATTGCTCTTTCACCTCCCGCCTGTTTAAAACGGGTTCACCGGTTAATTAATGAAGGAGTCATTAGTCGTCAGGTAGCATTAGTGGATCCAGGTAAGTTAGGCCGCTGTCTTCATATTCTGGTTGAGGTCATTATGGAGCGGGACAGGCGGGACCTGTACAAGGCTTTTATGGATAGTGTTCAGGATGTGCCGGAGGTGAAACAGTGCTATCAGGTGACCGGAGAGGTCGATTTTGTATTGATAATAGAGGTTCCTGATATGGAATCCTATGAAGAACTTCGCGATGTTATTTTCTATAGTCATGAAAATGTGAAATCATTTAAGACATTGATTTCATTAAACCGATCAAAATATGTAACTGATACAATTATCCGGGATTAACCGGATTGTTTACACGGGAAAATCAAGTAGGCACAGGTATGCGGTTAAAAAATAACAGGTTTTCGTTGCAAGATAAAAAATACTGGATATACTCACAGTTAACTGTATAAAAAGACAGGTGACTTATGAAGCCGTTAACCCCACGCCAGCAACAAGTATTTGAGCTTATTAAAGATAAAATTGATGTAACCGGCATGCCGCCGACCCGTGCGGAGATCGCTAAAGAGCTGGGTTTCCGTTCTGCTAATGCTGCAGAAGAGCACTTAAAAGCTCTGGCCAAGAAGAAGGCTATCGAAATTATTCCAGGTGCCTCTCGCGGGATCAGGATTCTTCTTCAGGAAGAGGCTGCTAATGATGAAGAAGGTTTACCTCTGATTGGTCAGGTTGCGGCTGGTTCACCTATCCTGGCACAAGAACATGTTGAAGCGCATTATCAGGTTGATCCGAACATGTTCCGTCCTCAGGCTGATTTCTTGTTAAGAGTCAGCGGTGAGAGTATGAAAGATATCGGCATCATGGATGGTGATCTTCTTGCGGTACATAAGACTCAGGATGTCCATGACGGACAAGTTGTGGTTGCCCGAGTTGACGATGATGTGACGGTTAAAAGACTGGAGCGCAAAGGCGCTACTGTTTTATTGCATGCTGAGAATGAAGAGTTTTCTGCTATCGAAGTTGATTTGACTTGTCAACATCTGGCCATTGAAGGTGTGGCCGTAGGTATCATCCGCAATACCGACTGGATGTAAAATCACCACCAAGCTTGCCTTTCTAAATAATAATCATTATCATCTTCTTTATTTGTCGGAAGAAGATGATAATGAACACATCCCAAAAAATACCTTCATCTTCGAGGGTTAATGCAGCACAAAACTATCAGATACCGGATCATTTGCTTCAGCCAATGTGGCTACGCAGCAGAGAAAGTTTGGTTGATGACGGATTGGTGTATGACCCGATAGCCGCTAAAGCTTGTCGACTTTGTGAACTGTCAGACGAATGTCAGTCCGGCGATATCGACCAAAAACAACTTCTTCATGTCACTCTTACCAAACTTTGTGATAACCGGGTGGAAGCTTTTCTTCAGGCAAACCCTAATGCATGGGTGTTAAATGTCGGGGCGAGATTAGATACCCGTTTTTACCGTTTAGACAACGGAACCTGTCATTGGGTTGAGCTGGACACCAGTGAGAACCTTGTCTGGAGACAGCGCCTGTTCCATAAAAATGAACGCTATCGTCTTGTTTGTGGTTCAGTGAAAGACACTAGCTGGCTGGAAGAGTTGGCAATACCACCATCGGCACCGGTACTAATTGTCTGTGAGCAGGCCATGCTGGATTGTTCTATTGATGAAATTGCAGGTTTTACTCAGTCTCTGGGTTGTTACTTCTCCAATGCACAAGCCTGTTTTGTCGTGGCCGGAGACAGAGCTTCATCGGTTTTGGGCAGGAAAATGGGTTCAGTAAACTATCGTCATGGTCTGAATAACCCCGGAGAAAAGTTTTTACAGTGGCTGCCATGGATAAAGTGGGTCAACAGTTACTCACCTTTGGATGAGGATTGCGGACGTTGGAAACTGTGGCAAAAGGTGGTAGCAAAGCTGCCGCTTTTGAAAAACAGATTAACCCCAAGGCTTATTGAAATTCGCTGGTAAAAAGTAAAAAAGAGAAGCATGTTAGCTTCTCTTTTTTTGTCAGGTCTAAATCAGAATAAACGATTTAAGCCGTTTAAGGCGGCTACACGGTAAGCTTCTGCCATAGTAGGGTAGTTAAAGGTAGTATTAACAAAATACTCTATGGTGTTGGCTTCTCCCTTCTGCTCCATAATCGCCTGTCCGATATGAATAATCTCTGCGGCACGTTCACCAAAGCAGTGAATTCCCAGAATCTCTTTAGTTTCTCTGTGGAACAGTATTTTCAGGCTGCCGATATCTTTACCTGCAATCTGAGCTCTGGCTAAGTGTTTAAAGGAGGAGCGTCCCACTTCATAAGGTACCTTAGCGGCAGTCAGCTCCTGTTCCGTTTTACCGACAGAACTGATTTCCGGAATAGTATAGATACCGGTAGGAATATCCTCTATTAGATGGTTGTCTGCCTTACCTTTGGTAATAGTCTGGGCTACAAAACGGCCCTGATCATAGGCAGCACTGGCAAGGCTTGGATAGCCGATTACATCGCCTACAGCGTAGATGTGCTTTTTCTCCGTCTGGTACTTTTTATTGACCTTGAGAGAACCGCGGGAATCGGGAGTTAACCCGACAGACTCAAGGTTCAGCTTATCGGTATTACCGGTACGGCCGTTAGCATAGAGGATGCAGTCTGCACGCATCTTTTTGCCCGACTGAAGATGAATAATAACGCCGTCTTCAGTACCTTCAATTTTCTCGTAGGTTTCATCATTGCGGATAATGATGCCGCTATTCCAGAAGTGATAGGAGAGGGCGTCAGAAATTTCGTTATCCAGAAAAGAAAGCAGGCGGTCACGGGTGTTGATTAGATCGGTTTTAACATCCAGACCACGGAAGATAGAGGCGTACTCACAACCAATTACACCGGCACCGTAAATGATGATATGTCTCGGATCGTGCTTTAATGACAGAATGGTGTCACTGTCATAAATTCTCTCGTGGTTGAAATCGACATCTGCGGGCTGATAAGGCCTTGAGCCCGTTGCGATAACAAATTTATCTGCTGTGTACTGATCAATACTGCCATCGGGCTGTGTTACCGCGATTGTGTTGTCATCAACAAATTTAGCGTTCCCGAACAGAAGAGTGCACTGGTTTCGATCGTAAAACCCCTGCCGTAACCGAGTTTGCTTATCAATAACCGTTTTAGCATGACCAAGAATACTGGAGAAAGTGGAGTGCAGGCTGGAGTTATTACCTGAGAACAAAGGGTTTTTATTAAACTCAATAATCCGGCTGACGGCATGTCTCAGTGCTTTTGAAGGAATGGTTCCCCAGTGAGTACAGCCTCCGCCTACAGAAGGTTCTTTCTCGACAATAGCAACGTTCAACCCTGCTTTGGTTAATCCCATAGCCGCCCCCTCACCTCCGGGGCCACTTCCTATCACAATTACATCAAAGTGAGTTGATTGTTCCATCGCTTGATTCATCCATGTTCTTTTACATTATTGTAGCGGGATTTTAACTTAATAATCACTCAGGTAAATGCTTGTAAGCGCATAGCTTGTTTGTGATCACGCAGAACTTAGATTTCGCAAAAGATAGTCAATCTTGTCGTCTGTCGTTTTTCTCAGGCTGAATTTCGAGTTATAGTAGCTCCCTGTCATTGGTTGATCTGGTATATAAACGCTATGGGAGTGAGAGCTCAGCAAAAAGAAAAAACCCGTCGCTCATTAATCGATGCCGCCTTTAGTCAGTTGAGTGCAGACAGAAGCTTTTCAAATCTTAGCCTGAGAGAAGTGGCCAGAGAAGCAGGTATCGCACCTACTTCTTTTTATCGCCATTTTAAGGATATGGATGAGCTGGGATTAACTATGGTTGATGAAGGTGGTTTGCTTCTTCGTCAACTTATGCGACAAGCCCGGCAGAGAATTGTTAAAGAAGGGAGTGTAATAAGAACTTCCGTTGAAACCTTTATGGAGTTCATCGAAAGCAGTCCCAACGTCTTCCGCTTGTTGCTTAGGGAGCGTTCAGGCACATCAGCTGAATTTCGTGCTGCGGTCGCCAGAGAAATGCAACATTTTGTTGCTGAGATGAGCGAATATTTGATCAGCACTGGCATGAATAAAGAAGAAGCAAGCATTCAGGCTGACGCTTCGGTTATTCTGGTTTTTAGTTCAGGTGCCGAAGCATTAGATCTAAGCAAAAGTGAACGTGAAGAATTGACAGAACGACTGGTAGTGCAACTTCGGATGGTCGCGAAAGGCGCTTACTGGTACAGAAAAGAACGTGAACGACAAAATAATAGGATATAACTATGTCGAATGACTCAACACCCGTAAATCAAAATTCTGAAAGAAAAACCCTGTTGCTGGCTGTAGTGGCTGGTATGTGTGGTAACGCATTGCTCTCATCAGTAACGTTAAGTGAAGTTTCCTTTTCTATCTTCCCATTAATTGCATTGGTACTGGCAGTACAAATGCTTTATCAGAACTATCTGAGTAACCCTGTAGCGGAAGAGATTCCGATGATCGGTCTTGCCTGCTTCTTTGTTGGCGCATTTGGCCACTCTGCTTTTGTAAAAGCTCAGTTCCCGGAAGTAGGTTCTAACTTCTTTGCCATTATGGTGACCATGTTATTGCTGGCATGGGTGGGTAAGAAAATGGGATATCTGAATAAGAAAGAAGCAGAATAATTTGTTCTGATTATTTCAGGTATATAAAAAAACGAGCTACTAGCTCGTTTTTTTTATTGCCCGGATTGTCTCTTTCTACTGGTTAGATTTTCTTTCCAGCAACACACCCGCCTCCATATGGTGGGTATAAGGGAACTGATCGAAAAGAGCAAAGCGGCTGATAGTATGGGTTTCTTTCAGGATATCCAGGTTCTCTTTTAGTGTCTCCGGGTTACAAGAGATATAAAGAATACGTTCATAGCCCTGCACCATTTTGCAGGTATCTTCGTCCATACCTGAGCGTGGAGGATCGACAAAAATAGTATTGCAGTTGTAGCTGCTCAAATCGACATTCTGTTGCTTTAGCCTGCGGAATTCTCTTTTCCCTTCCATCGCTTCAGTAAACTCTTCGGCAGACATACGAATAATCTGTACATTATCTATCTTGTTAGCGGCGATATTAAATTGCGCCGAATCTACAGAAGGCTTGGCCAGCTCTGTAGCCAGTACCCGTTCAAAGTTTTGTGCCAGAGCAAGAGAGAAGTTACCGTTACCACAGTAGAGCTCAAGCAAATCGCCACTGCTATCTTCTGTGCAGTCTACTGCCCATTCCAGCATTTTCTGTGCAACTTCACCATTAGGCTGAGTAAAGCTGTTTTCTACCTGCTGGTAGATATAGCTTTTACTGTGCACGTTCAGCTTCTCAATCACATAATCCTGATCGAGAACGATCTTCATTTTACGGGCGCGGCCAATCAAGTTCAGATTGAAACCTTCGTTGTTTAGGCGTTGTTTCAGCTCTTTTGCTTCTTTAATCCAGTTATCATCTAGTTGGCGATGGTAAAGCAGGGAAACCAGAATTTCACCGCTTAAAGTAGAGAGAAAATCAACCTGAAACAGTTTGCGTCTGAGGGTGTCATTACCCTTCATCGCTTCAATAAGCAGCGGCATTAAATCGTTAATCAGGCGGCTGGCTGCCGGGAACTGATCGACTCTGTATTTCTGCTTGGTTTCCTGATTAAACATGATGTAGTAAAGCTCTTCGCCCTCATGCCAGACCCTGAACTCAGCCCTCATTCGGTAGTTCTGGATAGGAGAGTCAAAAACCTCTAGCTCAGGCGCATCGTATGGAGCAAACATCTGAGTTAAGCGTTCTACTTTCTCGTCCAGCTGTTGCTGATAGCTGTTTGGGTTTACTTCAAGTGTTGTCATCGATCGGCCTTTAACTTTAAACAGGGAGCGCAGATTTTATTCAATCCTTATCTCTTGTCCAGCACTGTTATGAAATTCTCTCATGCAGTGCTGATAATTTTAGCACTAGACAGAAAGCAGACTGATAATTAATATCGTTTGCGCTGGTGGTCGTTATCTTCAGGAAATAGTTTTTGATGAATAACAACTTTCAGGGAATCTGGTGAAAATCCAGAACTGACGCGCAGCGGTAATAGAGAACGGGCATCTGACGGGAAACCGACACACTGCAATTTGCGGGAAGTGAGATGTAAGGAAGGCAAATCGAACTGATTTGAAACGCTCTGAAGTCCGAATACCTGCCAGCAAGTAGTGAGCAATCACATACTGGAATATACGCGATTTTAGGATGAAAAAAATGAAAAAAACCGTTCTGGCGACCACTGTTACGTCGCTATTTTTTGCCGCGCCTAATATTTATGCGCAATCCCCTTCAGATGTAGAGACGATGGTGGTAACTGCCACCCGATTTGAGCAATCTCTGCAAACTAGCACGCTTCCTGTTGAAGTTATTACCAAAGAAGAAATTAATGCCATTCAGGCTAAAAGTGTATCTGAGATACTACGAAGATTGCCGGGTGTTCAAATCGCCTCTAATGGTGGCTATGGGCAATCTCAAAGTATCTTTGTTCGTGGCACTGAATCGGATCATGTTCTTTTTTTAGTTGATGGAGTCCGTATCGCTAGCGCTACAACGGGTACTGCATCGGTTTCGGCTATTCCTGTCGTGGCGATAGAAAGGATTGAATTTATTAGAGGCTCCAGAGGCGCTGTTTATGGCTCTGATGCTATTGGCGGTGTAATAAATATCATCACTAAAACTGATCGTGATGAAGGCGCTTTAGCCGTTGGTATCGGCAGTGATAAATTTTCACAAGGGCAGATATCCGTTTCGAAAAATGTATCCGAAAAGCTGAATGCTTCTTTTGCAGCAAACAAGTCACGTACGGAAGGCTTTTCAGTGACAGATACTGCCGGCAGTGAAGATGATGATGGTTATAAATCTGACGATATTATCGCTTCAGCAGACTATAAAATTAATGATAAATACAGCATTGATATACAGACTTTTTATCATGAAGGTGAAGTTGAGTATGATGCAGGTAACAGATATAAAGATGAGCGTATCTTCAACGTCGCAGGCACGCTGAACTTCCAAAACGATACTCTTGATTCAAAGCTTCAGTTGGCGGTCAATCAGGACTCAGCCAAGAGCCACACTCCGGGCGGGGTTTCCCTGTATCAGACCGACAGAAAGTCGCTTCTGTTTGCTAATCAATATCGTGTTAATGACGATTTATCTATCGGTGCAGGCCTAGACTGGTATCGTGATGATGTATCCAAATCAAGTGCAAACTTCACTGAAACATCCCGCCACAATACCGCATTGTATCTGAGTTCTCTTTATGACAAGCATGACTATCAGATAGAAGGTGCAGTCAGAACCGATGACAATGAGCGTTATGGCAGAAATACTACCTGGCAGTTGGGTGGTGGCTGGAATGTAAATGAGAATTACCGTTTAACGGCTAATGTCGGGACTGCTTTTAAAGCACCGTCATTTAACGACTTATATTCACCATTTGGGGGTGTTGCCACCCTTAAGCCTGAAGAGTCCGTTAACTACGAAGTTGCCCTGGAATCCAGTGCTGAGCTGTTTGACTGGCGTGTTGCTGCTTATGTAAACCAGATTGATGAGCTGATTGACTGGAGGCCTCAGGGGTTAAACTATTCACCGCAAAATATTGGTGAAGCGGAGATCAAGGGCGTTGAGTTCTTGGTCAATTTTGAAACTGGTGATTTTAGCCACAACATCAGCATTGATATTATGGATCCGCAAGATAAAGAGAGTAACCGCCAGTTGGCACGAAGAGCAAAAGAGAGTGCGAAATGGAACATCACTTACTATGCAGATAAGTGGCAGGCTGATATTAGCTATCTATATCAGGGGACGCGATATGATTACCCATCTTCAGGCAAGGTAAAACTTGATGCTTACTCGTTGGTTGATTTGTCTGTCAGCTACGATGTTCTGGACTCCCTTACTCTCAGAGGGCGGGTTGCAAACCTGTTTGATGAGGATTACGTATTAGCTAATGGCTACAATACACAAAAAAGAGCCTATTTCGGTACACTGGAATACCGATTCTGATGAAATTGACCGCCTTCGGGCGGTCTCTTATATCGCCCCCAAGCTTGAAAATCGGATGTTTGAGCGTATGATCTGCGGTTCTCTCTGACAGGATAAACCGCCGTGTTAAGTAATACCCAACAGCCAAGCGTTCTTTTCTTTGACTCCGGAGTCGGTGGCTTATCTGTATATCAGCAAACCAAAGCACTTCTGCCCGACTTTAACTATATCTACCTGTTTGATAATCAGGGCTATCCTTACGGAGAACTTGAACCTGAAGTACTAATCCGGCGCGCTGAAAGACTTATCCTGCATATAGTAAACAAACACTCTATCAATCTGGTGGTGGTAGCCTGTAATACCGCCAGCACTATTGTGTTACCGGCGTTGCGTCGTAGCTTATATATTCCTGTTGTTGGCGTTGTTCCTGCTATTAAACCAGCAGCAGCAATTGCCAAGAGAGCGATAGGGTTGATTGCCACTCCCGGTACTGTTCAACGCGAGTATACTCATCAGTTAATTGAACAATTCTCAGCAGGTATACCGCTTGAGTTAATTGGTTCTACTGAGATGGTAAATATGGCGGAAAATAAGCTTAGAGGGGAAAAAGTAGATCTTAAGAAGCTTGGGCAGATATTAAAGCCTCTAAAAAATAAAGTAGATGTAGCGGTTCTTGGCTGCACTCATTTTCCATTGATTAAAGAAGAAATATCTCAGGTGTTAGGAGAAGAGGTGGCTTTAGTAGATTCAGGCTGTGCAATTGCCCGGAGAGTTAATAGCTTACTGTCGGATAAAGCTGTTTTAACGCCGCAATATACTCAGGGTATAAAAGGTACTCAGAATATAAAAGGCGCTCAGAAGATATATGCCAGTGCAGCTCCCGTTAAAGAAGCTGCACTAAATAGTAGTTTAATAAAATTTGGTTTTGAACCTATTGAGACGCTTCCGAATCTGGATGCTTAGGATCATTAGCAATACGAACTTTTAAAGTACGTTGCATATAATCTTGTTCGTTTAGGGCAGAGATTGCTTTCTGAGCATCACTGCTTGCCATAACGACAAATCCAAACCCTCTTCTTTTACCTGTACGTTTATCTTTCATAAGACGAACGGCAAATACTTCACCATGTTCAGAAAATAGCTGGCGAACATTGGCTTCATTTGCTTTATAAGGAAGGTTTCCGACATAAAGAGTTTTAGTAGAAGGCTTGCCTTTTGTTGTTGCAGAAGAAGTGGAAGCAGAAAGATTAATAACAACAACTGCGGCAAATAAACCGATAATAAAAGAGACAGCTGGGGAAATGGCGACCTGAGAAAAAACAGCAGCGCCTAACACAGCAAGAGCAATAATTAGAAAAATAGATTTTTTAGAGTTCATAAATGAATACAGCATTTAGTGAGTTAATTGGATTTAGCGACTAATTAAATTCGCTTTTTGAATCTTACGTTTAACCCTGTTTAATTTCCAACCTATTGGTGTGACGCCCTTCAAATGTTGATATTTTATTCAATAATCCCTTATTTGCTGGCTTTTTCAGCAGTTGGGAAAATAAATTAAAAAAAGGGCTTGCCAGCAAAAAAAAGCTCCCTATAATGCGCCACACCAACACGGGGTGAGACAACAATCACACAACGTGAAAGGTAACTGAGAAAAGAGTTTGAAAAAGCACTTGACTCAAAAAATCGGAAGCGTAGAATACGCATCCCTAACTGCTCGGGTTCAGATAAGAACTTATCAGTTAGAAGCTCTTTAACAATTTAAACCTATCAATCTGTGTGGGCACTCGTTGATGATAATCAAATTAGAAACTTCGGTTTCAATTCGGTTTCAATGATACGAAGTGACCAACGAGTCGAAAGACTCAGCACAGTCAATTCAAACATTACTTATGTAATGTTCAGTATTCATTGAGCCAACAAAAACTTAAATTGAAGAGTTTGATCATGGCTCAGATTGAACGCTGGCGGCAGGCCTAACACATGCAAGTCGAGCGGAAACGGCAACATTGACTCTTCGGATGATTTGTTGGACGTCGAGCGGCGGACGGGTGAGTAATGCTTAGGAATTTGCCCAGTCGAGGGGGATAACTATTGGAAACGATAGCTAATACCGCATACGCCCTACGGGGGAAAAGAGGGGACCTTCGGGCCTTCTGCGATTGGATAAGCCTAAGTGAGATTAGCTAGTTGGTGAGGTAATGGCTCACCAAGGCGACGATCTCTAGCTGGTCTGAGAGGATGATCAGCCACACTGGAACTGAGACACGGTCCAGACTCCTACGGGAGGCAGCAGTGGGGAATATTGCACAATGGGCGCAAGCCTGATGCAGCCATGCCGCGTGTGTGAAGAAGGCCTTCGGGTTGTAAAGCACTTTCAGCAGTGAGGAAGGTGGTAGTGTTAATAGCACTATCATTTGACGTTAGCTGCAGAAGAAGCACCGGCTAACTCCGTGCCAGCAGCCGCGGTAATACGGAGGGTGCGAGCGTTAATCGGAATTACTGGGCGTAAAGCGCATGCAGGTGGTTTGTTAAGTCAGATGTGAAAGCCCTGGGCTCAACCCGGGAAGGTCATTTGAAACTGGCAAGCTAGAGTACTGTAGAGGGGGGTAGAATTTCAGGTGTAGCGGTGAAATGCGTAGAGATCTGAAGGAATACCGGTGGCGAAGGCGGCCCCCTGGACAGATACTGACACTCAGATGCGAAAGCGTGGGGAGCAAACAGGATTAGATACCCTGGTAGTCCACGCCGTAAACGATGTCTACTTGGAGGTTGTTCCCTTGAGGAGTGGCTTTCGGAGCTAACGCGTTAAGTAGACCGCCTGGGGAGTACGGTCGCAAGATTAAAACTCAAATGAATTGACGGGGGCCCGCACAAGCGGTGGAGCATGTGGTTTAATTCGATGCAACGCGAAGAACCTTACCTACTCTTGACATCCAGAGAATTTTCCAGAGATGGATTAGTGCCTTCGGGAACTCTGAGACAGGTGCTGCATGGCTGTCGTCAGCTCGTGTTGTGAAATGTTGGGTTAAGTCCCGCAACGAGCGCAACCCTTATCCTTGATTGCCAGCACTTCGGGTGGGAACTTCAGGGAGACTGCCGGTGATAAACCGGAGGAAGGTGGGGACGACGTCAAGTCATCATGGCCCTTACGAGTAGGGCTACACACGTGCTACAATGGCGTATACAGAGGGCGGCGAACTCGCGAGAGTAAGCGAATCCCAAAAAGTGCGTCGTAGTCCGGATTGGAGTCTGCAACTCGACTCCATGAAGTCGGAATCGCTAGTAATCGTGGATCAGAATGCCACGGTGAATACGTTCCCGGGCCTTGTACACACCGCCCGTCACACCATGGGAGTGGGCTGCAAAAGAAGTAGGTAGTTTAACCTTCGGGGGGACGCTTACCACTTTGTGGTTCATGACTGGGGTGAAGTCGTAACAAGGTAGCCCTAGGGGAACCTGGGGCTGGATCACCTCCTTAACGATAGATTGTGCATTGATGAGTGTTCACACAGATTGATTAGGTTTAGAAAAGTAAAGATATGGGTCTGTAGCTCAGGTGGTTAGAGCGTTCGCCTGATAAGCGAGAGGTCGGTGGTTCAAGTCCACTCAGACCCACCAAATCTTCTGATAACGGCGTTAGATTGCTCGTCGTGTACTTAAGTACACGTCCTTACAATCTGCCTTGTTCTCAAACGATTTAAAAGTTACACCATACTGATGGGGCTATAGCTCAGCTGGGAGAGCGCCTGCCTTGCACGCAGGAGGTCAGCAGTTCGATCCTGCTTAGCTCCACCATCTTTAAGTGTTTTCTCTTTGAGAATATTTAAAAATGGTTTCGATACTTCTTTGTAAGTAAAGAATCTTTGCTCTTTAACAATTTGGAAAGCTGACAGATAACAATTTGATTGATTGTTATCTAATTAAAAGTTCTCAAATCCTAAGTCTTTTTTAGATTTAGGTACCAACACACATTCAAGTGTTCTTGGAAGCAACATTACTGAGTAATGATGCTTATATTTGAGTCCGGCAAAATCGAAATGTCTCTCGCTCATTCAAATAATGAGAGACACAAACCTTGGTTGTTTGCCATACATAGAAACCTCTTGGGGTTGTATGGTTAAGTGACTAAGCGTACACGGTGGATGCCTTGGCAGTCAGAGGCGATGAAGGACGTATTAACTTGCGATAAGCGTAGATTAGGCAGTAAAAGCCACTTGAGTCTACGATTTCCGAATGGGGAAACCCAACTGCATAAGCAGTTACTGTTAACTGAATACATAGGTTAACAGGGTAAACCCGGGGAACTGAAACATCTAAGTACCCGGAGGAGTAGAAATCAACCGAGATTCCGAAAGTAGCGGCGAGCGAAATTGGATTAGCCCTTAAGCTTTTAATGATGCAGGTGAATGGTCTGGAAAGTCCAGCGATACAGGGTGATAGCCCCGTAACCGACACGTCATTATTAGTGAAATCGAGTAAGGCGGGACACGTGATATCCTGTCTGAATATGGGGGGACCATCCTCCAAGGCTAAATACTACTGACTGACCGATAGTGAACCAGTACCGTGAGGGAAAGGCGAAAAGAACCCCTGTGAGGGGAGTGAAATAGAACCTGAAACCGTGTACGTACAAGCAGTAGGAGCACCTTCGTGGTGTGACTGCGTACCTTTTGTATAATGGGTCAGCGACTTATATTTAGTAGCAAGGTTAACCGATTAGGGGAGCCGTAGGGAAACCGAGTCTTAACTGGGCGTCGAGTTGCTAGGTATAGACCCGAAACCAGGTGATCTAGCCATGGGCAGGTTGAAGGTTGAGTAACATCAACTGGAGGACCGAACCGACTAATGTTGAAAAATTAGCGGATGACTTGTGGCTAGGGGTGAAAGGCCAATCAAACCTGGAGATAGCTGGTTCTCCCCGAAAGCTATTTAGGTAGCGCCTCGGACGAATACTACTGGGGGTAGAGCACTGTTAAGGCTAGGGGGTCATCCCGACTTACCAACCCTTTGCAAACTCCGAATACCAGTAAGTACTATCCGGGAGACACACGGCGGGTGCTAACGTCCGTCGTGGAGAGGGAAACAACCCAGACCGCCAGCTAAGGTCCCAAAGTATAGCTAAGTGGGAAACGATGTGGGAAGGCTCAGACAGCCAGGATGTTGGCTTAGAAGCAGCCATCATTTAAAGAAAGCGTAATAGCTCACTGGTCGAGTCGGCCTGCGCGGAAGATGTAACGGGGCTAAGCTATACACCGAAGCTGCGGCAATATCTTTTAGATATTGGGTAGGGGAGCGTTCTGTAAGCCGTTGAAGGTGAACTGTAAGGTTTGCTGGAGGTATCAGAAGTGCGAATGCTGACATGAGTAACGATAAAGGGGGTGAAAAACCCCCTCGCCGGAAGACCAAGGGTTCCTGTCCAACGTTAATCGGGGCAGGGTAAGTCGACCCCTAAGGCGAGGCCGAAAGGCGTAGTCGATGGGAAACGGGTTAATATTCCCGTACTTCTTACAATTGCGATGGGGGGACGGAGAAGGCTAGGTGGGCCTGGCGACGGTTGTCCAGGTTCAAGTGCGTAGGCTGATTTCTTAGGTAAATCCGGGAAATCTTAAGGCCGAGACACGATGTCGAGCGCCCAAGGGCGTGAAGTCATTGATGCCATGCTTCCAGGAAAAGCCTCTAAGCTTCAGATTGTAAGGAATCGTACCCCAAACCGACACAGGTGGTCGGGTAGAGAATACCAAGGCGCTTGAGAGAACTCGGGTGAAGGAACTAGGCAAAATGGTACCGTAACTTCGGGAGAAGGTACGCTTCTGACGGTGAAGTCCCTTGCGGATGGAGCTATCGGAAGTCGCAGATACCAGGTGGCTGCAACTGTTTATTAAAAACACAGCACTGTGCAAAATCGTAAGATGACGTATACGGTGTGACGCCTGCCCGGTGCCGGAAGGTTAATTGATGGGGTTAGACTTAGGTCGAAGCTCTTGATCGAAGCCCCGGTAAACGGCGGCCGTAACTATAACGGTCCTAAGGTAGCGAAATTCCTTGTCGGGTAAGTTCCGACCTGCACGAATGGCGTAATGATGGCCACGCTGTCTCCACCCGAGACTCAGTGAAATTGAAATCGCTGTGAAGATGCAGTGTACCCGCGGCTAGACGGAAAGACCCCGTGAACCTTTACTACAGCTTGGCACTGAACATTGAGCCTACATGTGTAGGATAGGTGGGAGGCTTTGAAACTGTGTCGCCAGATACAGTGGAGCCATCCTTGAAATACCACCCTTGTATGTTTGATGTTCTAACTTAGCCCCGTTATCCGGGGTGAGGACAGTGCCTGGTGGGTAGTTTGACTGGGGCGGTCTCCTCCCAAAGAGTAACGGAGGAGCACGAAGGTGGGCTAAACACGGTTGGACATCGTGTGGTTAGTGCAATGGCATAAGCCCGCTTGACTGCGAGAATGACAATTCGAGCAGGTGCGAAAGCAGGTCATAGTGATCCGGTGGTTCTGAATGGAAGGGCCATCGCTCAACGGATAAAAGGTACTCCGGGGATAACAGGCTGATACCGCCCAAGAGTTCATATCGACGGCGGTGTTTGGCACCTCGATGTCGGCTCATCACATCCTGGGGCTGAAGTCGGTCCCAAGGGTATGGCTGTTCGCCATTTAAAGTGGTACGCGAGCTGGGTTTAGAACGTCGTGAGACAGTTCGGTCCCTATCTGCCGTGGGCGTTGGAGAATTGAAAGGGGCTGCTCCTAGTACGAGAGGACCGGAGTGGACGAACCTCTGGTGTTCGGGTTGTGTCGCCAGACGCATTGCCCGGTAGCTAAGTTCGGAATCGATAACCGCTGAAAGCATCTAAGCGGGAAGCGAGCCTTGAGATGAGTTCTCCCTGATACTTTAAGTATCCTAAAGGGTTGTCGTAGACTACGACGTTGATAGGCAGGGTGTGTAAGCGTTGTGAGGCGTTGAGCTAACCTGTACTAATTGCCCGTGAGGCTTAACCATACAACACCCAAGGGGTTTTGTTTTGGACTCAAATAGAACATTGAATGTGTAAATAAGACTTTTAAACAGCTTTCCGATTTGTTGGTTTTCACTTTTTTAGAAAAAGTGAAATCAAAAACAGAATTTTGCTTGGCGACCATAGCGTTGTGGACCCACCTGATTCCATGCCGAACTCAGAAGTGAAACGCAATAGCGCCGATGGTAGTGTGGGGCTTCCCCATGTGAGAGTAGGACATCGCCAGGCTTTTAAATTTGTCTAACCAGACACGCAGCGGAGCGGTAGTTCAGTTGGTTAGAATACCGGCCTGTCACGCCGGGGGTCGCGGGTTCGAGTCCCGTCCGCTCCGCCACTTATCCTAAGCCTTAGCAGAAATGCTGAGGCTTTTTTGCGTTTAGGTATAGCGTTTCAACTGTCATAGTTTGCTTTGAAAACCTCTGCTTATTGCTTAATTACAAAAAAGCCCTCAATAAAGAGGGCTTTAAGCGTATTGTCAAAGCTGTATTAGTTACTTGTTTTTCCACACATAGTAAGCGCCGATAGCGGCTGCCAGCAGCATCAGGCCGCCGGTTAGCTCTTCCGGGTGGGTATGAGCAGAACCCGGGTGTGCCATAGCAAGACCGGGTGCAAGGATAAGAGCTGTTGTTAGTAATTTCTTCATATTATTTTCCTTAGAATAGGGATTACTTTAGTTATTTTGTTTCTGCATAACAGCGATAGCGAGCTGGCCTAGCGCCAGACCACCATCTCCGCAGGAATACTTCTGATGTTGAAGTATTGTGATTGAGTCAGCCAGTTTTTGCTTAACTAGCCGGGTTAATAAGGTGTTGTGAAATACCCCTCCTGTCAGTACAAGGTGGTCTGTTTGATATTCTTGTTGTGCGTTTAATACCAACTTTGCGAGTGCATCAGCCAGAGCATCATGGAACAAGTAGGCTTTTTCTGCTTCAGAACCCGCTACATTCAGCCATTGGCTCCAGAATGAGGCCATATCCAGTTGATAGCCTTCTAAAGCGATATCTAACGGTTCAGTCGGTAGATTAATGCAGCTTGCAGCTAACGCTTCAAGCCGGCAGGCAGCCTGACCTTCATACTCAACCCTTTCACTGCAAATACCGAGAGAAGCGGCTACAGCATCAAACAGGCGGCCGGCAGAACGAACTTTATGGCAGTTAAGTTGCTTCTCTGTTGCTGTTGCAAGTAACTTAACGGCTTTGCCCGGCATTAGCTGTTCCAGCTGACCGATGGACAGATCCTGTCTGAACTGGTTGAGGTGAGAAAATAGCGAGCGCCATGGCTGTTTGGCAGCCTCATCACCACCAGTGAGTGTGATGGCAGGTAGGCCACCCAAAACCTGATAGCTCTGGTAATCGGCGAGTAGTAGCTCACCGCCCCAGAATTCGCCGTCATCACCCAGCCCCAACCCGTCTAGCGCCAGTGCTAATACCTTGCCTTGTGCGGGTGACCAGTTATTTTCCACCAGACAACTTGCCACATGAGCATGATGATGCTGGATATAGACTGGTGAATCACACTGAGACGCAGCGTACTGGTGACTGAAATAGCCGGGATGCTTATCAGCGATATGATGAGCGAATTCAAGCTGATACACTGATCTGAAGTGTTCGATGGTACTACGGTACTGCTGCTGAGTCTCCATATTGGCAAGGTCACCCAGATACTGACTAACGATCAATTGATTGCCCCTGCCGACCGCAAAAGCATTCTTTAGATCACCCCCATAAGCAATAAAGCCATCGGCATCGGGAAACCCTTCAGGCAGGTTTAATGCGTCGGGAACCAAGCCGCGGGAACGTCGCAGAGTCTCTGTCTGGCCGTTGCTATCAAGCCGGATAAGGGAATCATCACAGCGTTGAACAATCTCTCTGTTATGCAGCACAAATAGATCGGCAATCTCCTGCAAATCTGATAAAGCCTGCTTATTGCTCAGGGCAGGAGGTAGTCCGGAGCCATTACCTGAGGTCATCACAACCGGTTTAGCGAAATAGGTTGATATCAGATGCTGAACCGGATTCGAAGGCAGCATAATACCGAGTTCATTTAAGTCAGGTGCAACATTGTCTGCCAGCAGAGCGTTCTGTTTTTTCTTTAGCAGGGTAATCGGTGCTACCCGGCTTTCCAGCATCTCTTGTTCGTTGTCAGAGCAGTCAGCGATCTCACGGACACACTCTATATCTGTAGCCATAACAGCTAAAGGTTTATGCTGCCTCCGCTTTCGATCTCTTAGTTTAGCAACAGCTATAGGGTTGGTTGCGTCACAGGCAAGGTGAAACCCGCCTACGGATTTGATAGCGACTATCTTACCCTGGCTAAGGGCTTCCGTTAGCTGACTTAACCACTCTCCTTCTACTTTCTGACCCCGGTTGTCCGTAAGCCAGACAGAAGGTCCGCAAACATGGCAGGCAACAGGTTGGGCGTGATAGCGTCTGTTGGCCGGGTTTTTATACTCATCTTTACAGGTCGCGCATAACGGGAAATCCTTCATTACCGTTTTAGGTCTGTCATAGGGCAGAGCCTTAATGATGGTAAATCTTGGCCCGCAGTGGGTACAGTTGTTAAACGGGTAAAGGTACCTATGATCTTTTTGCTGATAGACCTCTTGCAGACACTCGGGACAGGTAGCCGCATCCGGGACGATCTGAGTGTCCACCGAGGTTTGCTGCGACTCAACAATGGTAAAGCCGGCGGGAACTTGCTGCCAGTTAAACGGGCTGCTTTGCTGAGACTCAATTTGAGCAAGGGGTGGCAGCTCATCAGCTAAACGTTGCTGAAATATTGGCGCTTTATCGCTGTCCGCTAAACGAACCAGGACACCCTGACCGTCATTGAGTACTTCTCCGTTCAGGTTCATATCGTGGGCAAGTTGCCAGACAAAAGGACGAAAGCCGACTCCTTGAACCTTACCTTTGATTCGAATCTCCACCCCGTTGGTCATTTAGCAAATCCTCGGCATAGGTTCCGTTGAAGGTAGGTCAAGCCACCTGCTGCCGCCAAAGGCATTTTTCAAAGTAACCTGCTTGCTGTTATTAACCCGACCAATTACGGTTGCCGCTTTACCACCGGACAGTGCTCTTAGTGAGTTGATAGCAGCTTTAGTATCGTGCTCAGAAACCACCGCAATTAACTTACCTTCATTGGCAAAGTTGATGGCTTCCAGCCCGAGCAACTCGCAGACTCCCCTTACTTCCTGAGTGATAGGCAGGCTATCTTCATTCAGTTCAAATCCACAACCGGATGATGAAGCAAACTCGTGCAGTACGGCATTGACACCACCGCGGGTTGCGTCTCTTAAGGCACGGACACCTACAATTGGAAGAAGAGCCTCAACAAGTGGGTAGAGGTGCTGGCAGTCACTTGTTAGCAGGCCATCAAGGCCCAGCCCTTCTCTCAGGTTAAGTATGGTGGCTCCGTGGTCGCCAATGGTTCCGGAAACAATAATGTTATCACCGGGCTGAATCGTGTCTGCTGCCCACTGAACACCGTCAGGGATAACGCCTATACCGCTTGTGTTGATAAACAGTTTGTCAGCAGCGCCTTTAGGAACAACCTTGGTGTCACCGGTAACAATTTTAATACCGGCTTCACTGGCGGCTTTCGCCATAGACGCAACAATAGATTCAAGCTCTGAGAAAAGTAATCCTTCTTCCAGAATAAAGGCACTGGAAAGATATAAAGGTTTCGCTCCGCTCATAGCAACATCATTGGCAGTGCCGTATACGGCCAGCTTTCCGATATCGCCGCCGGGAAACACGATAGGGTCTATAACAAATGAATCGGTTGAATAGGCCAGTTGCTTTCCTGATGCCAGCATAGGCTCAAGGGGAAGACGAGCTTGATCTTCCTGTTTACAAAGGGTTTCATTGGAAAACTGTTTCATAAACAGTTGATCAATCAGCTGTTGCATGGCTTTGCCGCCACTACCGTGTGCCAGTGTTATTCTGTCCTGCATTATGCTGACTCCTCAGTCGCGATTGGATCGCGTCGATAGTTATAATAGGCGGCGCAGGCACCTTCAGAAGAGACCATAAGTGCACCAATGGCGGTTTCTGGTGTGCATTGCTTACCAAACAGAGGGCAGTCAATAGGTTTACAACGGCCCGCCAATACTTCACCACAACGGCTTCCTTCCGGATCAAGAGCGGTATGCGCCTGCGGTTTAAAGTGTCTTTCTGCATCGAAATCGAGGTATTGCTGAGAGAGCTTAATACCGGAGCCTTCTATCATGCCGAGGCCGCGCCACTCACTGGCATCTTTGATTTCGAACACCTCTTCCATGGCACTAAGGGCATTGGTATTGCCTTGATCGACAACCACTCTTGAGTATTGGTTTTCAATCTCGCAGCGTTTGTCTCTTAACTGTTTCACCAGCATCAGCAATGCCTGAAGCATATCCAATGGTTCAAAACCGGTAACTACACACGACTTACCAAATTGATCAACTAATGGCTGATAAGGCTTAGTACCGATGATCATTGAAAGGTGACCGGGAAGTAAAAAACCATCAATGCGTACGTCATCCTGATTTAGCAGTGCCATCAGGGTGGGCATCAGGGTAATGTGCTGGCAGAACAACTTAAAGTTAGTAATACCCTGATTCTTAGCTTGTTGTAGCGTCATTGCGGTTGCCGGCATGGTGGTCTCAAAACCTAAGCCAAAAAAGACCACCTGTTTATCCGGGTTCTTTTGTGCAAGTAGCAGGGCATCCATCGGGGAATACACCATGCGGACATCACAGCCTCTTGCCCTTGCATCAAAAAGGGAGCCATTAGTGCCCGGAACCCGCATTGCATCACCAAAGGTACAAAGTATGGTATCGGGTTGTTCGGCTATGGCGACACACTGATCCAGACGGGATTTAGGCAACACGCAGACAGGGCAGCCCGGGCCGTGAACAAACTCAATTGAGTCCGGCAGCAACTGTAAGATGCCATATTTAAATAGTGTATGAGTATGGCCTCCGCAGACTTCCATAATCTGCAAAGGTTTCATCTCTTCGGGCATCTGCTCAACAACATCTTTGATGTTGGCAATGATCGACTTAGCTAACTCCGGATCACGGAACTCATCAACAAAATCCATGGTTATTCTCCTATCTGCTGACGCTGACTAAAGTCGTCAATTTCATGATCTAAGGCTCGCATGGCTTCAAGAGCGGCTAAGGTCTCTTTCGCCTGCTGTTCATCAATAATGCACATAGCAAAACCAACATGAACCAGTGCCCACTTGCCAACGAGTGCTTCGGGGGTGCTTTCTACAACACAGGCAAGGTTTACTTCGCGTTTGATGCCGCTGACCTCTACGTTACCCAACATAGATTCAGCATCGGTTATTTCAATAATCTTTCCGGGGATTCCTAAACACATAGCTATCGGTTCTCCAGCCAGTCGAGCCAGTCCTGCATTCCTTCACCCGTCGTGGCGGAAACCAGCATAGGTGTAATGTCAGGGTTCACCCGCTTGGCGTTTTCAATGCAGGCATCAAGGTCGAAGTTCAGATGAGGCAAAAGGTCGACTTTGTTGATAAGCATAAGATCGGCATCAGCAAAGATATCAGGATACTTAAGAGGCTTATCTTCCCCTTCAGTTACTGACAGAATCGCTACCTTATGACTTTCACCCAGATCAAAGGCAGCAGGACAAACAAGGTTACCGACATTCTCGATAAACAGGGTGGTTTGTTTTTCTGGTGCAAGGTGGGCAATAGCCTCAGAGACCATCTGCGCATCAAGGTGACAGCCTTTGCCGGTATTAATCTGGATGGCTTTAGCGCCTGTCTGACGGATTCGGTCTGCATCGTTAGTGGTTTGCTGATCGCCCTCGATAACGGCGCAGCGGTTATGATCCAGTTTCTTTAGTGTCTCTGTCAGAAGGGTTGTTTTACCTGAGCCCGGGCTGGAAACCAGATTTAAGGCACGGATTTCACGACTCTCCAGGAACTGGCGGTTTTTCTCTGCAATAGCGTCATTTTTGGCCAGAATATCTTGTTCAATTTTGACCATGCGACTCTGTGTCATTCCGGGGGCGTGTGAATGAGCCGCTCCTTTACCGAAGTGCAGATCTTGCCCTTGCAGTTCAGGTCTGAAATTCTCCTCATGCTCATGCTCATGCTCATGCTCATGCTCATGCTCATGCTCATGCTCATGCTCATGATGGTGACCATGGGAGTGATGACTATGGCCATGTGTGTGGTTTGCTTCGGCGCCAATATGATAGTGAATATGAACTGGTTCGTGATAGTGATGATGATGAACAACCTGAGCACTACTTACCGGGTGATCATGATGATGGTGGTGGTCATGATCATGATGATCGTGGTGATGAGCACCTTCGATAGTGACATTTCCGGCTGCACAGCCGCATGTAGTACACATTAGTAAACCTCCAGTTCTTTAATTTGCATCTCTTCGCCCCCTTTTGCCTGAATACTTAAACTATTGCATTCGGGGCAGGGATCTAATCGGTCTGAGATACTGACTTCTTTGCTGCAATCGAAACACCAGGCTTTACCGGCAAGTTGATTGATCACCAGCTTGGCTGAGTCAGCAAGGGTTCCGCGACACACAACTTCGAAACAAAACATCATGGAATCTACTTCGATTCCGGAAAAGGCTCCGATATCTAAGTAAACGGTTTTCACTTTCGAGTAGTTCTGTGCTTTTGCTTGTTCTTCAATGACCTGAACCAGACTTTCGCACAATGACATTTCATGCATGGTTCAACTCTCCTTTAGTTGATTGCTTATCAACAATATTAAATTCTACGCATGGGTCGATAGCCCAGATGAGTAACCTCGCCCGGACAAGGTCGGGCAGTGACTGACGGATAAGTGATTGCTGCACCAGTCCGTTTTCGGTGAAATATCTGTCTGTAGGCGCATCAATCTGATAGTGAGTAATTACTCCCTGATCAGAAAGAGATACCTTGTGAGTAACGTCTCCTCTGGACGCTTTTGCTGTTCCTGTTACAGCGGACAGGGTCAGCTCAGGTTTTTGGCAAATCAGGGCTATCTCAAGTAACCTTGCCAGCGTTCTGCTGGCTATGCTGCCCCCCCACTGTTCAATAGCTTGTTGCAGCAGCGGATGATTCTGTTGCCGGTAGATGGAATCGCTCTCACCACTGATATCCCAGCCGGAAAATGCACCAAATTCCCTCATTTCAGGTTTAAGTAGTACACGCATTAGTTTTGGGTAGGGCGCGTTCTTTTCAGACCAGCTCAGCAGCTCCTCCATGGAAAGTTGTGTGAACTGCTGACCATCTAAAGCAAACAGGCTGCTGAATAACTGCCGGATAGGATCCCAGTCCATTTCGTCGTAGCTTGGCTGAGGACCAAGGGTAACAGGAACAAGTTTTTTTATTTCTCCCAGCAGATGACGGCTCAGCCCGATACTCTGCGGCATGGCATAGTCCTGACCAAACAGCTCTCTTTCCATCTGCCAGAGCTGCCAGCTATGTTCTTTCAGCCACTCCAATGCACAACCTGTGGCAATACGTTTAGTATGCTGCTCTGTTATCTCTGAGCCTTCGACGGCAGAAAGGGCACTAAAGGCGGCAGCCTGCTGCGCCTGAGAGCAGAGCATAAACAGGGTAGGAATACGTTGCAGAGCCTGTTCCGCCGATAAACCGGTAAGCAGTGAACCAATATCTTTTGGTCTTAGGTTAGTGATGGTGCATTCGCTAATCCGTGACTGCTGATCAGTGCTGATGCAAATATCGATATGTCCGGCGGATAGCGCGTTGGCTTGCTTCTGCATAAGGGTTAACTCATGGGCTCGCTTTTAAGCAGCTTACCAAATAGCGCCCGGCGGGACTGATCTTCCACATGTGGCTCAGTGGTCGGAATGGCGGTAACTAACCGACGGATATCCTCTGCCAATTTAAGGCCTGCTTCCTGTGTCTGAATGTCGCCGACAGGTGAACGCAGAGAGCAGGAGAGATAGGTTCCCAACTGTTCATGTTCACCGACAAAGAAAGTATAGCTGCCGGAAGGAAGCTTCAGACCTAACCGGTCGCCAACCTTAAGTGGCTGCCACTCTCTGCCCGGGCCGGCAAGCAGCAATAAATTCATGGTCCATGGCGTAAGTAGCACGCCCAGCCAGTCGCCTTCATACAGTTCAAAACCGATGGTTTTTACGGAAAGATTAGGATTAACAAACTGAAGATCTGTCATCTCATTTTTATGGATCTCCGAGAATACTTTCTCGATAATATCGGCCGGGTTACTGGTAAAGTTCTGTGGCACGCTCAATATCCCCTTCTTCCAACGCTTTTATCAGCTCAATTGCTTTGAGTGCTTCCTGCTTATCCAGTTTTTCTACGGCAAAGCCGCCAACCTGAATTAGCAGGTAATCGTCTATCTGTACTTCGCTTTCCATCATCATCAGGCTGACAGTCTGTTCACCGTTTTTGGACTCTACAACGGCGCTTAGTTTATCGTCACTCAGGCTGATAACTCTGGATGGAACCCCTATACACATGCGGTTGGTTCTCTTTTTGTTAGTTCCACACCAATGGACTGCAGGTGGTTTATTACCTGATTTTTTACTGTAGGAATGGTTCTGGATACGGTTTCAGTCATCTCCAGCCCCGGCTCCACCGATTCAGGAATGATACCGACCAGAAAGATATTTTGCGGTGACTCTTCAGTCAGTTTTAGTGCTCCGAGAAGATCTGACAGGCCTAACTGGTGGGGTGAAACTTTGTTGTTGAATAAAGCTGGGACTTCATCGTCTTTCAGAATAACCACGGTGCCCGGCTCATCGCCTGTCAGAACAGCATCGATAATGATCATATGCTCACGACCGGCAATATAGTCCAGCAGTTCCATACCTGCTGTCCCGCCGTCGACCACTTCAACACCTTCAGGGAAGATATACTCTTGCTCGAGCTCCCTGATTACATGCACGCCTATGGATTCATCACTTAGCAGAAGGTTTCCGACACCTAAAACAAGAATATTCAATGGATTGCCTCACTTACGACTTGAACTGGAGTTTGAGGAAAAGTGGCAGCGACTTGTCGCCGCCACTTTGAGTTGCAGATGCTGCTGTTAAAGCACTTTGACTTTAGTAATCCCTTTGCCACGCGTATCAACAATATGCACAGCACAAGACATACAAGGGTCAAATGAGTGAATGGTGCGGATAACCTCCAGCGGGTTTTCAGGATCATCCACCGGTGTACCTATCAGTGAGTGCTCATATGGCCCCAGCTCATCATTGCTGTTTCGCGGACCAGAGTTCCATGTTGAAGGTACTACTGCCTGATAGTTTTCGATCTTACCGTCGTTGATAACGATCCAGTGAGAAAGAAGACCACGTGGCGCCTCATGGAAACCAACCCCTTTCACTACGCCATACGGGAAAATAGGCTTCACAAAGGTGGTGGTATCACCAGCTGCAATATTGTCGATCAGTGCCTGCCATTCAGTCTTAAGGACATCTTTAAGAACGGCACAGCGAACTGCACGTGTGGCGTGACGACCCAGAGTAGAGTGCAGGTGCTTAATCTCAGGTTTAATATTGGTCAGCTTTTCAAAGGTATTTAACACGTGGTTCAGGTGTTTGGTTGTCGCTTCATCACCGGATGCAACAGCACACAATACTTGTGCCAGCGGGCCTACCTGAACCGCTTTGCCGTAGAAGGTTGGGGATTTCACCCATGAGTACTTACCATCATCTTCAAATCCGGTGTAGTCAGGGTTTGTTTTACCTTCCCATGGGTGGAAAGGACCTTCTTCTTTGTACCATGAGTGCTTACTACTCTCAGCCACACCATCAATCAGATACTGATCTTTATGGCCGGTAATTGGTTTGAAGGTAGAAAGATCGCCGTTTTCAATGTAACCACCCGGCATCAGGAAGCTGCCGCCTTTACCGTCCGTTGGCAGATCCGGTACGGCAAGGTAGTTAGTGACACCTGCGCCGATAGAAAGCCACTCAGGGTAGTGAGCCGCAACGATGGCCACATCCAGTTTGTATACCTGCTCTACAAACTCATCCAGTTGATCAATAAAGGATTTAATGTACATCAGGCGTTCATGGTTCAGCACACCCGGAGCATCAAGGTTAATCGGGTTGGCCACACCACCTACCGCAAGGTTCTGGATATGAGGTGTCTTACCGCCCAGAATGGCTACGATACGGTTGGCGTTTCTCTGATACTCAAGTGCCTGCAAATAGTGCGCAACGGCAATCAGGTTAACTTCAGGAGAGAGCTTCATCTCTTTATGTCCCCAGTAACCGTTGGCAAAAATACCAAGCTGGCCGCTGTCGACAAGCCCTTGCAGTTTGTCTTTTACCTTCTGGAACTCAGCTGCTGAGTTCAGAGACCATGTAGACAATGGTGCACAGATCTCTTCACACTTCACCGGGTCAGCAGAAAGTGCCGATACGACATCTACCCAATCCAGAGCAGAGAGTTGATAGAAGTGCACGACGTTATCGTGAATACCGTGTGCTGCTACGATCATATTACGAATATGCTGAGCATTAACCGGTATATCCAGATCTAGAGCACTCTCTACCGAACGTACAGAAGCAATAGCGTGAACCGTAGTACAAACCCCACAGATACGTTGAGTGAATACCCATGCATCACGTGGATCCTGCTCTTTCAGAATTTCTTCCATACCACGCCACATGGTGCCTGATGACCATGCGTTTGTGACTTTGCCATCTTCAATTTCGCAATCGATACGCAAGTGGCCTTCGATGCGGGTAATCGGATCAATAGTAATACGTTGACTCATTGTGATATCCCTTAATTATTGTTTTTATGCCACTTAGGCTTTATGTATTCGGTTGGTGGTTGCCACACCCGGAAGTACAGGTAGTAGCTTGATAATGACGATATAACCAACCACTTCGATGGCAACTAAGCCAAAGGAGAGCAGAATCTCTTCTACTGACGGGAAGTATTGATAACCATCGCCCGGGTTGTAAGCAACAATCGCCAGGTCAATACGGTACATTGCAGCACCAATAAGCAGGCTGGTCGCGGCGGCAAACAGCATAACCGCACTCTTATGTACCCGTTTGATGACCAGAATCGGCCATAGCAACAGAAGGTTTTCCAGCCAGAACAGGATTGAGTAGATATCTCCGGCGAAAACGTACTCCCATTTATCGCTCAGGTTGATGGAGTGGAATCTCACCACAATAAACATACCTACCAGAATCTGAACAAAGGAGATAAGTTTGTTGAACAGCGGACGTTCATCCGGCATACGGCCTTTCATACCGGCTGCTACCAGACCACCCTCAAATACCACGATGGAGAAGCCCATAATTAAGGCGCCCAGTAGTGAGAACAGAGGCAGCAGTTCATAGCTCTGCCACAGCGGGTGAATCTTATGTCCAGCCGACAGGAACAGAGAACCCATAGATGACTGGTGCATTGCCGGTAACAGCGCACCCAGTGCAATAACACCAAACAGTATCTTGTTCAGAACCTTCAATGGAATGTGAAGCCCCATTTTTTCCAGCAGTGCAGGTGCAAATTCAACAACCAGTACAAACATATAGATGGTCATACAGAGTGCCGTTTCAAACAGCACCGAGTTGGTATTGAAATAGCCCGGAATGTAGAAGTAAGGCAGGTTCCACCAGCGGCCGATATCCATAAGGATAGACAGGCCACCTAAGGCATAACCGAACAAACTGGCCAGTAATGCCGGACGGACAAGAGGGTGATATTCCCCTTTGTTAAAGATATACACCGCCCAGGCAAGCGCCCAGCCGCCGCAGGCAAAACCGGTACCGACCAACAGGTCAAAACCGATCCAGATACCCCACGGATAACCACCGTTCAGGTTAGTAACCGGCCCCAGACCTAACAGCAGTCGTTTACCGATAACAACAACACAAACCAGTGCAAAGAATCCGAAGAAGATAACCGGCCATGTGAATAGTCGGCCGCCGAGCGGTTTTACATCGCTATGATCATTCATGATCCTTCTCCTTGTTCTTATCAACAGCACTGTTTTCATCGTCGCCGTTGTGCTCGTTGTACATATGCTTACGGGTGGCGTACATGAGGCCCATAAAGGCCGCAAACGGCAGCATCATTCCCTGATAAAGAGTGTGCTGTACCGTTTCAGAGCGGGCACCATAAGATTTCTCCGGCATATCCGGCAGATCGAGCTTGTCGTGTTGAATACCTGTCAGGACAAGAACTTGTGTACCGCCGCCTTCTGTTTCCCCGTAAACACTCGGGTAGTAATCAGGAATGGCTTTTACGTGTTCCAGTCCGGCATCCAGACGTTCACGAGGGTATTTATACTCTTCACCTTGTTTCAGGGTCAGGCGTTTTTTCGCTTCTGCCAGAAGTTCATCGCGTTTGCCGTAAATAACGGCTCCGGTAGGACAAACTTCGACACATCCCGGCAGCAAACCGTTATCAATACGCTCAACCCCTTTCTGGTTACACAATTGACATTTCTGTAGCTGTCCGAACGGGTCATGATATTCATATTTAGGAATGTTGTATGGGCAGGCAACCATGCAATAGCGGCAACCGGTACAGATATCAGGATCATTAGTGACAATGCCAGTCACCGGATCTTTCTGCATGGCAGAAACCGGGCAGACAGAGACGCAGTTAGGATCTACACAGTGCATGCACTGACGCTTGATGTAGGAGAAGCCGTTAAACTCCACGTCCTTCTCTGTGCCTTCTCCGCTTGAGTATTTGCGGATAACATTCAGGGCGTAAGGAGACAAATGGCTGTTTTGTTCCCACTGAGGGTCGCCATTCGGGTTTGGTTCCATGTTGTTTACGTCTTTGCACTTCACAACACAAGCCTGACAGCCAATGCAAAGTGTGGCGTCGTACAGCATTCCGACAGCCTCGGCAGGGGGAAGAAGCGGTTCCCGGGCAGCAGATGGGTTACTGGTTGTTGCAATAACCGCCCCTGTTGCTGATAGCTTCAAAAAGTCACGGCGATCCATCATGCCTCCTTGTTAGTGTCGGCAGCGGTTTCCTTACTTTTCTCTTTGTTCTGTCGGGTGAGTTCTCGAACCGTCATTACACTGACACCTGCGGCCAGACCAGCTATACCACCCAGTAGGGCAGAGGCACCCGGTGAAGCAGATTCACCAACCTGAGTACCAACTTCCGGTAACTGGGCTGGTGGCGTCGGCAGACGGACATTGGATAACTGATGAATGCTCTTAGTGAAACCAACATTCTCTTCGTTACAGCCAATACAAGGGTGGCCGATACCGACAGGCCAGATACCACCACCAACATCGCAGAACTCAAGAGTAGGGCAGTTTCCGTAGGTCTCCGGACCTTTACAGCCCAGTTTATACAGGCACCAGCCTTCTCTGTGGCCTTCGTCACCGAACTCAACGGCAAAACGTCCGGCATCAAAGTGTGGCCGGCGTTCACAGTTCTCGTGGATCAAGCGGCCATAGGCAAACTTAGGACGTCCTTTGTCGTCCAGAGCCGGTAGCTTGTTATAGGTGAGAAGATGGGCAACCGTCGCAAGGAAGTTATGCGGGTTAGGCGGACAACCGGGAATATTGACAATGGTTTTACCCGGCAGAATATCTTGCAGAGAACGGGCGTCTGTCGGGTTTACCCCAACAGAAGGAACACCACCCCATGCTGCGCAAGAACCAATGGCAATAATGGCTGCGGCATGTTCAGCGGCTTCCTGAATATGTTCAAGAATTGGTTTTCCGGCAACCATACAGTAGATACCGCCATCTTTTACCGGGATGGAGCCATCGACAACCAGTACGTATTTGCCTTTGTATTTTTCAATCGCGTGATGTTTGTTTTCTTCGACTTTATGTCCTGCCGCAGCAGACAATACTTCGTGATACTCAAGAGAGATCATGTCTAAAATGAGGTTTTCTACCGTAGGGTGAGTAGAGCGAAGTAAAGATTCAGTACAGCCGGTGCACTCCTGCGCGCCAATCCAGATGACAGGGGGTCTGGTTTTTTGCGTCAGCGCATCAGCAACGGTTTGACCAGCAGAAGCGTTATGGATTCCCATTGTTGCAGCTAAACCAGTGCAAAATTGCATAAAAGAGCGTCGGGTTATGCCGTTTTTTTCCAGGATATCGTAGCCATCCATATCGGGCCTTCCTTTTAATTATTTATTGTTAACAGACATATCAATTATGAATAGAGGAAAGAGTATATTAGCTCTAACTAAACTAATGACTAATAAAAGTTAACACCTGTCTAACAATTGGGATTGATTTAGATCAATTCGTTAAGATATTAAGAAAACCGTACGGTAAAAATTTGCGCCAAGTTCAACTTTATAATTCGCTGGTAATTTAACCATTATAACCTTTACCCCTTTGTGGGTATTGGACTGTTCATTTTTTTAAATTTATTGCTTAGGCCTTGTTTTATAAGGGTTCTACCACCTATTGATTACTTGGTGGTACTCATAAATGGGTAGTTGGAGTGAGTGATATTGAGAAAAGACTAAATATAAGAAAAAAAGTAAATGGTACTTTTCACATTGTTTCAGAGTCGGGCTAAATAAATGTAATCACATTAACAATGTTGCAACCGCTGCAAGACTGGTTGCAATAAAAGCAAAAAAGCCTTCTCTAAATAAGAAGGCTTTTCATTTACAAAATAGAGGGTTTATTGACGAAATTATAAAATTCGCTGTAATACTTTATCGGCTTTTACCCGGGTGATTTTTCTGAGCAGGCGTTGTACATCGACTGGGTAGGTATCGACTTTATCCAGATGACGATAGCTGCCCACCAATGAAGTATGCTCCAGGATATTTTCCATCTCTTGTTCAAACTTATTTGTCAGATTGCCATTAGGGTCCTGAAGCAGAAGGGCATTTTCAAGATCCAGACTCCATGCTCTCGGGTTCAGATTGTTTCCGGTTAGTAGCATGTACTTTTTATCAATCCACATCCCTTTCAGGTGGTAGCTGTTTTTGTCGTGCTTCCAGAGGTAAAGGGAGAGCTTTCGGCTGGCCATATTGGCTTCATTTGCCTTAGCAAAACGACGCAGATTGAGTTCATACAAGTAAGGCAGACCGGCTATGGTCTTAAACTCTTTTTCCGGCGGAATATAAAAATCATTGGCGGTTTTATCGCCCACAACGATAGAGACTTTAACACCCCGTTTAATGGCTTTCTTCACTTCCTTAGCGACACTCTTCGGGAAGTTAAAATATGGTGTACAGATAAAAATCTCTTCTTTTGCTGAAGCGATTAGCTGGTTAATTTTCTGGTTGAGACGGTTTCTTCTCTTACCTAAGCCAACCAGTGGTGTTAAGGCGATCTGCTGCTCTGAGACTGGCTCATCGACAAATTGGTATTTAGCCTGAGACAGAGAAGAGCGGAACTGGCGTATTGCCTGCTTTAGCTCTTTGGTCTTTGGCTTATCTGTCGTACAGAGGCGATTAACGGCAGGATGAGCCAGCATTTCACTCTGGATAAAGTGCACCATACTGTCGGCCAGATTCTGATTGCAGATAACGTGGTAGCGATCAAAGCGGTATTTATCCTGATAATGCAGATAGATATTGTTCAGGCTTGCTCCGCTATATAACACGGTATTGTCGACAATAAAGCCTTTTAAGTGCAAAACACCAAATACTTCCCGTCCTCTTACCGGCACACCGTACACCGGGATTTTGTGCTGATACTTCTGTGAGAACTCTTTATACAGTGCCGCATTTCCTTCCGATGTCTCTGCGCCGATCAGCCCGCGTTGGGCGCGATGCCAGTCAACGCAGATAGCGATATCCAGCTCTGGGTTACTCTGCTTGGCATTATATAACTCCGTAAGTACTTCTCTGCCGGCATCGTCATCTTCAAGGTAAAGAGCGGCGATATAGATTCGCTGTTTCGCCTGACGTATTTCGTCAATCAGACGAGTACGAAAATCTTTTGCTGAAAGGAGCACTTCAAACTGATCGGATTCAAGTGCAATTGTCGGCATGTTTTTAAAAGGAGTATTAAACGCCATCATATTGAGTTGTTGACCTCGGTAACTTCGGAATAGCCAATGTGAAATTTTATCAAAGTTAATGGTTTTCTGGCTATTAATATAGATATCTTTGCTTCTATATTGTTATTAAATCTCAAATTTCATAGAAATTAGCTTTTTGCCGGCAGAAGTATAGCGGCTAAATAGCTGTCTGAGTGCTGGTGGTAACTCTTCAGCAGGTATGGCCGTAAAACCGTGCTGAGAATAAAATTCTGCCAGATGCTGATAAGCAAAGCAGTAATCTCCCTGCGTAAGCACCTGCTGTTTAGAGTATTGCATCAGAGCGTGCCCTATGCCATGTCCACGGTAGTCCGGAGCTACCAGCATTCCGGTTAAAAGCCTGAACTTATCGACAGGCCTGAATCGTACGACACCACTAAGTTCATTCTGACAGTAGGCAATAAAAATAAGTTCATCTTTTTTGGCTTTCGCCGAAGGATAAAACTGTTTGTATAGCTTCTGCACCAGAGGAAGCTTAATGGGGTCGAGTTGCTGAATATGGATTGGTTTCATTGAAAACTGTGTTTATCTGATCAATAGGGTAGAATAGCAGGTCATTACTTCAAATCCAGAATGCTATTCTAACCTAAACATGCAGATATATAAAAAAGCCAGTCTGAAGCAGTACCATACCTTTTCTATCGATGTCAGTTGCGAAGTTCTTATCCTTGTGGATACCGTAGATGAACTTATCTCCGTTTATCAGAGCAGTGAGTGGGCTGATTTGCCAAAACTGGTAGTGGGTAAAGGCAGTAATCTTCTGTTTACAGACTATTTTCATGGGGTCGTTATTGTTAATCGTATTCTCGGTAAAACGGTTTCTGAGGATCCTGAGAACTGGCTGCTGCATATTATGGGTGGAGAAGACTGGCCTGAGCTGGTGGCATGGGCAACAGAAAATGGCTATGCCGGGCTGGAAAATCTTGCCTTAATTCCGGGCTGTGCAGGTTCTGCCCCGATACAAAATATTGGTGCCTACGGTGTCGAATTTAAAGATATCTGTGACTATGTTGAAGTACTTTCTCTGCAGGACTTCTCCCTCAGCCGCTTAACCGCTGAAGAGTGTCAGTTTGGATACCGGGATTCGATCTTTAAACAGGTGCTATATGGAAAGGTGGTGATTACTTCAGTTGGCCTTAAATTGGCTAAAGAGTGGAAAGCCGTGGTTGATTACGGGAGCCTGAGAGATATTCCTGAGGCAGAACTCAGCGCTTTACGGGTGTTTACAGAAGTTTGCAGAGTCCGACAAAGCAAACTGCCTGATCCGGATGTTCTTGGCAATGCCGGCAGCTTTTTTAAGAATCCGGTTGTTTCTGCAGAAAAACATGCCGAACTGAAACAGCAGTTTCCTGACATTGTGGCTTTTCCTGCCGGAGACGGGATGAAGCTGGCCGCTGGCTGGTTAATTGATAAATGCGAATTAAAAGGTCAAACAATCGGCGGGGCACAGGTGCATTCAGAACAGGCTTTGGTTCTTGTTAACCGCGAGAATGCCACTGCTGAAGATGTGATCGCCCTTGCCGACCATGTGCGCAGTAAAGTTGAACAGAAGTATCAGGTGACCCTTGAGCATGAAGTTCGTTTTATGGGGATGCAGAATGAAACTTCACTCGCTGAAATCACAGGGAAATAGTCATGAGAGAACACGCGGTTAAGCAGAAGATCATCAAGCTTCTTTCTGATGGTCAGTTTATCTCCGGTGAAGAGGCCGGACAGCAACTTAATATTTCACGCGCCGCGATAAGTAAGCATATTAAAGGGCTCTCTGAATGGGGGCTGGATATCTACCGGGTTCACGGGCGTGGCTATAAGCTGGCAAAACCTCTTCAGTTACTGGAGCAGGGTAGGTTGTCCGAAGCGACTTCACTACCGGTAGAGCTGATACCTGTTATTGACTCAACCAACCAGTACTTACTGGAACGGGTAGAAAACCTCACGAGTGGTTCAGTTTGTATTGCTGAGTATCAGACTCAGGGACGTGGCCGGCGTGGCCGTCAGTGGGTTTCTCCTTTCGGTTCTAACCTTTATCTCTCTATGTATTGGCGGCTGGATGCCGGTATGGCAGCGGCAATGGGGCTGAGCTTAATCGTAGGCGTTGCTATCGCTGAGGCGCTGGAGCAGCAAGGTATTTCCGGAGTGAAGCTGAAATGGCCGAATGACCTCTATATTAATGATAGAAAGCTGGCCGGCATCTTAGTTGAAATGAGCGGACAGGCCGGAGGTGCTGCCCATCTGGTGATTGGTATGGGCTTGAATGTGGCTATGCCGGAGAACACCGCAGGCATTGACCAGCCATGGGTTTCCCTTGAAGAGATGGGGGAAGTGCCGGAAAGAAATCAACTGGCCTCTGCACTTATCAATGCGTGGAAGCTGGCATTAGAAGAGTATGAGCAGCGTGGAATGACAGGTTTTGTCAGCCGCTGGAATCGTCTGGATAACTTCTTAGATCGCCCTGTCCGCCTGCTGCTTGGCCCGAGAGAAATTAGCGGCATAGCCAGAGGTATCAACGAACAGGGAGCCTTACTTCTGGAAACAGAACAGGGCATTGAGAGCTTTATCGGCGGTGAGATCTCTCTCCGGGCTGGCTAGATCAGCCCTACTTTCTTAACAGTACTTCTTCTACGGTATGGTTTGAACCTTTCCTCAGAATCAACTGTGCCCGTTCACGGGTTGGCAGAATGTTCTGGGCAAGGTTTTTACCATTAATAGATCGCCATATATCCTGAGCTTTCTGAATAGCCTGCTGCTGATCCATCTTGGTGTAGTGGGAGAAGTAAGAGCCGGGTTTTCTGAAGGCGCTTTCGCGGAACTTAAGAAAACGCTCCACATACCACTTTTCAATCAGTTCAGAATCCGCATCGACAAAGATAGAGAAGTCGACAAAATCGGAAATAAACACCCGGTGCGGGTCATGAGGGTAGTCCATACCACTCTGCAATACATTCAACCCTTCAATAATAAGTACGTCAGGCTGGTCGACTACTTTCTCTTCTTTAGTAATGTCATAAGTAATATGAGAGTAAACCGGTGCCGTGACATTGCGCTTACCAGACTTCACATCGGAAACAAACTGCACCAGACGGCGCATATCGTAAGATTCCGGAAAGCCCTTCTTCTTCATCAAATCCCTTTCATTGAGCACACGGTTAGGCAACAGAAAACCATCGGTGGTGACCAGCTCAACGGAAGGGTGCTTGTCCCAGCGGGATAGAAGTGCTTTAAGCAATCTTGCGGTGGTACTTTTGCCTACGGCCACACTGCCGGCAATACCAATAATAAAGGTCCCCGACTGTTCGTGGCGATTGAGGAAGTTGTTAAGGACGGTATTACGGCTCTGACGGGCAGAGATATAAAGGTTAATCAGACGAGACAGGGGCAGATAAATTTCCACCGCCTCTTTCATGGTGAGACTTTCGTTGATCCCCTGCAGTTCTTGCAAATCATGTTCAGACAGCGTCATCGGGACGGAATTTCTCAGCTCAGCCCACAAGTGCCGGTCGAATGACATATAGGAGTTCATAGACAATCTCAAAACGGTTATATAGATGGCGAAAATACATCATGTAAAGATGAATTCAAGAGATATGGGTAACATAACTCAATAACACAGCAAGAATTTGGGTAAAAAAGCATCGAAAAACAGGAATATTCAGGAAATGGCAAATTTTTTTAATTTAGCTATTGCAAGGGCCAAGATCATCCCATAGAATGCGCTCCACTTATGTGCCGACTTAGCTCAGTAGGTAGAGCAACTGACTTGTAATCAGTAGGTCACCAGTTCGATTCCGGTAGTCGGCACCACTTTCTTTTAAGAAAGAGAAATTTTTGGAGGGGTTCCCGAGTGGCCAAAGGGAGCAGACTGTAAATCTGCCGGCTCCGCCTTCGATGGTTCGAATCCGTCCCCCTCCACCATATTCTTAAGGAAATAGCTCTCAGAGTTACGTGTGCGTGCATCGTATAATGGCTATTACCTCAGCCTTCCAAGCTGATGATGCGGGTTCGATTCCCGCTGCACGCTCCATTCTAAAGAGTGCTGATATAGCTCAGTCGGTAGAGCGCACCCTTGGTAAGGGTGAGGTCGGCGGTTCAAATCCGCCTATCAGCACCAGCTCTTTGCGCATTTTTTTCCTTTTGATACTTTTTTTTGACTAAACTAAGTTTAGTTCTGAAGAACAGTTTATTACCAAGATTTTTTTTGGTTGCGTGGTCATCAAAGCCACCTAAATCCGTACCTAGAGGGACAACTCATGTCTAAAGAAAAATTTGAACGTACGAAACCGCACGTAAACGTTGGTACTATCGGCCACGTTGACCACGGTAAAACAACTCTAACTGCTGCAATCTGTACAACTCTTGCTAAAGTGTACGGCGGTGAAGCGAAAGACTTCGCATCAATCGATAACGCTCCAGAAGAGCGTGAGCGCGGTATTACAATCGCAACTTCTCACGTTGAGTACGACACTCCAACTCGTCACTACGCACACGTAGACTGCCCAGGACACGCTGACTATGTTAAAAACATGATCACCGGTGCTGCTCAGATGGACGGTGGTATCCTTGTAGTAGCTGCGACTGACGGCCCAATGCCTCAGACTCGTGAGCACATCCTACTTGGCCGTCAGGTTGGTATCCCTTTCATCATCGTATTCATGAACAAATGTGACATGGTTGATGATGAAGAACTACTAGAACTAGTAGAAATGGAAGTTCGTGAACTTCTTTCTGAGTACGAATTCCCAGGTGATGACCTGCCAGTAATTCAAGGTTCAGCTCTTGGTGCCCTAAACGGCGAGAAAGAGTGGGAAGACAAGATTGTAGAACTAGCAGAAGCGCTAGATTCTTACATCCCAGAGCCAGAGCGTGCAGTAGACCAGCCGTTCCTACTTCCAATTGAAGACGTATTCTCAATCCAGGGTCGTGGTACAGTAGTAACTGGCCGTATCGAGCGTGGTATCCTACGTGTAGGTGACGAAGTAGAAATCGTTGGTATTAAAGAAACAACTTCAACAACTTGTACAGGTGTTGAGATGTTCCGTAAGCTTCTAGACGAAGGTCGTGCGGGTGAGAACGTTGGTGCACTTCTACGTGGTACTAAGCGTGAAGAAGTAGAGCGTGGTCAAGTACTTGCAGCTCCTGGTTCAATCACTCCACACACTAAGTTCGAGTCAGAAGTATACGTTCTGTCTAAAGATGAAGGTGGTCGTCACACTCCATTCTTCAAAGGCTACCGTCCACAGTTCTACTTCCGTACAACTGACGTAACAGGTAACATCGAGCTACCTGAAGGCGTAGAAATGGTAATGCCTGGTGATAACATCCAGATGACTGTTGAACTGATCGCTCCTATCGCGATGGACGAAGGTCTACGCTTCGCTATCCGTGAAGGTGGCCGTACAGTTGGTGCTGGTGTTGTTGCTAAAATCTTTGAATAAGATTTGACGAAACACTAGTAAAAAGGGCATCATTTGATGCCCTTTTTCTGCGCAAGACAAAAGAGAAGATACGATTTAGTGTCCAACTCATTGAAAAGCAAAGAATTTAATGGTCAAGGTGTAGTATCTTGGCTTAATAATACGCCAAATTATTTAGCGTATTAAGAATGAGCCCTGCAACAGCGGGGTTGTTGTCGTCTATATTTAAGACTTGTGACAGGTTGGTTCTATGAAAGCAAACGCTGAAACTCCAAATAGCTCAAGTACAGCAGATATCTTTAAGTGGGTCGTCGCTTTTGCTCTGTTGGCCGCTGCTGTTGTGGGTAATTACCTGTATGGTGAATTGTCTGTTGTTATTCGTGCAGCAGGTGTTGTTGTACTGATTGCTGCTGCACTGGGTGTTGCGGCTACAACAGCAAAAGGTAAAGCCGCGATCACTTTTGCACGGGAGTCTCGTATTGAGGTTCGTAAAGTTGTCTGGCCTACGCGTCAGGAAACAGTGCAGACTACACTGATTGTATTGGCTGTATGTATTGTTATGGCTCTGGTTCTTTGGGGTATCGACGGCATTATGGTTCGTCTGGTTAACTTTGTAACTGGAATGTGAGGATCTTAATTCATGAGTGAAGCTCCAAAAAAACGCTGGTATGTAGTTCAGGCCTTTTCAGGCTATGAAGGCCGTGTAGCTCAATCTCTTCGCGAACATATTAAAATGCATGCGATGGAAGATTACTTCGGTGAGGTTCTGGTCCCTACTGAAGAAGTTGTTGAAATGCGTGCTGGCCAGCGCCGCAAGAGTGAGCGTAAATTCTTCCCGGGCTATGTTCTGGTTCAGATGATCATGAATGATGAATCATGGCACCTAGTACGCAGTGTTCCTCGTGTAATGGGCTTCATTGGTGGTACTTCTGACCGTCCTGCACCTATCACAGATAAAGAGGCGGATGCGATTCTTAACCGCCTTGAGCAAGCTAGCGAAGCTCCACGTCCTAAGACGATGTTTGAAGCGGGTGAAGTGGTACGTGTTAATGAAGGTCCGTTTGCTGACTTTAACGGTACTGTTGAAGAAGTGGATTACGAGAAGAGCCGCCTGAAAGTGTCTGTATCGATCTTTGGTCGTGCAACACCGGTTGAGCTTGAGTTTGGTCAAGTGGATAAACTTGATTAAAAAAACACCCTTTTAAGGTTGTATAAGGCGCGAAATCTGATTATAATTTCGCGCCTTTTTACTAGTCTCTTAGTAAAAAGAGTCTAATTACTCACGGGGAGCTGGTGATTACACTAGCGTCTGAACCCAAATTTAGGAAATATCATGGCTAAGAAAGTTGAAGCTTATATCAAGCTGCAAGTTGCAGCGGGTATGGCAAACCCAAGTCCACCGGTTGGTCCTGCTCTAGGTCAGCACGGTGTTAACATCATGGAATTCTGTAAAGCGTTCAACGCAAAAACAGAATCTGTTGAGAAAGGTCTTCCAATCCCAGTTGTTATCTCTGTATACAACGACCGTTCTTTCACTTTTGAAACTAAGACTCCACCAGCGGCAGTTCTTCTTAAGAAAGCTGCAGGCGTTAAGTCTGGTTCAGGTCGTCCAAACACTGAAAAAGTGGGTACAGTGACTGACGCACAGCTTCAGGAAATCGCAGAAACTAAAGCTGCTGATATGACTGGTGCTGACATCGAAGCGATGAAGCGTTCTATCGCAGGTACTGCTCGTTCAATGGGCCTAGTGGTAGAGGGATAAGATCATGGCAAAACTTACTAAGCGCATGCGCGTAATCCGCGAAAAAGTTGACGTAACTAAAGAGTACGAAATCAACGAAGCTATCGCTCTTCTTAAAGAACTTGCTACTGCTAAGTTCGTAGAAAGCGTAGATGTAGCTGTTAATCTTGGCATTGACGCTCGTAAATCTGATCAGAACGTACGTGGTGCGACTGTTCTTCCTCACGGTACTGGCCGTGAAATCCGCGTAGCAGTATTCACTCAGGGTGCAAACGCTGAAGCAGCTAAAGAAGCTGGTGCTGACATCGTTGGTATGGAAGATCTTGCTGAGCAGGTTAAGAAAGGCGAAATGAACTTCGACGTAGTTGTTGCTTCTCCAGATGCAATGCGCGTTGTTGGTCAGCTAGGTACTATTCTTGGTCCTCGCGGTCTTATGCCAAACCCTAAAGTTGGTACTGTAACTCCTAACGTTGCTGACGCTGTTAAGAACGCGAAAGCTGGTCAGGTTCGTTACCGTAACGACAAGAACGGCATCATCCACACTACTATCGGTAAAGCGACTTTCGAAGCTAACCAACTTCAGGAAAACCTTGAAGCACTATTGGTTGCTCTTAAGAAAGCTAAGCCTTCTTCAGCGAAAGGTACTTTCCTGAAGAAAGTAAGCATCTCTACTACAATGGGTGCTGGTGTTGCTGTTGATCAGGCTAGCCTGAACACTCAAGCAAACTAATTTGCATAGGCGCAAAATTGATGTATAATTCTGCGCCTATTTAATTGTGGTTGGGGCTGTGATCACAAAATTGTTTTTAAATTCCGTTTTTTAAACAAGCTTAGTGAACTTAGTCTCCGTCCAAGACCGTAGGCGTTCTGAACTTTTTGTGAGGAACTTAATAAAACCTACGTAGATGGTGCCCGAACTGACAGAAAGCCAAACTTTCATAGATTGTCTTTCTTCTGGGAATGCACTGTATTTACTCTCACTAATTTTTAGTGAGTAGTGTAACGACAACCAGGAGTAAATCCAAAATGGCTTTAAACCTTCAAGACAAAAAAGCAATTGTTGCTGAAGTCAACGAAGCGGCCGGTGATGCACTTTCTGCAGTTGTAGCTGACTCTCGTGGCGTTACTGTTGGCGCAATGACTTCTCTACGTAAACAAGCTCGTGAAGCGGGTGTTTACATGAGAGTTGTGCGTAACACACTAGCACGTCGCGCTGTGGAAGGCACAGACTACGAATGTCTACAAGACGTATTCGTAGGTCCAACTTTGATCGCATTCTCTAACGAGCACCCAGGTGCTGCTGCGCGTCTTTTCAAAGACTTCGCAAAAGAGAACAAAGAATTTGAGATCAAAGCTGCTGCATTTGAAGGCGCAGTTACTGACGCTGAAGTACTGGCGACACTACCAACTTACGACGAAGCTATCGCACGCCTAATGATGTGCATGAAAGAAGCTTCTGCAGGCAAGCTGGTACGTACTATCGCTGCACTACGCGACCAAAAAGAAGAAGCTGCGGCTTAAGCCTTGCTTTTCACTGGTTGCTATTTAAACTTATTGTTGATTTAAAAGAGAATTGTTATGTCTATTACAAACGAGCAAATCCTAGACGCAGTTGCAGAAATGTCTGTAATGCAAGTTGTTGAGCTTATCGAAGCTATGGAAGAAAAATTCGGCGTTTCTGCTGCAGCAGCTGTTGTTGCTGGCGGCGCTGCTGGCGGTGAAGCTGCAGAAGAGAAAACTGAATTTGACGTAATCCTAACTGGCGCTGGCGGTAACAAAGTTGCTGTAATCAAAGCAGTACGTGCAGCTACAGGCCTAGGTCTTAAAGAAGCTAAAGGTCTAGTTGACGGTGCTCCAGCACCACTTAAAGAAGCTGTTTCTAAAGAAGAAGCTGAAGCTCTTAAAGCACAACTAGAAGAAGCTGGTGCTTCTGTTGAAGTTAAGTAATTATTACTTAATTTCTTAGCCGAAAGGCTAATGGCTGGTGGTTTATTGACCACCGGCCTTTTTGCGCTGTAGGGTCTTGGTGAATTTTCCGCTGTTTAAGCACCAAGTATCCATGCAAAAAACCGCTATGCTATTTCTGTCAGCATAGGGTCTACAGTAAACAGTTGTTAGTTACTGTCCCGCTCTTTTCTAAAGGAAAATGAATGGACAGTTTGGGTCACTTATCAGCGAGCTGAGGAACCCCATGGTTTACTCTTATACCGAGAAAAAGCGCATCCGTAAGGACTTTGGTACTCGTCCACAAGTTTTGGACATTCCATATTTGCTATCGATCCAGCTCGATTCGTTCGACAAATTTATCGAACAGGATCCTGAGGGGCAATACGGTCTTGAGGCTGCTTTTCGTTCTGTATTTCCGATTCAGAGCTATAACGGCAATTCTGAGCTGCAATACGTTAGCTATCGTCTTGGCGAGCCAGTTTTTGATGTTAAAGAATGTCAAATCCGTGGTGTAACTTATTCAAAACCACTACGCGTTAAACTGCGTCTAGTTGTGTTTGATAAAGATGCACCGGCCGGTACTGTAAAAGACATTAAAGAACAAGAAGTCTACATGGGTGAAATCCCACTGATGACTGACAATGGTACCTTTGTAATTAATGGTACCGAGAGGGTTATCGTATCCCAGCTGCACCGAAGCCCAGGCGTGTTCTTCGACAGCGACAAAGGTAAAACCCACTCATCAGGTAAAGTTTTATATAACGCACGTGTTATCCCTTACCGTGGCTCATGGCTGGACTTTGAGTTCGATCCTAAGGATAACCTGTACGTACGTATCGACCGTCGTCGTAAACTGCCTGCTTCTATCATCCTTCGCGCACTGAACAAGACTACAGAAGAGATTCTGGACATCTTCTTCGAGAAAGTGAACTTCGAAGTGAAAGACCAGACTCTGATGATGGAGCTGGTACCGGATCGCCTACGTGGTGAAACGGCAACATTTGATATTGAAGCTAATGGCAAGACTTACGTAGAGACTGGTCGTCGCGTTACTGCTCGTCATATCCGTCAGCTTGAAAAAGATGGCGTTGAGTTCATCGAAGTACCAGTTGAGTACATCGTTGGTAAAGTATCTTCTAAAGATTACATCAATGAAGATACCGGCGAGATTATTGTAGCTGCGAACCAAGAGATTAGTCTGGAAGTTCTGGCGAACTTGTCTCAGGCTGGTCACAAAAATCTACAGGTGCTGTTCACCAATGACCTAGACCATGGTCCGTTCATGTCTGATACGCTACGTATCGACAGTACTGTTGACCGTCTGTCTGCTCTGGTAGAAATCTACCGCATGATGCGCCCGGGTGAGCCACCAACAAAAGAAGCTGCTGAAGCTCTGTTTGACAGCCTGTTCTTCTCTGAAGAGCGCTATGATCTGTCAACAGTTGGTCGTATGAAGTTTAACAGCTCTATCATGCGCGAAGATGCTGGTGATCAAGGTATCCTTGATGAAACTGACATCATCGAAGTAATGAAGAAGCTTATCGCTATACGTAACGGTATCGGTGAAGTTGATGATATCGACCACCTTGGTAACCGTCGTATCCGTAGCGTAGGTGAAATGGCAGAAAACCAATTCCGTGTTGGTCTTGTTCGTGTAGAACGTGCTGTTAAAGAGCGTCTGAGCCTTGGTGACCTTGATGCAATCATGCCTCAGGATCTGATCAACGCTAAGCCTATTTCAGCGGCTGTTAAAGAATTCTTTGGCTCTTCACAGCTTTCTCAGTTTATGGACCAGAACAACCCGCTGTCAGAAGTAACGCACAAGCGTCGTATTTCTGCACTTGGTCCGGGTGGTCTGACTCGTGAGCGTGCTGGTTTTGAAGTACGTGACGTACACGTTACGCACTACGGACGTCTGTGTCCTATCGAAACACCTGAAGGTCCGAACATCGGTCTGATCAACTCACTATCTGCATTTGCACGTTGTAATGACTATGGTTTCCTAGAGACTCCATACCGTCGTGTTGTAGATGGCATTGTAACTGACGAAGTAGATTACCTGTCTGCTATCGAAGAAGGTCAGTTCATCATTGCTCAGGCAAACTCTGCCCTGACTGAAGAAGGTTCTTTCGAGGAAGAGCTGGTTACAGCACGTCAGAAAGGTGAATCCGGTCTGCACCCACGCGATCAGGTTAACTATATGGACGTTGCAACCAACCAGGTTGTATCTGTGGCGGCATCTCTGATCCCATTCCTGGAACACGATGATGCGAACCGTGCATTGATGGGTGCGAACATGCAACGTCAGGCGGTTCCGACACTACGCGCAGACAAGCCTCTTGTAGGTACTGGTATTGAGCGTAACGTAGCGGTTGACTCCGGTGTTACTGCAGTAGCGAAACGTGGCGGTATGATCCAGTCTGTGGATGCATCACGTATCGTAGTTAAGGTTAATGAAGATGAGTTGGTACCAGGCGAAGCGGGTATCGATATCTATAACCTGACTAAGTACACCCGTTCTAACCAGAACACTTGTATCAACCAGCGTCCGACTGTACTGCCTGGTGAACCAGTGGCTAAAGGTGATGTACTGGCAGATGGTCCTTCTACGGACCTTGGTGAACTGGCTCTTGGTCAGAACATCCGTCTGGCATTCATGCCTTGGAATGGTTACAACTTTGAGGATTCAATCCTTGTTTCTGAGCGTGTCGTTCAGGAAGACCGTTTCACAACTATCCACATTCAGGAGCTATCTTGTGTTGCTCGTGATACTAAGCTGGGTAGTGAAGAGATCACAGCTGATATTCCAAACGTTGGTGAGTCGGCTCTGTCTAAACTGGATGAGTCCGGTATTGTTTACATCGGTGCTGAGGTTAAGGGTGGTGACATCCTGGTTGGTAAAGTAACCCCTAAAGGTGAAACCCAGCTTACTCCTGAAGAGAAACTGCTACGTGCCATCTTCGGTGAAAAAGCATCTGATGTTAAAGATACTTCTCTGCGTGTTCCTAACTCAGTGTCAGGTACGATTATCGACGTTCAGGTCTTCACTCGTGACGGCGTTGAAAAAGATAAGCGTGCTCTTGAAATTGAGCAGATGCAGCTTAAAGAAGCGAAGAAAGACCTTACTGAAGAGTTTGAAATTCTGGAAGGTGGTCTTCTTGCACGTGTTAAAGCTGTACTTATCGCAGGTGGTTACTCTGAAGCTAAGCTTGAGACTATCGGTCGTAAGAGATGGCTGGAACAGACTCTTGAAGATGATGATCTACAAACCCAGCTTGAGCAACTTGCTGAGCAGTGGGACGAGCTGAAAGCAGACTTCGATAAGAAGTTTGACAACAAGCGTCGTAAGATCACTCAAGGTGATGATCTGGCACCTGGCGTACTGAAGATCGTTAAGGTTTACCTTGCGGTTAAACGTCGTATCCAGCCTGGTGATAAGATGGCCGGTCGTCACGGTAACAAGGGTGTAATCTCTAAGATCAACCCTGTTGAAGACATGCCATACGATGAGAAAGGCCAGCCGGTTGATATCGTACTGAACCCACTGGGTGTACCGTCTCGTATGAACATCGGTCAGATCCTTGAAGTTCATATGGGTCTGGCGGCGAAAGGTATCGGTGACAAGATTAACCAGATGGTTAAAGAGCAGCAGGAACTGGCTAAGTTCCGTGAGTTCTTACAGAAGGTTTACAGCCTTGGTGATACCCGTCAGAAAGTTGATATCGCTGCACTGTCTGATGATGAAGTACGTACACTGATCAAGAACCTACGTGGTGGTCTGCCGATCGCTACTCCGGTATTTGATGGTGCACCAGAGTCATCAATCAAAGAGCTATTGAAACTGGGTGATCTGCCAGAATCTGGTCAGCTACGCCTGTTTGATGGTCGTACTGGTGATGAGTTTGAGCGTCCTGTAACTGTAGGTTACATGTACATGCTGAAACTGAACCACCTTGTTGATGACAAGATGCACGCACGTTCAACTGGTTCTTATAGCCTGGTAACTCAGCAGCCACTTGGTGGTAAAGCTCAGTTCGGTGGTCAGCGCTTTGGTGAGATGGAAGTATGGGCACTGGAAGCATACGGTGCTGCTTACACTCTACAAGAGATGCTAACAGTTAAGTCCGATGACGTGAATGGTCGTACTAAGATGTATAAGAACATCGTAGACGGTAACCATAGCATGGAACCTGGTATGCCAGAATCCTTCAACGTACTGTTGAAAGAGATCCGCTCGCTAGGTATCAACATCGAGCTAGAAGACGAAGAGTAATCCTGACGGATTATCGGTAGAAAGGTACTCGAAGCCGGGTACCTTTTAACTCCTCACAGGAGCTGATTGTGAAAGACTTATTAAACTTTCTAAAAGCACAGCATAAGACCGAAGAATTTGATGCAATCAAAATCGGTCTGTCTTCACCAGACATGATTCGTTCATGGTCTTTTGGTGAAGTTAAAAAACCTGAAACGATCAACTATCGTACGTTCAAGCCAGAGCGCGATGGTCTTTTCTGTGCGCGTATTTTTGGCCCGGTTAAAGACTACGAATGTCTTTGTGGCAAATATAAGCGTCTGAAACACCGTGGTGTTATCTGTGAGAAGTGTGGCGTTGAAGTTACACAAACTAAAGTTCGTCGTGACCGTATGGGTCACATTGAACTTGCTTCTCCAGTAGCACATATCTGGTTCCTTAAATCACTACCGTCTCGTATCGGTCTGTTAATGGATATCCCACTGCGTGATATCGAACGCGTACTTTACTTTGAAATGTACGTGGTGACTGAGCCGGGCATGACTGACCTTGAAAAAGGCCAGATGCTGACTGAAGAAGAGTATCTGGATCGTCTGGAAGAGTGGGGTGATGAGTTCACTGCTAAGATGGGTGCAGAAGCGATCAAAGATCTGCTTTCTACTATGGACCTTCAGGCAGAAACTGAACAAATGCGCGAAGAGCTTGAGTCTACAAACTCAGAAACTAAGCGTAAGAAAATCACTAAGCGCCTGAAGCTGGTTGAGGCATTTATCTCCTCTGGTAACAACCCAGAGTGGATGATCCTGACTGTTCTTCCGGTTCTGCCACCAGATCTACGTCCTCTGGTACCACTAGATGGCGGTCGCTTTGCGACTTCAGATCTGAACGACCTATACCGTCGTGTGATCAACCGTAACAACCGTTTGAAGCGTCTCTTAGAGCTAGCGGCTCCGGACATCATCGTACGTAACGAAAAGCGTATGCTGCAAGAGTCTGTTGATGCACTTCTTGATAACGGTCGTCGTGGTCGTGCGATCACAGGTTCTAACAAGCGTCCTCTGAAATCTCTTGCTGATATGATCAAGGGTAAGCAAGGTCGTTTCCGTCAGAACCTTCTAGGTAAGCGTGTAGACTACTCTGGCCGTTCTGTAATCACAGTAGGTCCATACCTTCGTCTGCACCAGTGTGGTCTTCCTAAGAAGATGGCACTAGAACTATTTAAACCATTTATCTACAGCAAGCTGGAAACTCGTGGCATGGCTACGACTATCAAAGCAGCTAAGAAGATGGTAGAGCGCGAAGAAGCGATCGTTTGGGATATCCTGGACGAAGTAATTCGTGAACACCCGGTACTACTGAACCGTGCACCAACACTTCACCGTCTTGGTATTCAGGCGTTCGAACCAGTACTGATCGAAGGTAAAGCGATTCAGCTACACCCACTAGTGTGTGCGGCTTATAACGCCGACTTCGATGGTGACCAGATGGCGGTACACGTACCTCTGACTCTGGAAGCTCAGCTTGAAGCACGTACACTGATGATGTCGACAAACAACATTCTGTCGCCAGCGTCAGGTGATCCTATCATCGTACCTTCTCAGGACGTTGTATTGGGTCTTTACTACATGACTCGTGACAAGATCAACGTGAAAGGTGAAGGTATGTACCTTGCCGGCCCTGAAGAGGCTGAGAAGGCATACCGTACTAAGACTGCCGAGCTTCATGCCCGCGTTAAAGTACGTATCACTGAGACCGTTGTTGATGAAGATGGCGAAAGTGTAACTGAGACCAAACTAGTAGATACTACTATTGGTCGTGCAATGCTTTGGCAGATTGTTCCTGCCGGCCTGCCGTTCAGCCTGGTTAACCAGAAGCTTGGTAAGAAACAAATTTCTACCCTTCTGAACGAGGCGTACCGTAAGCTTGGTCTTAAAGATACGGTAATCTTTGCTGACCAGATCATGTACACAGGTTTTGCATACGCTGCACTTTCAGGTGTATCTGTAGGTATCGACGATATGGTTGTACCGGCAGCGAAATACACTGAAATCTCTGAAGCTGAAGAAGAAGTTCGCGAAATCCAGGAGCAATTCCAGTCTGGTCTTGTTACCGCGGGTGAGCGCTATAACAAAGTTATCGATATCTGGGCGTCTACCAACGACCGTGTTGCGAAAGCGATGATGGATAACCTGTCTTCTGAAACTGTGGTTAACCGCGACGGTGAAGAAGAACAGCAAGAGTCTTTCAACAGCATCTATATGATGGCCGACTCCGGTGCTCGTGGTTCTGCAGCGCAGATTCGTCAGCTAGCCGGTATGCGTGGTCTGATGGCTCGTCCGGATGGTTCGATCATCGAAACACCGATCACAGCGAACTTTAAAGAAGGTCTGAACGTACTTCAGTACTTTATCTCAACGCACGGTGCCCGTAAGGGTCTTGCGGATACAGCACTGAAAACAGCGAACTCCGGTTACCTGACTCGTCGTCTTGTAGACGTTGCTCAGGACGTAGTAGTTCATGAACACGACTGTGGTACCCATGAAGGTATCGACATGATGCCTCACATTGAAGGTGGTGACGTTAAAGTTGCACTTTCTGAGCTGGCACTTGGTCGTGTAGTTGCTGAAGATGTTCTTAAGCCGGGTACTGAAGACGTACTGATCCCACGTAATACTCTGATTGATGAGAAGTGGTGTCAGATCATGGAAGACAACTCTGTTGACCGTATGAAAGTACGTTCTGTTGTTACCTGTGATGCCGACTTTGGTTGTTGTGCACAGTGTTATGGTCGTGACCTTGCTCGCGGTCACTTGGTTAACCAAGGTGAGGCAGTGGGTGTTATCGCTGCTCAGTCTATCGGTGAACCGGGTACACAGCTTACCATGCGTACGTTCCACATCGGTGGTGCTGCATCGACAGCTGCCGCAGAGAACAGCATTCAGGCGAAGACAACAGGTACCGTTAAACTTCACAACGCTAAGTTCGTAACCAACAAAGATAACAAGCTGGTTATCACTTCTCGTGCATCTGAGCTGACTATCGTAGATGAGTTCGGCCGTACTAAAGAGAAGCACAAACTGCCTTACGGTTCTCTTCTGAGCAAGAAAGACGAAGAAGCAGTTAACGCTGGTGAAGTTGTTGCTAACTGGGAAGCGCACACCATGCCAATCATTACTGAAGTGGCAGGTCGTATCCAGTTTGTAGACATGATTGATGGTGTGACGGTTTCTCGTCAGACTGATGATCTGACAGGTCTTTCTTCAAGTGAAGTAACAGACGCTGCTGCTCGTCCGTCAGCTGGTAAAGATATGCGTCCTGCTATCAAGCTGGTTGATGCGAAAGGCAATGACGTAATGATCCCAGGTACTGATATGCCTGCTCATTACTTCCTGCCGGGCAAAGCGATTGTACAGATCGAAGACGGCGCTGAAGTAGGTATTGGTGATACTCTTGCACGTATTCCTCAGAAATCTGGCGGAAACAAAGATATTACCGGTGGTCTGCCACGCGTAGCTGACTTGTTCGAAGCACGTAAGCCGAAAGAGCCTGCGATTCTTGCTGAGCACACAGGTACTGTGAGCTTTGGTAAAGAGACCAAAGGTAAGCGACGTCTGGTTATCACTCGCGAAGGTGGCGACACTTACGAAGAGATGATTCCTAAGCATCGTCAGCTGAACGTATTCGAAGGTGAGAAGATCGAACGCGGTGACGTTATCGCTGACGGTCCTGAAACTCCACATGATATCCTGCGTCTGCGTGGTATCCGTGCGGTAACTCAGTACATCACTAACGAAGTTCAGGAAGTTTACCGTCTGCAAGGCGTTAAGATTAACGATAAGCACATTGAAACTATCGTTCGTCAGATGCTGCGTAAGTGTACTATCACATTTGCTGGTGACTCTGAGTTCCTGGCAGGTGAGCAGGTAGAATACGCTCAGGTTAAGATCGCTAACCGTGCTCTTGAAGCGGAAGGCAAAGAGCCTGCACGTTTTGAGCGTGAGCTACTAGGTATCACTAAAGCGTCTCTTGCAACTGAGTCCTTTATCTCAGCGGCATCGTTCCAGGAAACGACTCGCGTACTAACAGAAGCTGCGGTTTCTGGTAAGCGTGATGACCTTCGTGGTCTGAAAGAGAACGTAATCGTTGGTCGTCTGATCCCTGCCGGTACAGGTTTTGCCTACCATCAGGACCGTCAGAAGCAGCGTGAAGGTGGTCAGGAAGCACCGTCTGCAGAGCAGGCAACTGACAATCTGGCAGCGCTTCTGAACGCTGGCTTCTCTTCAGAAGAGTAAGCATCAGATACAGACTAAATAAAAAGCACCTTCGGGTGCTTTTTTAATGCCTGCAATATAGACAAAGCTTTATGAGCTTCAGCCAGTGAGTTATCAGCGGCTAAAACTAAAACGAGCCCCTCTCTGTGTTTCAAGAGAGAAGCTCGCGGTAAAATCTATGTCAGATGGCAGCTTACGCTCCGGGCGGAACCGCCAGACTATCAGCGATTAACTGGATTAGCTGGTCTTCTACTTCAAAGCGCGTTTCAATTATCTCGCCAATCAGAGAAAGATCGCTATCAAACCCTTCCAGTCTGTCGTCTGCACTGACACCGGCGTACTTATCGGTAAAATTAAGCAGCGGATCTGTGGTTAAAACGATTCGGCCATAGGTCTGATTAATATCATCTGTTGGAGAAAAACCGGTAGACTTCCACTTATCCATCACCATTTCATAAATTTTAAAATGACCTTCGGATATGTAGTCGACCAGATGCTGGCAAAATGACTGAAGCTCTTCGGGGGAGGGCAGCTTGCTAATAGGCTTATTAGCCGCACCAGGCTGCAAAGAAGCCAGCTTGCAAAACTCTACGATTAAAATCTGGCGTGTATCTAACCAGTGATCGATCACCTCACTGGAGCCGCCCCACTGTTCTTGTACTTGTTTGAATTTATTTAACATGACCATGTCCCTCATGATCAGATTGCTAATCGTTAGCAATCGAAATTCCCTGAAAAATCAGGAGTCCAAATAACGCATTGTTTTTATTATACCTGAGGTTAACATATTGAAATTGTGTATGCTCACACTCTAGTATATTTTTTAGATTGCCAGTAAATCTGGTTAACATCAAGAGAAGAGATCAAAGGATGTTAAAAAATAGTGACAAGAAAAAAAGCCAGCAAGCTTACTGGGTAATCGTTAACGGAAGTGATGTCTGGTGTCCTGAAGGCCAGATACCTTTCGGCTACGCAGAGCAGTTTGAACTTCCGGCAGACAAAGCCATTTGTGTCGGAAGCTATGACAACAAACCAGTGATGTGGTTAAACGATGCTGATATTGAACAAGAGCTTGAACTGGTTTCTCTTCGTCAGCTTCTGCTAATCGATAATGAACTGTTCTTGCTGCTTAGCAAAGCGGTGCAGTATGGTCATATGAGCCAGACGCTGCGTTTTTGCCCCCAGTGTGGCGGGCGTAATTTTCTCAACCATATTGAAATAGCCATGCAGTGCGGTGAGTGCAGGGCGATACATTACCCGCGTATATACCCATGCACCATTGTCGGGGTACATAAACGCGACAAGATTTTGCTGGCGCAGCACCCTAAACATAAAACGGGCATGTATACGGTGATTGCCGGTTTTATGGAGGTGGGAGAAACGCTGGAGCAGTGCGTGGCAAGGGAAGTGAAGGAAGAGACGGGAATAGAGATAAAGAATATCCGTTACTTTGCCAGCCAGCCATGGGCATTTCCGTCCAGCATGATGGTGGGTTATCTGGCTGAGTATGATTCAGGTGAAATCAAAGTTGATCCAACGGAGCTGAATGACGCCAGATGGTTTGATGTTGATGAATTACCGGAAGTTGCACCTGAGGGAACCATTGCCAGATCCATTATCGACCAGCTGGTGGCGGAAATCAGGGCAAAAAAAACCCTCCGGTAAGGGAGGGGGTAAGTAAGATGTCGTTATGAGATGTCCGGGTAATCTTTTACCCGAATTATTATTGTTTTCGCTAGCGGGACAAATTTTTACACAGCTGAGCTGTGCGAGGCAAAAATAATACGAATTAAAAACTTGAGAACATGATCTAGGGCTCAAAGCACGGCTAACGAAGTGTTGAAAGAGTGTTAAACTACTAGCCCTCTCCAGAAAGTAACAATGGAAAAACGGAATGACCGAATTAAAGAATGATCGCTATTTACGTGCCCTATTAAAACAACCCGTGGACTACACACCGGTTTGGATGATGCGTCAGGCTGGCCGCTATCTGCCAGAGTACAGAGAGACCAGAAGTCAGGCTGGTGACTTTATGTCTCTGTGCAAAAATGCTGAACTTGCTTCTGAAGTCACCATTCAGCCTTTACGTCGTTTTCCTCTGGATGCTGCCATTCTGTTTTCTGATATTTTAACCATCCCGGATGCGATGGGACTTGGCCTGCGTTTCGAAGCTGGCGAGGGTCCTAAGTTTGACCGCCCAATCACCTGTAAAGCTGATGTTGATAAGATTGGCCTGCCGGATCCTGAAGGTGAACTGCAATATGTAATGAATGCTGTACGTCAGATTCGCAAAGATCTTAAGGGTGAAGTGCCTCTTATCGGTTTCTCCGGCAGCCCTTGGACACTGGCAACCTATATGGTTGAAGGTGGTAGCTCAAAAGCCTTCACTAAAATCAAAAAGATGATGTACGCAGAACCGGCAACGCTACACGCACTGCTGGATAAACTGGCGGACAGTGTTATTGAATATCTTAACGCACAGATTAAAGCCGGTGCTCAGTCTGTAATGGTGTTCGATACATGGGGTGGTGTACTTACTCCGCGTGATTACAACCTGTTCTCCCTGCAATATATGCACAAAATCGTTGATGGATTAATCCGTGAAAACGATGGCCGTCGTGTACCTGTTACTCTGTTCACTAAGAATGGCGGAATGTGGCTTGAGCAGATTGCTGCGACAGGTTGTGATGCTGTTGGTCTGGACTGGACTATCAATATTCAGGATGCAGTGAAGCGCGTAGGCGATAAAGTTGCCCTGCAGGGTAATATGGATCCGTCAATGCTATATGCGTCTCCAGAACGTATTCGTGAAGAGGTAGCCACTATCCTTGAAGGCTTTGGTGATGCAGGAACTGGTCATGTATTTAACCTGGGCCACGGTATCCATCTGGATGTGCCGCCTGAGAATGCTGGTGTGTTTGTTGAAGCGGTACATGAGCTGTCAAAGCCATACCATAAGTAAACATTCGCCATAAAATTATGAAAACGCCGGAGTTGAAAAGCTTCGGCGTTTTTTTATTGGCTAAATAACCGCTTTTGTTATCAGGAACCGTTATTTAGCAGTTTTTGTACTTGGTTTTGAATATAGGGAACCGCCTGTTGTTCAAACCATGGGTTTCTTCTCAGCCACAAAGTATTGCGAGGTGAAGGGTGAGGTAAAGGGATATAGCCCGGCGCCCAGTTTTGCCAGTTTTGAACGGTTTCAGTCAGGGTAGAAGGTTTATCCTTAAGGTAGTAGTTCTGCGAATACTGGCCGATTAATAGTGTCAGCTCAATATTGGGCATGGCCTCAAGCAGAGCTTTATGCCATAAGGGGGCACACTCTTTTCTGGGCGGCAGGTCACCGCTTTTGCCTTTTCCGGGATAACAAAAGCCCATCGGCATAATGGCAATTTGCTTCTGGTCATAGAAAGTCTGTTTATCAATGGCCAGCCACTGGCGTAGCCTGTCACCGCTCGGATCATTCCACGGTACTGAGGTTTCATGTACCCGCCTTCCGGGAGCCTGCCCTATGATTAATAACCGGGCATCTGAATGGGCCTGGACCACAGGGTTAGCCCCTAGTTCTAATTCAGGCTCACAAACACGGCACTGACCTATTGAGCTAAGCAGATCGGACAGCATCAATAGCCCTTATCGAAATCGATACGGTTTTTTAATTGAAAGCCATCACGCCACAACAGGTAGTTCTCTCTGAAAATATCAAACACCAGTTCAGGAAAACTGTTGGCAGCAATATGCGGGGTAACCGTTACATTTGGGTTATGCCAGTATGGACACTGCTGAGAAATAGGCTCATTGATAAACACATCCAGATAGGCGTGTTTTACTGAGCCATTTCTAAGAGCTTCCAGCAGATCATCCGTAACCACGGCATCGCCTCTGCCGACGTTAAAAAACAGCACCTCACGACAGTGAGAAAACAGTTGTTGATTATAGATGCCGGTCGTCAGATCGGTTTTCGGCAGGGTTGAAACCAGTATGTCAGCGCGGGAAAGCTGAGAGTGAAGCTGTTCAATATGCAGAACTTCGCTAAAAGCACTCTGCTTAGGGGGGATACCTGTGCGGTTGACGCCGACAGTATGTACTCCGAATGCCGCCGCTGTTTTTGCCAGATAATTTCCGATAGAGCCGGTCCCCATAATAAACATGCATTTATTATTGATAGTGCGGTATCTGTGAGGTTGCCAGATCTTGTCCTGCTGTTGAGACTTATAGCGGCTCCAGTGGCGGAAATGTTCTATGGTGTAGCCGAGCACATACTCTGCGATCTGAGGGCCGAAAATACCTTTTACATTGGTCAGCTCATAATCCTGATTGAGCCCCGGTTCCATCAGGGCATCCACTCCGGCATACATGGATTGTACCCACTCCAGTTGAGTAAAAGAGTCCAGAATACCGGCTACTTTCGGTGGCGAGGCGAGCAGTATATTGGCTTCATGGCTGTTTTCTGTCAGTTGCAAATCCGGCAGTCCTGCCTGATTAATCAGCTGATGAAACTCCTCATCATATTCGGTGATTATTTTTACTTTATTGGTGAAATTATCCATATGCTTTCTTTTTTCCCGTGCTCGAATCAAGTACACTTCCGCTGTCTTAATCATCAACCTCAGAGTCCCTATGTTACAGAATCCTCTTCAAGTTCGCCTTGAGAAATTTGAGCCGTGGCAGCAAATCACTTTTATGGCATCACTGTGTGAGCGCATGTATCCAAATTACGCTATGTTCTGTGATGCGACGGACTTTGCAGAATCCCGTATTTACAGAGATATTCTGGACAGCATCTGGGAACTTCTGACGGTAAAAAACGCCAAGATTAACTTTGAGCGTCAGCTTGAAAAGCTGGAAGAGATTATTCCAAGCTCAGAAGATTATGACTTTTATGCTGTTTATCCTGCCATTGATGCCTGTATTGCTCTTTCAACTCTGCTGCACGGTCTGTTGGACAGAGACTACTTGTTTGAAAATATGATTAAAATAAGCCAGCAGTCAGTGCTGACGGTTGCTCAACTGGAAGAAGCGCAGACAGGAGCAGAGATTACCAACGACAATCAGAAAGAGAATGAAGCAGTTTGCGCTGAGTGGGATGTTCAGTGGGCGATATTCCGCCCGTTAAGAGAAGCAACAGAAAGAGATATAGATCTTATCAAAGATCTGCGTGCAGAGCTTCGAGATGAGGCTATCAGCAATATTGGTGTTGAAATCTAGCCGTTAAAAAAACACTGAGGCGACATAAGTTGCCTCAGCGTAAACTCTCAGCAAGTTCCGCCCTGTAAACGGAAGCGCCTACTCCTTACTTTCTTTTACATCATGGGTCTGCTTCCAGCGCTCCCATCGCTGGTAAGCCAACTGCTGCATATCCGTAGCGTGGTCGGCTTCGTCCACTATCTCTTCTCCCAGCAAATATTCGAAAATATCTTCCAGTGTGACTATTCCCTGAATGGTGCCGTATTCGTCGACGATCAGCACCAACTGCAGGCGATTTTTCATCATATGGTCAAAGGCTTTAGGCAGATTAATGTTGTTTAGCAGCACATTGATAGGGCGCATAACCGCCCCAAGTTGCTTTTCGCCACAGCCAGACTGTTGCAATTTAAACAGCTCAAGGCGGTGAACAAAGCCGATAATATTGTCTTTCTGCTGACTATAAATTAGTGGTCTGGAGAACGGAATATCATGGTTGTCCTGAAGAAATTGGTTGATGGTCTGTTCCGCTTCCACCCTGAATACTACAGGGCGTGGTGTCATGACCTGAGTAACAGGAACATTTCTGATACTCAGCAGGTTACTCAGAATACGGGACTCTTCTTCATTAATTTCGCCACTCTCATGAGCCAGCATGGCCATAGCCGAGATCTCATCCCTGAGCTTTGGCGGCGTGTGTCCGTGAGCCAGACGCTTAGTAATCTGTTCAGATGCCCATACAAATGGTGTCAGTGCCCAGATCATCCACTTCAGAACCGCCGCAGCGGCTGGTGCTAACTGACGCCAGTAGGTTGCCCCAATGGTTTTAGGCACAATTTCTGAGAGCAGCAAAATGCCTAAAGTGAGTAGGGCTGAAAACAGCCCCAGCCACTGGCTGCCAAAAACATGTGCGGCTTGTGCGCCGGCTCCGGCTGCGCCGATAGTATGGGCAATGGTATTCAGGGTAAGAATCGATGCCAGTGGCCTGTCGATATCTTCTTTAAGGCGTGATAGTTTCGCCGCCGAAGGGTGATTATTCTGCCTTAACTGAGCCAGATAGCTGGGGGTAATACTCAACAAAACGGCTTCCAGAACCGAGCAGATAAATGACACCCCGATGGATAAGGAGATATAGAAAGTTAATAGCAGCATAAAATTTTTACTAAGATAGTCGGTTAAATAAACACATATTGGAGCGATAACTCCTGCCTTATCCACTGTATTTACTGGATTTCAGCGTTTTAAAGCCCCCCTATATCTACTGATATTAACAGCAAATTGTGAGTTAATGCCCATAATCAGTGTAAAAGTTGTTCTTTTAACGGAAAGATGCCAGTCAAACCTTTGCCAGACGGGGGGTTTATGCATTAGAGTGGGTTAGATTTCGATAACACATGAGAAGGGAAACCTAATGAACAAGACCCAATTAATCGACTTTATCGCTGAGAAGGCGGATCTATCTAAAGCTCAGGCTAAATCTGCACTTGAAGCGACTCTTGAGAGTGTTACTGAGACACTAAAAGAGGGTGACCAAGTTCAACTAATTGGTTTTGGTACTTTTAAAGTAAACCATCGCGCAGCTCGCACAGGTCGTAACCCTAAAACAGGCGAAGAGATCCAAATTGCAGCAGCAAACGTACCAGCATTTGTTGCAGGTAAAGCACTGAAAGATTCAGTGAAGTAATATAGTACGCCGGACTTTACCGTCCGGCGTGGTTCCTGACAATGAAAACAAAAACACTTACCCTCCTGCTTAGCGCCCTTCTATTCGGTTGTTCCTCTCAACCCTCTACAGATGCTGACAATCGTTTTCAGAATATGAGTGGCGGCCAGTCCGTAGGTGACGCGACCAGCTTCTACTGGTATAGCGAGGAGTTGGAATACCCATATTCAGCTGCCGATTATGTCGATTCAGGCAAGCATGGCTGGTATTTTTCTGATTATCGTTGGCGTGATGGTGTGGTGCGGGAAATTGTTCGTCAGGGCGAGCAACTAGAAGAAAAAAATGGCTTAGTTCCGTTTAAAATCCACCTGAGGTTTAATCAGAGTGGAGAGGCAGTTTACCAACAATACCGGCTTGATGGTAAGGTGCTTCCTATGCAGCCTCAGCAGATTACTATGGTGCAAAATAGTGCTGAGTCCATAAAAAATACGGTTAAAAAACAACACGCTAAAGGGCAGCGATTGATTCAGGGCTATTGGGATGGTAAAGGATTCAGAACCTGTTCAGGAGAAACTTACCAGAATGTCGAATTTAATCAGATTTTGCCTGACTTTGTCGTGAACCGTTTAGCTAACCTCGACAGTTATGCCGCTTTTTTAGGGACCACATCGCCTTCTAAGCTGGTGGTGCAGGATCTCTATATGCTTGAAGAGGATAGTGTGGATTGTGTTAATCGTCCGTTGCTGATCACGGAAGAATAACTGGCTGCGCGATCAAGTTGTTAAACAGACAAAGAGTCAATGAGAAAAGGCACTGTAGTAGTGCCTTTTTTGTCTGCCACGCAATGTTGCGGTTAGCTATTTTCGCGCTCTATGGCTCTGTAACCAATATCTTTACGATAGAACATACCATTCCAGTTAATTGCTTCTGCAAGCTGGTAGGCGCTTCTCTGAGCTTCTGAGACGCTATTTCCTAGGGCGGTTGCACAAAGTACCCGGCCACCGTTAGTCACAACCTGGTTATCCTTAATGGTTGTTCCTGCATGAAACACCTGCTTATCTGCTGAGCCTGTTTCAGCAAGCCCTGAGATAGTATCGCCTTTCTGGTAAGACGCCGGGTAGCCGCCGGCTGCGAGAACAACACCTACGGCTGCTCTTGAGTCCCAGTCAGACGAGCATTGATCCAGCTCTTGTCTGACAGCACTGAGGCAGAGATCAACCAAGTCAGATTTCATTCGCATCATAATTGGCTGAGTTTCCGGATCACCAAAGCGGCAGTTGTACTCAATCACTTTAGGAGTGCCGGACTCATCAATCATCAGGCCTGCATAGAGAAAGCCGGTATAAGGAGCGCCCTCGGCTGCCATTCCTTCAACGGTCGGATAAATCACTTCATTCATGATTCTGTCATGGATCTCGGCGGTAACGACAGGAGCAGGAGAGTAGGCGCCCATACCTCCGGTATTCGGCCCGCTGTCACCATCACCTACACGTTTGTGATCCTGACTGGTGGCCATAGGCAGAACATTTTTACCGTCTACCATAACAATAAAGCTGGCCTCTTCTCCACTAAGAAACTCTTCTATCACCACACGGCTGCCGGCATCACCAAAGGCGTTATCGGCCAGCATGTCTTTGATAGCGGCTTCAGCTTCTTCCAGCGTCATTGCGACGATAACGCCTTTACCTGCGGCTAGACCATCTGCTTTAACTACAATAGGTGCGCCTTGCTGCCGGACATAGGCAAGAGCCGGCTCAATCTCGGTGAAATTAGCGTAGCTTCCGGTAGGGATATTGTGGCGGTCAAGAAAGTCCTTGGTAAAGGCCTTAGAGCCTTCCAGTTGTGCTGCGGCTTTTGTCGGGCCAAAGATGGCTAGTCCGGCATCACGGAAAGCATCGACCACACCAATCACCAGAGGGGCTTCAGGGCCGACAATGGTCAGTTCGATCTGATTGTTTTTGGCGAACTCAACCAGAGAGGAAATATCTTCTACCTCAATAGCGACATTGCGGACACCGGGTTCTATTGCTGTACCGGCATTACCTGGCGCAACATAAACGGTTTCAACTTCAGGGTTTTGTGCGGCCTTCCAGGCCAATGCGTGTTCACGACCACCAGAACCGATAATTAACACTTGCATAGTAAGTTCCTTAATACATAAAAAAGAGGTGCCTTAGCACCTCTCAAAAGTTAGTGACGGAAATGACGCATTCCGGTAAAGATCATTGCCATACCGTGCTCATCGGCTGCATTAATCACTTCCTGATCCCGCATGGAACCGCCCGGCTGAATAACACATTTAATACCCGCTTCGGCAGCGGCATCAATACCATCACGGAACGGGAAGAATGCATCAGATGCCATAACACAGCCAGCCACTTCCAACCCTTCGTCTGCGGCTTTAATACCAGCGATTTTGGCTGAGTAAACCCGACTCATCTGGCCGGCACCTACGCCGATTGTCATATCATTTTTGGCGTATACAATGGCATTGGATTTCACAAACTTAGCCACCTTCCAGCAGAATAGGGCGTCTTTCAGCTCCTCTTCACTTGGCTGACGCTTAGAAACCACTTTCAGATCCGACAGTGAAACCATGCCCTGATCGCGATCCTGAACCAGTAGTCCGCCGTTCACGCGTTTAACGTCAAAGCCGGATGTCTTTTCTGACCACTGGCCACACTCTAGCAGGCGAACGTTTTTCTTTGCAGCAACGATGGCAAGAGCTTCTTCGGCAACAGATGGTGCGATAATGACCTCAACAAACTGTCTTTCAACAATAGCTTGTGCCGTTTCAGCATCCAGCTCGCGGTTAAAGGCGATAATACCGCCGAAAGCGGAAGTCGGGTCTGTCTGGTAAGCGCGGTTATAGGCTTCCAGAGTGTCTTTTCCTAAAGCCACTCCACATGGGTTAGCGTGTTTAACGATGACACAGGCTGGCTCTGAAAACTCTTTTACGCACTCAAGGGCAGCATCGGTATCAGCGATGTTGTTATAAGAGAGGGCTTTACCCTGAAGCTGACGTGCTGTGGCAACTGATGCTTCCTCAGGATTTGACTCAACATAAAAAGCGGCAGCCTGATGGCTGTTCTCGCCGTAGCGCATATCCTGCTTTTTCTCGAACTGCTGATTGAAAGTACGCGGGAACTTGGACTCTTCATCGCCTTCTTTGTTCTCGCCGTAAGATGGAACCATGGTGCCGAAGTAGTTGGCAATCATGCCGTCATAAGCCGCGGTGTGCTCAAAAGCAGAGATAGCAAGGTCAAAGCGGGTTTTCAGGCTAAGAGAGTTCTGATTGTTGTTCATCTCTTCCAACACCCGGCCATAGTCTGAAGCGTTGACCACAATAGTTACATCTTTGTGGTTTTTAGCTGCACTACGAACCATTGTCGGGCCACCGATATCGATGTTTTCTACCGCATCTTCCAGTGTGCAACCTTCTTTTGCTACGGTTTCAGCAAACGGGTAGAGGTTGACGACAACCATGTCAATTGGGTTAATGCCATGCTGTTCCATTACACTATCATCCTGACCTCTGCGGCCAAGTACCCCGCCATGAACTTTTGGATGTAATGTTTTTACCCGGCCATCCATCATCTCAGGAAATCCGGTATAGTCAGAAACTTCTGTTACCGGGATTCCCTGCTCAGCCAGAAGGCGGGCCGTGCCTCCGGTAGAGAGAATATCAACACCTCGCTCAGAAAGAGACTGAGCAAACTCAACAATTCCAGTTTTATCTGAGACGCTAATCAATGCGCGGCGAATAGGGCGGGCGTTATTCATTACTTCCATTTTCCTTAAGTTCCGGGTAGATAAAGATTTTTGCCAAACAGGTCTTACTTACTTTATTAATTGACGTTAAGCTCACATCATGTAGAAGAAAAGAGCTTTTGGCAAAGACCTTATGATGTGTACCCCAATAGAGGTTGTTTTTTCTGGCGCACATTCTAACTAAATTGTTTGCAAAATGCTCGCGCAATCGATTGCTATCGCAAAAATAATTCAATTTTGCATGTTTGTAGCTAACTCATATTAATGGGAGAAGCAATGTACTTAATAGGTGAACTGGCCAAACTGGCCGGGATCAGTGTTGATACGCTGCGGTTTTATGAGAAAAATGGACTTATTGTGCCAAAGGGGCGTAGTGAGTCGGGATATCGTATTTATGACCAGAATAGTGTGGAGCAGGTTAAGTTCATCTTAAATGCAAAGCAGTTAGGACTTTCTCTTGATGAAATAAAAGAACTGCTTGAGATTCGTCTTGAAGCCACCCAGCACAGTTGTGCTGAAGTAAAAGCGATTACCAGTGCGAAACTGAGCATGATTGATGAGAAAATTGCTGAATTGACCAAGATCCGAAATGCCCTTAAAAAGCTGAACGATGCCTGCTGTGGGCATAGTGAAGATAACGCCAGCCACTGCTCTATACTCGAAGCCCTGAAATAAAGTCACACAAGCTCAGGAAATTGAGACAAGTGACTATAATTTAGTTAGCGGTTCACATAAGATCAGGCTAATTTTTTAATCCACAACAGAGGCGCTGACATTGAGTGCTAAATACACCTATTTTGCGTGGCAAACCCAGCTTTCCAATCCGACAGAAAAACTGATTCTGTTGCTTTTGTCAGATTATGCCAATGAGAACGGCATCAGTTCTGTCTGCCTGCAAGAGGTGTGTCAGATGTGTTCCCTGACAGAGTTTGGTATGGCGAATCACCTTACCGCTTTAGCTGAGCAGGGCTATATCGAAAGAGTGCGCAGAGACGGGAATGGTCAGCAGGAAGTATTCACTTTTCGCCTGCTGTTTACTCAGCCTGTGCCTCAGGCGGTGAATCAGGTGTCTGATATGCTGCCTGCTGAGCAGAGTTACTCCCAGCCGGCGGAAGCGGAAGTGAATCGTTCTATACCGGTTTATAGTATGAGAGAGCAGGGTAACGCACCGTTCCCTTCCGGTTCACAGTATGTCGCCGGAAAGCGTAGCGAAGGCAATGCTATCTCGACTTATGATTTGGATGAAAATAGCATTCCCGACTGGGCAGAGCGGGCATTCCGTTTTTCCGGTATCGCCAATGACCACGCTGTAGTGTGGCGTAATTTTGTTATGCATCATAAAGCCCGGGCCAATGAGTTAATGACAATATCAAGAATTGAGTCCAAGCTTCAAAACTGGCTAACTAACGAGAAGAGATATGAAAGGCAAACCAGCAGATCAACAGCTCCGGGAGATGGAGGAAAAGCTAAAGCAACTGGGTATCAACAGAAGCTTAGCCCATCTGAGCGTTTCAGGCAGCAAGTCATCCAGAAAGGACACAAACCAAGGTTCTGAGGAAGTTGTTGCCGCGCCGGTGAATGAACCGGCAGGATCTATGGTAGCAACCGTGCAGGCAGAAGCCATGCCTGTTGTAGAGGTCACCGGTGAACTGACGGACTGGTGCATCAGTGTGTTTGGTACTCTCTTCTCCATTTATGAATCTAAATGGGAACATGTCCACGGCAGCGAGCCTAATACTAAGTTTATTCTGTTTACTGAGAATTTGACTCAGGCCGATTTTGACAGGCTGTTACGTCACTGCCGTGAGAGGATTCAGCGCGGAGAGTACTGGCCTCCGTCAACGGGTGAGTTGCAGGTTTTAAGCAAAGAGCTGACTACCGAAGAGCGTATGGATAGCCGCGTCCGGGTATTGAGCCGTTCGCCTGCCAATGAGATTGAAAAATGGCTGGTACAGAATAAGCTCTATGAACTAAAAAGGGTGCCGGAGTATAAGCTGGATGAGCTGTTTAAGCGTTACTATCTGGAAGCGAAGAGCTTACAGGAGAGGGGAATGCTGGTTACTGAGTTTCAGGACAATTTGCTGGCACAGCATTCAGTTAAAAATATGAATGATCTGAAACGTGAAGAGTATATCCAAAGTCATGGCTCCGCGCTAAACCCGAGAATTCAGAAGATTCTAGATAGTAAAAAATAATCTTGTATCAGCGTAAATTTCAGCCTTGTCTGTAATCAGACAAGGCTAAGTTGTTCAAATGGCTACTTCTGCTGAAGTTCTATTAACCTCTGCGGGAGCTTAGTCTTTAGTTCCGGTTGTTCAGAAAGTATCTTATCTAACAAGGCTTTTGCCTTCTCAGTCTCGCCGCTATCCAGAAGTTTATAAACCTCTTGCCATCGTTCTTCTTCCTGAGCATTGCTGTTTGGTACTATAGCTTGCGGAGTTACAGACTCAGCCGCCGGAATGGCTTTGTATTCGAACTGTGGCATTGCCGGGCTGGAAAGCTGCTCATTTTCTGTCAGCGCTTCACGTGACTTTTTCATCAGAGCTTTAGGCTGAGGAGAAGCCATATCCTGCTGCATCAGTTCAACCGAATCTGACAGGGGCTCAATACCTGCCTCTTGCCATTGCCAGGGAGAGAGTAGCGCAATAAAACAGAGAGAGGCAGCCAGACCTAAATAAGGCCACCATCTATAACGGTCTGTTTGTTTGCTTTGTGATGCTGCATAGCTAAGGATTTTCTTATCCAGTTCTTCAGAAGGTGACTCATTTACTTCCTTACGGAAAAGCTCAAGCAGCTTTTGATCATCAATAGGCTTTTTCATATTTCTGCTCCGAGTTTCCTTGTCAGGCAGTCACGCAACTGTTGCATGGCGTACCTTAGCCGGGTTTTTACGGCTTCTGGTTTGGCGCCGACTATGTCGCTTATTTGTACGGGACTGAAATCAGAGTTATGGCGCAACATAAAGGCTTCTTTCTGATGCAGTGGCAATTTAGACAGACAATAGCTTAAGGCCTGTGACTCCTGCTCACCGGAATCACTGTGCAGGATTTCCGGCTCTTCTGTCTGCTGCTGAAAGCTGCTTTCGGACATCTGTTTACGATACTCATCAATAAGCAAATTATGGGCTATGCGATACAGCCAGGTGGTAAATTTCGCCTCTGGCTTGTAACGCTTAGCCTGATCAATCACTTTAAACCAGACTTCCTGATACATCTCTTCCGCCCTTGCAGGGCTGGTGTTGTTGCCCTGCCGAAGAAAATAACGATACAGGGCATCTTTGTGACGGGAATAGAGTAGGGCAAAGGCGTTTTGATCACCTTTGCCAAAGGCTTCCATTAACTGTTCATCGCTCAGTTTTTCCATTAAAGGCTCTCTGCTATCTCCACCAGAGTGATAAATTCACCACGATAATTATACGGGTCATTTCCTCTGTTACTGCGGGCAATATCCGCTATCTGCCGGTAGGATAATCCATCCATATGCTTATTGTCTTTGAGCTTCTGCGCAAAGGCAGCGACTGCTGAGGCAAACTGAAAGTCTGAACTGGTGTTGCTGAAATTAGATTTAAGCTGCTCTCTTTTTACCGTTACAGAGGTACGTTGGCTGTTCTTCTCTCCGGGAAGTTTATAGCGGACTTTGATTTCAGCCAGCTCTTCAGGGTAACTGTGAGTTAGCACTGCATTCTGCTGATACTTAAGGTTATCAACTTGCCCCGTGTTTCCAGTCAGCGTCAGTTCATACAGTGCGGTGACCGTATGTCCTGCGCCAATTTCTCCGGCATCCACGGCATCGTTATTAAAATCTTCATCTTTTAGCTGGCGGTTCTGGTAGCCAATCAACCGGTACTCTTTTACTGCATCAGGGTTAAACTCAATCTGAACTTTTACGTCTGAAGCAATACTCTGCAAAGTGCCACTCATTTGTCTGGAAAGTACTTTTTTGGCTTCGTGAAGGGTATCAATATAGGCGTGATTGCCGTCGCCGATGTTCGCCAGTTGCTCCATCATGGCATCATTATAGTTTCCTCTGCCAAAGCCTAGGGTCGTGAGAGAAATACCGTTACGCTTCTCTTTTTCTACCAGCTGCTTTAAGGCATCAATGTTGGTGGTGCCGACATTAAAGTCGCCATCGGTTGCCAGAATAATACGGTTTACCCCGTCTTCGATATAGGCAGATTTTGCTTGCTGGTAGGCGAGTCTGATACCACTTTCACCATAAGTACCACCACCGGATGTCAGGCTCTTAAGCGCATTGAGGATAGCCTGCTGCTGATCGCCTTTGGTGGGTTTCAGAACCACAGATGAGTTTCCTGCATAAGTGACCAGACTGACACTGTCTTGTTCCGTCAGGTTAGCGGTAAGCAGGGAGAGGCTTCTTACCAACAGAGGCAGTTTATTGGCTTCATTCATAGAGCCGGATACATCCACCAGAAAAACCAGATTAGAGGGTTTACGCTGCGAGGCCGGAATATCATAACCCTTCATGGCAATACGTAGCAGGTGGCGCTGGCTATTCCACGGAGCTGCTGAAATTTCACTGTTGAGGGAGAAAGGCTGTGCCTTACTTTCAGGAACCTGATATTGGTAGTCAAAGTAGTTAATAAAGGCTTCTTCCCTGATGGCATCGGCAGGCGGAAGCTTACCCATATTGAGATAGCTACGGCTGTTGCTATAGCTTCCTGTGTCCACATCAATGGAAAAGGTAGACAGGGGAGCGTTTTTTACCTGAACCACGCCGTTGCTTTGCGAGGGAAGATAGTTATCCCGGTTTTCTGCCTGATAGTATCCATCTGTTACAGGTAGCGAGTGAAACTGAGCAGATCGCTTGTACTGTACAGCAGCATGTTGCACCAAGGCATCCGCCTCCATTGTGACTCTCTCTTTCACCGCGTTTTGGATGCCGCTGGCAGGTTGTTGCACATTCGCCGGTTGTTTGGTTTTTCCTGTTTGTTGTGGCGGCTGGCTCTCCTGTTTTGAACAGGCAGAAAGCAGGGCGAGAATAATGGCGCAGGTGATGGCGTTTTTAGTTGTCGTCATAGAGATAACCTTATCCTTTTCAATTGGGTTATCTCTATAAACGGCTAAGTCGAGAAACGGGGTTATTTATTTTTAAATTATTTTCGACCAGTGATTATCCCACTGAATGGTGCTGGAAAAACTTTGCTTTGATCTTCCCGCAATCTGCTTAACAACTTTTCCTGCCCCTGAGCTGATACGGAACTCGTCATCATAAACCACCACGCCAGAGGCGTCAGGAAGTGCGTTAAGCTCAACCAGTTCACCGCTTTCCTTTGACCATATGCCATAGCAGTTACCAGGAGGCGAGGTGGCCAGAATCCACTCATCTGTTGCGGCAATGCTGGCAATATAGTGATTAAAACGCGCCCACTGCTCAGGTTCAGCTTTAAGTTGCTTCATTTCACTTCCGCGGGTATGCATAGCAAGAAGGGACGGATATTCATCCGGTTCTCCGCGATACTGCTGACCACAAAGTACAGTCTCTGAGCCGTCGTGAGCCAGATGGCGGATACTGAGTTTATGGTCTGAAAGAGAGACCTGATCAAGCAGCTCCCCATTGATGGAAAGATAACTCAGGCTGGGTTGCATGCTATCCAGATTCAGAGGCTGACGACCATTGGTATGTACACCGCCGACTCCGACAACCAAGGTGTTATCGGGCATCATAATCACTTCATGGGGGCCGATACCAAATCCGCTCAGCTCATTGACTTTACGGTACTGATTGGCGACGTCATAAACCCCTATAATTCCGCGACTGGTGCCTTCTTCCCCTTCAGTGGTAAACAGATAGTTGCCATCCTGAGAGTAGACAGCGTGACCATAGAAGTGACGGTTTGCAGCGGCAGGCTGTAGTTTGATTATCTGTTGAGTATTGTAATCAAACACCATAAAGAAGGTACCCGGCCGCCGCGCGATAACCGCTGCATGTCCCTGAGGATTAGTAGCAACGCCATGACCGCGATCCGGAATGGGCAGTGTAGCAATGGGTAAGCCGTGTTCATCTGCCACTACGGCAGAGAATTTATCACGGCCATTAATAGCACAGCCAATCAAGGCTGGTTTTTTCTCATCAGCTACAGCAGCACAGCCAAACGGCAGTACGGGAGCAGCAGCGCCAAAAAGCGCTGCTTTAAGCAGTCTCCTGCGGTTATTATCAGTCACCATCAGTTGCGTTAAATCCTATTACTACACCAAGCTCAATGGCCACTTCTTCGTGTATCAGGTGTTTGAGGTACTCCAGCTTATTGTACTGCGCTAATGCGTTGCGGTAGCCTTCCTTCCCTTTGAGTGAGGCAAACAAGCTTTGCTCTTCCGGCCATGTCTCCAGTGCAGTGCTGAACTGGTTTGCTATCCGGTCTGCAAGTTCGGCTTTATCTATACTGCGAAGCCGGGCATCAAGCCCTTTTCCGTCAGCAAAATAGAGTGCCTGCATCCCCTGTAGGTTAGATTTCAGGTTGGCATATGAGCTTTCTGAGCGCCACGATTCAGCAAAGTAAGGCCGTGGCTGACCAATCTTAGCCAGAGGCCGGCTCAGCTTCTTCATACTGTATTCAAGCTGGTTGGAAAGAAGCGACAGATACTCGGAAGTCCACTCTTTATCGCTCAGAGCTTTCCACGGGTTCTCTGACCATGCTGAAGCAATGATCTTGGCGTTATTATGCAGATTGCCGGCAATGGCCGTTGCTGTTGAGCAGCTTTCCTCTCCTCTCTTTAGGGGAGATTTACTGTCGTAAAGCAGCCACTCCAGTGCACCAAGCCCCTGAACAGTAACGCTCTGTGTTGCTATCTGTTGTTGAGTCCACTGTTTGTCACTATTGGTAAGTGCAGCCATTTTTCTGCCGGTGGTATTCTTTTTGTCCGGCCAGAACTGAATATTCCAGCTCTGTTCCAGTGCAGCTTCAGGCCCGCGCTCCTGCCCCTGCAGCTTCATCCAGGCTTGCATGGTCTGATGCCACTGCTGTTTTACGGCCTTTTTATCTGTCGTCTCTGCACAGAACTGTTGCAGAGCGCTCTCCAACATTGCGGTCTGCCCGAGAAACTGCTGAGCATAATGATGTTCAATCTCATACACCGGCTGAGAGACAGAGTTGGTTTGTTCCGCCTGAACCTTCTCAGGGGTTGAGTTAGACTGACATCCTGCTATGCCTATAGTAAGTGTCAGCCCGGCCAGAAGAGTTTTATTCATTACAGCCCCCTTATAGTGAGTTTAAGAAAGCAATGAGCGCATCACGTTCTTTTTGATTAAGCGTTAATACTTTTTGTTTGGCTGTCTCAGCTTCACCGCCATGCCAGAGCACGGCTTCCATCAGGTTGCGCGCTCTGCCGTCATGAAGGAAATAGGTGTGACCATTAACTTCTTTTGTATAACCAATACCCCATAGTGGAGCAGTACGCCACTCCCGGCCGTTTGCCAGATACTCAGGACGGTTGTCAGCCAGACCTTCTCCCATATCGTGCAGCAACAGGTCGGTATAGGGGTGAATGGTCTGCTCTGATAAGGCCGGTAATTCTGAACGTTTAGCCGTTTTCACATTGGTTTTATGGCAGCTTTCACAGCCTGAAGAGGCGAACAGCTGCTGCCCGAGTTTAACCTGTTCATCTTTACTGTTGCGGCGGATTGGCACCGCCAGATGCTGGCTGTAGAACTCTACAAAGTCGAGAATATTTTCACTGACTTCCGGTGAGCCGCCATTGGGCAGATCACTACAGATAGACTGATTTACCGTGCAGTTTTCATTAGGGAACAGGTGACTTGTTAAACCGACATCACCATTAAATGCGGCGGCATTTTGCTGCATCAGTGTCGGCTGACCGGCTTTCCAGCCAAAGCGGCCGATGGAAAAATCTTTCTTTTCGACATCCCAGACCTTGTTTAGCTTGCCTGAGATGCCATCTTTGTTTGTGTCTTGTTCGTCAGCCCAGGCCTGAAGAGTCTCATCAGCAATACTTTCCAGTAAGCCGAGCCCTATCATTGGCGGTGCAACACGGGCAGAAAACTGAGTATCCGGATGCATTTCACCGTAGCCTAAATCGGTAATTTTTAGGTGTGGTTTTCTGAGGGTAACTTCGCTTCCGTCTGTAAACTGAACCTTAACATCGCTATAGCTGATGTTAATTTTCCCTTCTGGTGTCTGATCCTGAAGGGCGAAATCTTGTAGTTGGCCGCCATAGGTCGGTTCAGGTATTGCTCCGTCGAGGATATAGGCTTTTTTCTGCTCTGCTGTCATTGCCGGAATGCTAAGTCGTACCAGCATTGATACAGCGTGAATATCGCCCTGTTCTGGTGGGTGGCCGCGGCCGTCTTTAATATGACAGTTCTGACAGCCGTTAGTGTTAAATAGCGGACCAAGTCCGTCCCGTGCGTCTGTTGAGGCGGGAGCCTGAACCCACGGGTTTTTAAAGAAGCTGTTACCAACACTAAAATCGAGGCGTTTGCTCAGGGGAAGGTTGGCTGCCGGCAGGGAATAGGCATTAGCACCGTTTTTCTTAACACTGGTATTGCCGCCGGATTTAACCCCGTAAGCGTGAGTTGAAACAGAGAAAATAGTTGCGATTAAGGGAATAAAATATGACTTCATAGCATTGCTCTAAAAAATACGACAAGTGAAGGAGCTTAAATGGCAAAAGGGCTCTTTAAGAGCCCTAAAATTTATATTATAGGAGTAGCCAATTAAAACTCGTGGTCAGCGGTATCAGGGTTCAGGCTGCTGATACCAACAATACCTGCTGCACGTTCAATGGCTGCTGTCTGGTCTACCAGTGCCTTAATTGTCGTGTTTACTAGCTTGTTGCCCTGTACGTTACCGTTAGCAATTAGCTGATCAAAGTAAACATTGTTTTTCTCAGCAGAAGTAACCAACTGGCCAACCTGACTACGGGTCATATCAAACTGCTTCTGGATCTCTTTAGCAGCTTTCTGGTCTTTCTGGGCAACCAGATCAGCAAGGCTCTTTCCTGAAAGCAGTGTGCCGTCTGCACGCTTATACAAGCCGGTGTAGACGTTGTAGATGCCTTGTTCGTTGTAGTAGTGAGAGTTATGAGTGTTGTCAGAGAAGCAGTCGTGCTCATCTTCAGTTGAGTTTGCTTCCAGAGCAACCTTCATGCGCTCACCGGCAAGTTCGCCCAGTGACAGAGAGCCCATACCGAACAGCATTTTACGCAGACCGTTGTCAGCAGAGTCAGAAAGCAGCTCTTCACGGTAGTTGCCTTTCACATCAGCAGACCACTGCTTTTCCATCCACGCCAGATCTTCAACCAGAAGATCAGCAGCGGCACGCAGGTACTCACCACGACGTTCACAGTTACCATTTGTACATGCAGAACCTACTACAAAGTCAGTGTAGGCACGTTGTCCTGCACCAGCGTTAGTACCGTTCAGATCTTGTCCCCAAAGAAGGAACTCAATAGCGTGGTAACCTGATGCTACGTTCGCTTCTGAACCGCCAACTTCGTTCAGATCAGCAATCAGCTCAGGAGTGATTTTTGCTACGTCTAGTTTTGAAGCACCGATAGTCAGGCTTGTGTTAGCAACGATATTCGCAGTTGCACCTTCGTTACCTAGTTCGTGTTGATAATCTTTGGCTACGTAGTCAATCAGGCCTTCATCTAGTGGCCATGCGTTTAGTTGTCCTTCCCAGTCATCAACAATGGTGTTACCGAAACGGAATACTTCAGACTGTTGGTACGGTACACGAGAGTCAAGCCAGGCTTGTTTTACTTGTTCAAGTTTCTTTTCTGAAGGAGCAGCCAGAAACTGATCAATCTTCGTCTCTAACGTTTTAGCTGTGGTCAGAGAGTCGGCGAAAACGGCGTGAGCAACATCGGCATAGTGTTCAACCACTTGTTGTTTTGTTACTTGTGCAGCCATGGTGCTACCACTGGCAATAAGAAGTGAAGCAGCTACGGAGTGCAGCGCGACTTTTTTTGCATTCATCTGAAGTATCCTTGTTGAGCGTGATGTTTTTATTTTAATGTCATTGCGAATTGTTATCATTCGTAATATTGATAAGGCATGATACAAAAATCTAACTTTATTGCAACTTGTTGATTCAAAAAAACCTTAAAACTATGAGGTTATTAACAAAGACAGCTTGATGGAAAGAGCCGAAAAAGTAGACAGTGTGTTTGTTGGCTTTGTTGTCAGATAAGCCTGAACGGACAGTAGACTTTGGCTATAGGGGCTTTAGCAGAAAGTGAGATAAGCAAGGGATGTTTCTAACTGATAAATTGTAAAAAAGCCCGAGAGGAAAATCCAGTCAGGCTTTTAAAATCAATCAATTAACTAATATTAATTAGTTCATGCCGTATTTTTTCAGCTTCTTACGAAGAGTGCCACGGTTAATGCCCATCATGTTTGCAGCGCGAGTCTGGTTACCGCGAGTGTACTGCATGATAGTGTCCAGTAGAGGCTGTTCAACTTCTGCCAATACTAATTCGTACAGGTCGTTGACATCCTGACCATTTAATTGAGCAAGGTAGTTTTTCAAAGATGCTTTTACAGAGTCACGTAGTGGCTTCTGAGTGATTTGATCTTGTGAAGTTACAGTCGTTACTGTTAGTGGTTCGGAAGTCAAATTTTGTTCGAACATATTATGTCTAGCTCTTCTCGTATTTATGATGCAAATTTTACAAAGTAACCTTCTAACGCATCGAGTTGCTGGTTAGCAGCCTCAATAGCATTGAAGGTACGGCGAAACTCACCTGCCTGTTCATGTTCTTTCAGATACCAACCCACATGCTTTCGGGCAATGCGGGGGCCAAGATATTCACCATAAAACTGATGAAGCTCCTGAACATGACCAAGTAGTATTGCCTTTACCTCCTCAGGAGGAAGCTCTGGCAGTGTGGTGCCGTTTTCCAAAAAATGTTGGATTTCCTGAAAAATCCAAGGTCGGCCCTGGGCAGGCCGGCCAATCATCAAAGCGTCTGCACCGGTATAATCCAGTACATATCTGGCTTTCTCCGCACTGTCGATATCGCCATTGGCAATAACGGGTATTGAGATAGCCTGTTTAACCGCTCTGATGCTGTTGTATTCTGCCTCGCCTTTATACATGCAGGCGCGTGTTCTTCCGTGTAGTGCCAACGCCTGTATGCCGCAGTCTTCGGCCATTTTAGCGATCTCTACACAGTTTTTATTTTCTGTGTCCCAGCCTGTACGGGTTTTTAGTGTGACTGGCACATCTACCGCATTTACTACTGCCTGAAGGATCTTCTTGATCATTTCCGGGTGTTGTAAAAGCGCCGAGCCCGCAAGCTTCTTGTTCACTTTTTTTGCAGGGCAACCCATGTTGATATCGATAATCTGAGCACCGTTTTCAACACTAAACTGAGCTGCTTCTGCCATTTGCTGAGGATCTGCCCCGGCAATTTGTACACTGCGAATGCCCGATTCGCCTTCATGTACCATGCGCTGTTGGGATTTAGACGTTTTCCATAAACGCGGATTGGATGACATCATTTCGCTGACTGCCATTCCCGCGCCGTAACGAAGGCATAACTCTCGAAAAGGTCTGTCGGTTACACCTGCCATAGGAGCAACAATCAGATTGTTCTTAAGTTGGTGATTTCCGATTTTCAAAACGTCTTCACAGTTCTGTACCAGCAAGGGCGCGCATTTTACGCATTTTTTTGATGCGTGAAAAGACTAAATTTTGAGCATTTACCTTTTTGTTTTGTAAATTGCCCAAAATTCAATCAATTAATCACAGATGTGGCTAATTTTTTTTACCTGAGATACGGCACCACTCCTGCATTTCTGCAATCGGCTCAATGGCAAACTCATCTCTGTAGTAGTTGGCAACGTCTTCTGCCTGTGTATCCAGTACGCCGGACATAGCAATTAAACCTTCGCTTTTAACCAGACTTTTAATCACTGGAGAAAGCTCACGCAGTGGGGCTGCAAGTATATTGGCCACGACAACATCAGCAATCAGCCCCTCTGGCTGATCCTGAGGAAGGAAGAGCTCCAGTTGATCTGCAACGCCATTACGCTCAGCATTATCTTTTGAGGCCACAATGGCCTGAGGATCAATATCGATACCGATAACTTTTTCAGCACCCAGTTTAATGGCGGCAATGGCCAGAATGCCTGAGCCACAACCAAAATCGATAACGGTCTTGCCTTTCAGGTCAATGCTTTCCAGCCATTCAAGGCAGAGTGAGGTTGTCGGGTGAGTACCGGTACCGAAAGCAAGGCCGGGATCCAGCATTACGTTGATGGCGTCAGGCTCGGGAACTTCTTTCCAGCTTGGGCAGATCCACAGGCGCTCACCAAACTTCATCGGGTGGAAGTTATCCATCCACTCCCGCTCCCAGTCTTTGTCTTCCAACTGCTCGACTTTATAGGCGAAACCGGATTCAAACATGCCTGAGGCTTTGATCTGCTCAATGATTAGAGTGGTATCGGCTTCTGCATCGTATAGGGCAACAATGTCTGTTTCACCCCATAAACGGGTCTCTCCCGGCATAGGTTCAAAGATAGGGTTATCTTTGGCATCCAAAAAAGTGACCGACAGAGCACCTGTCTCTTCCATCAGCATATCACTGATAGGTAACGCGTTTTCACTGGTAGCGTTTAGTTTTATCTGAATCCAAGGCATGGGAAAACACCAATTTGTCGATTGAAATTGGCAGGGAGTGTAGCAGAATTTTCGCTGAAGTCAGTGTTTAAAGGTAGTCGATGCTGTTAACAAACCAGGTTTTGATGCCTTCCGGCGTTCTCACCTCTACTTCGTCATCCACTTCTTTTTTCAGTAGTGCGCGTGCCATAGGAGAGTCAATGGAGATATAGCCCTTGGCATCGCCATAGATCTCGTCAGGGCCGACAATCTTAAACTTAAGGCTCTCTCCGGCTTCATTTTCAACTTCGACGCTGGCACCAAAGAAAACTTTACCTTCCTGCTGAGGTGAGTAGTCAACAACTTTAACCTGTTCAAGACGTTTTCTCAGGTAGCGAACCCTGCGGTCTATCTCCCTGAGGCGTTTTTTATTGTACTGGTAGTCGGCATTTTCACTTCTGTCGCCGAGGCTGGCTGCCCAGGTAACCTTCTTGGTCACTTCCGGACGCTCTTCGCGCCAGAGAAAATCCAGTTCGTTCTTTAGTTTGTTGTACCCCTCACGGGTAATCAGGTTCGTTTTCATAGCTTGTTTCTGATATGTCCGGAACCGTTACAGTAACGAAAAACAGATTAAAGGTTAACTGTTTTGTCTTACCTGGCTTGTCCGCCTTAGCTTCTGCAATGCGGTTTTCTGGTTAGTAAACGGAAAAACAGCAATATGCCGGCAAAAGTCAGAATCAACACAGTCGTTTTATGTTCTGCGATAAACAGTTTTGCGCTCTCTAACAGAATAGTGCTGTTCAGGCCGTAAGCGAGCAGATACCCCCAGATCAGAAACTGTCCTACCCCAAGAATAAGGCCGATAACAGAGTAGAAAGTAAAGCGTGCCCAACTGATTTGACTGATACCGGCCATACAAGGAACAAACCATGCAACAGGGCCAAGCAGACGTGAGAAGGTGAGAACATAATTGCCTTTGTGGTACATGAGAAGCCTGCAGCGTGCTACTGAGCGACGGACTCTGGGGTGATGACGAACTAAAGCTTTTGTCAGTTTCTGGCCGTATCTGAGACCGATAAAGTAACTTAACTGATCGCCGGCAAAGCTGCCCAGCAATACCGCAAAAGCGGCCAGATAGACTCCCTGATGTAGTTGATAACCGGCTGCCAGTAAAAAAGGTTCGCCGGGAACAAATAAGTTGGGACCAATAAGAGCATCAAGAAAAGCGCCCAGAAAAAGTAACGGCAGTGATGTCATGCAGCAGCGTTTTTTTAATAGTAGATAGGTGAAATCTTATCGGTAAGCGATTGAACTATATCTGATCTGTTTGTTCAGTTTCAGTTCATTTGTGGTGTAACTGATACTTAAAGTGTCGTGTAACAATTTTTTACAAAACTTGCTATTAATTTTCCGTGCCCGGTTTGATACTCGGGTACCGTGTTTTGCAGTTAGCAGGCGGCAGTTGGGAGGGGCGGATGCAAGACTATCAGAGATTACTGATTGTTGATGATGATCCACGGTTACGCTCATTGCTCGAGCGTTATCTGGCAGATAAAGGGTTTCAGATCCGCTGCGTGGTCAACACTGAACAGATGGATCGTATGATGACACGGGAGTCGTACAATCTTGTTATTTTGGATCTGATTTTGCCCGGAGAGGATGGTTTATCCGCGTGCCGGCGTATCCGGGCCTGTGGGAACGATATTCCGATTATTTTTTTGTCGGCGCTCGGAAGTGAAGATGAGCGGATAAGAGGGCTGGAAGCAGGAGCGGATGATTATCTTTGTAAACCATTTAACCCGCGGGAACTTCATGCCCGGATTAAGACGGTTTTGCGCCGTCAGGTTGCTGAGCCACCAGGAGCGCCAAGCCCGATAGACAAATATATAGAGTTCGGCGGTTTTCGTTTCAGTCTGGGTTCCAGAGAGATATTTAAGGGAGAAAAAAGAATCCCGCTTACTTCGGGTGAGTTTGCAGTATTAAAGGCTTTGGTTACACATCCCCGAGAGTCTATGTCCAGAGACAAGCTTATGCATGTTGCGCGGGGGCGGGAGTATTCTGCCCTTGAGCGATCCATTGATGTTCAGGTATCAAGATTAAGGCGTCTGATTGAAATAGATCATACCCGCCCAAGGTATATCCAGACTGTGTGGGGGCTAGGTTATGTTTTTGTACCAGATGGTGAAAAAATCTGACTCGTGATATTGGTCAGCCAATATTGTGCAAGGGTGAAGTATAGTTAAATGGGCAAAGACAGAGAGATAGTTATTGCGCAGGTTTGTCATGATCTACGTGCTCCATTAGCCAGAATCCGGCTTGCTGCCGAGCTGCTATCCGATAGTGAAAGACAGCTCGCTAAGGGCATTGTGCAGGACACAGAAGATTGCCACTTGATCATTAATCAGCTAACGGAATTTGCTCGTTCTGCTGATAAAAGCTTGCCCGTCTGTGTGAGTATCAATCCGTTAATCAGAGATGTAGTTAGTTTATTTCAGGGCAGTGAGCCCGGCCAGATAGAAACCGATTTAGATGAGCATATCGTCGCTGTTTTTGTTGATCCTATTGCGATACGCAGAGCACTATCCAATTTAATTACTAATGCCTTCCGTTACGGTAAAGGATGGATAAAACTCTCCACTGGCATTAGCCGCAAGCGCGACTCTATCTGGTTTTGTGTTGAGGATAACGGTCCGGGAATCCAGGCGTCTCAAGTTGAGCGGCTGATGCAACCTTTTCAGCGCGGAGAAGAAGCCACCAGCGGAACCGGGTTAGGGCTGGCCATTGTCTGTCGTGTTGCGAAGCAGCACTCAGGCAGTTTTTCTGTCTGTAACAGAGCGGAAGGCGGGCTTAAAGCCCGCCTCACTATCCCGTATACCAAAGCGAATGATGCCTAAGCCTTGGCAAACACATCTCTGTCGCCCAGCCAGCGTTGAATGATGGCATGAGCATTTTGTGGGTGATTTTCATGAATATAGCGGGCTATTTTCTGAACTTCCGGAATGAGTTTCTGATCGCGGATCAGGTCGGCTATTTTAAAGTCCGCCAGCCCCGTCTGTTTGGTGCCTAATAGCTCGCCGGGGCCACGGATCTCCAGATCCTTCTGTGCTATAACAAATCCGTCATTACTCTCTCTGAGAACGCCTAAACGCTTCTGGGCGGTTTTTGATAAAGGTGAATGGTAGAGAAGCACGCAGTGACTGGCTACTTGTCCGCGCCCTACACGGCCTCTCAGCTGATGTAATTGTGCCAGTCCGAGACGTTCCGGGTTTTCAATAATCATCAGGCTGGCATTGGGAACATCAACGCCCACTTCAATAACGGTAGTGGCAACCAGCAGATGAAGTTCATTATTTTTAAATTGCTGCATGACAGCCTGTTTCTCATCAGGCTTCATCCGGCCGTGTACCAGTCCTATTTTCAGTTCGGGTAACTGCTGCTGTAGTTCAAGTGCTGTGTCTGCGGCGGCCTGAGCTTCCAGCACCTCTGATTCATCAATAAGGGTACAGACCCAGTAAGCCTGTTTGCCTTCATTAAGGCAGGCATTTTTAACCCGTTCGATAATATCTGCGCGCTTGGTGTCCGGAATGGCGACGGTCTGAATCGGCGTTCTGCCCGGAGGCAGTTCATCAATAACAGAGGTCTCCAGATCGGCATATGCCGTCATGGCTAAGGTTCTCGGGATCGGTGTGGCAGTCATAATCAACTGGTGGGGGAATGCGCCCTGAGCTTCCCCTTTTTCCCGCAGCTTCAGCCTCTGATGAACCCCAAACCTATGCTGTTCATCAATAATAACTAAGGCCAGATTATGGAAAGAGACATGCTCCTGAAACAGGGCGTGAGTGCCTACCATTTTTGCCTCACCGCCGGCGATTCGCTCAAGCTCTTTTTCTTTGGCTTTCCCTTTTAGTTTACCGGCAAGCCAGCCGACGGGTATTCCCATTGGTTCCAGCCAGTCTGCAAAGTTTTTACTGTGTTGTTCTGCCAATAGTTCAGTGGGTGCCATCAGGGCGACCTGATAGCCGTGTTCTATAGCCTGTAGTGCTGCCAGTGCGGCAACCAGAGTTTTTCCTGAGCCGACATCGCCCTGCACCAGTCTCATCATAGGGTGAGGCTTAAGCAGATCCGCTTCAATTTCAGCGACAAACACGCGATTGTGCTCCGGTCGGAGAGAAAGGCAATTGAGACAGGAGCTGGTTTTTGTAGTTACTGGCTGATGGAAGTGCCAGAGCATGATCTTGCTGCCCTTTACTACGTACAGCCAGCATAGATAAGTTCTGCGCCAGCAGCTCTTCGATAATCAGCCTTTTCTGTGCTGGAGTTTCTCCCTCATCGAACGCGGTTAGATCGGTATCCGGTGGCGGGCGATGAATAAACAGCAATGCTTGCTCAAGGGTTAGCTGGCGATCATAAAGCCCTGCCGGTAACAGCTCTTCAACAGCTGACTGAGTCAGTAGTTCCAGAGCCTGTTCGGTTAAGTTACGCAGAGTGATTTGTCGTAACCCATCCGTGGTCGGGTAAACGGGAGTAAGTGACTGTTCACTGACTTCCTGCCGGGAACCGGTAACAAACTTATAATCAGGATGCACGATCTCCAGCCCGTAGCTGCCACGTTTTACTTCGCCGTAGGCGTGCACCAGCCGATCCTGACTAAAATGGTTTTTCATACCGGCAGTGAAATTAAAGAACCTCAGGGTAACCGTACCGTTTCCGTCACTGATCTTTACCGTCAGCATTTTGCGGCGACCGAAAATGGTGTCAACACTCATCACTTTACCCTGTACCGCAGCCCACAAACCGTGGTGCAACTGAGCAACCGGATAGATACGGGTTCTGTCTTCATAACGCAGCGGAAGGTGAAACAGCAGATCCTGAACACTGCTTATGCCTACCTTAACCAGTTTCGGCTACCTTGGCGCCGACGCCGGTCAATGACATCACTGGAATAGCAGATAATAGTTGTGGCATAAGCTGGCAAAGCTCCATATATGAGTTGTGAGATATTCAAGCATTTAACTGTCTATTTGTACAGGTTTGTAGCCGATAAAGATGGCTGATTTGCGGGTAAAACAGCCTGCTTATCCACACAGTAAAGGCGGTTTTCATTGCTCTCTGTAACTGAAGTGATAGACTGTGCCGCGCGCCGATTGCGCCCTGTCGTAGCACCAGGTTAAAAACAAGCCTTTCTCCGCTTTGCGGCAGAGAGCTTTTTGTGCTGCATTGTTATTTATAATCAGGACAATGCATCTATGTACCGAATCCGAAAATCTTTTCAGTTTTGCGCCTCTCACCAGTTGAGAAATCTACCCGATGATCATCCATGTACCCGTTTGCACGGTCATAACTATGAAGTGATGGTAGAGCTGGCCTCAGACACCCTTAATCAGGCCGGTTTTGTGCGTGATTACCGCGAACTGTCTGCTTTTAAAAATTATATTGATGACAACCTTGACCACCGTCACCTGAACGATGTGCTTGGCGATGACAATACGACGGCTGAACGTCTGGCTAAACACCTTTATCAATGGTGTTCTGACCGCTGGCCGGAAGTATGTGCTGTCAGTGTGTCTGAAACGCCAAAAACCTGGGCTGAGTACCGCCCATGATTCTGATATCCGAAATTTTCGGCCCCACCATTCAGGGGGAAGGGGTTGGCATTGGCATGCCTACGGTGTTTGTCAGAACCGCCGGATGCGATTTCCGTTGTAGCTGGTGCGATACCCTGCATGCGGTAGATAAAAAGTACCGTAGTGACTGGTATGAGATGAGTGCCGCGCAGGTTTTAAGTAGGGTAGAAGAGCTGAGTGGTGGTGTGCCCCTGTTAATTACTTTATCTGGCGGCAACCCTGCTACTCAGGATTTGAGTGAGCTGATTAAACTGGGTAAGGCAAAAGGCTATCGCTTTGCTATGGAAACACAAGGCAGTGTTGCAGCCCCTTGGTTTTCTATGTTGGATCAGATTACTTTCAGTCCGAAACCGCCATCCAGCAAAATGAAGTTTATCCGTGAACGCTTTGAGCACTGTCTGATTAGTGCCGGAGAGATTGATAAGAGCATCAAGATTGTTATTTCCGGTGATGAAGATCTGCAATGGGTGAACGACATCCGCGACCGGTATGCTGATATCCCTCTCTATCTGCAACCTTGCAATGAACAACTGGAAGGGGAGCCGGATCAGGCGATTCTGGCGAAGAATATCCGCGATCTGGTTGATGAAGTGATCAGGCGACGCTGGTATGACGTAAAAGTGCTGCCTCAGTTACATGTTTATCTGTGGGGCAATGCCACAGGGGTGTAGCCGCTAAGTATATTAAAGTCAGCAATAAAAAACGGCTTCAGTTGAAGCCGTTTTTGTATCTGATAGTCAGAACAATTTACTGCAGACCCAGCTTCTTCTCAAGATAGTGGATATTTGCACCACCGTGCTGGAAGTTTTCATCGTTCATAATGTCTTGCTGCAGAGGTACGTTAGTTTTAATACCTTCTACAATCATTTCACCCAGTGCGTTTTTCATGCGGGCAATAGCAACATCACGGTTCTCACCAAAGGTGATCAGCTTACCAATCATGGAGTCATAATGTGGCGGTACTGTATAACCCGTGTAGATGTGTGATTCCCAGCGAACACCCATACCACCCGGCGCATGGAAGCGGTTGATGGTACCCGGACATGGCAGGAATCTCTCTGGATCTTCCGCGTTGATACGACACTCTACGGCGTGGCCGCGGATCTTAATATCGTCCTGAGTGAATGAAAGTGGCTGACCAGCGGCAACACGCAGCTGCTCTTTAATCAGGTCCACGCCTGTTACCATCTCTGTTACCGGATGCTCTACCTGAATACGGGTGTTCATCTCGATAAAGTAGAACTCACCATTTTCATACAGGAATTCAAAGGTACCGGCACCGCGATAGCCGATTTCAAGACAGGCACGGGTACAACGTTCACCGATGTACTTACGCATCTGCTCGGTAATTCCCGGTGCAGGCGCTTCTTCAACTACTTTCTGGTGACGACGCTGCATTGAACAGTCACGCTCACCAAGGTGGATAGCACCACCCTGACCATCAGCAATAACCTGAACTTCAACGTGACGAGGGTTTTCAAGGAATTTCTCCATGTACACCATGTCGTTGTTAAAGGCTGCTTTCGCTTCAGCACGGGTCATTGCGATAGCTTCGATCAGTTCACCTTCGCTACGCACAACACGCATACCACGGCCGCCACCGCCACCTGATGCTTTGATGATGACCGGATAACCGATACGTTTAGCGTGTGCTTTGTTGGTTTCAGTGTCGTCGTTTAGCGGACCATCGGAACCTGGTACACAAGGAACCCCTGCTTTCTTCATTGCCGTGATAGCAGACACTTTGTCACCCATAATACGGATGGTTTCTGCTTTAGGACCGACAAAGATAAAGCCACTGCGCTCTACCTGTTCGGCAAAGTCAGCATTCTCAGACAGGAAGCCGTAACCCGGGTGAATAGCGATCGCACCGGTCACTTCTGCCGCAGAGATAATACGCGGGATATTCAGGTAACTGTCGATACCGCGGGCAGGACCGATACAGATAGCTTCATCCGCCAGCAGTACGTGTTTCAAATCACGGTCAGCTGTCGAGTGAACTGCAACAGTTTTAATGCCCAGTTCTTTACATGCGCGAAGAATACGAAGTGCGATTTCACCCCGGTTCGCGATGACTAATTTATCTAGCATGTTGGCTAACCTCTATTATTCGATAACAACAAGTGGTTGATCGAATTCTACCGGAGCACCGTCATCTACCAGAATAGCAGTAACAACACCGGATTTATCTGCTTCAATCTGGTTCATCATCTTCATCGCTTCAACGATACAAAGAGTATCGCCAGCTGAAACAGACTGGCCTACTTCAACGAAGGCTTTTGCTTCAGGGCTTGGAGAGCGGTAGAAAGTACCAACCATAGGAGAAAGAACCTTGTGACCCGCAGGTGCTGCTGGTGCTTCAGCCGCTGCTGGTGCCGCAGATGCTTCAGCTGCCGGAGCAGGTGCCGCTGCATATTGAACAGGTGCGGCTACTGGTGCACTACCGTGACGGTTGATGCGTACAGACTCTTCACCTTCAGAGATCTCCAGCTCAGCAATGCCTGACTCTTCAACCAGTTCAATCAGTTTTTTAATCTTACGAATATCCATCTTATCTTTCTCTTTTATCTGTTAAACGTTTCTGGCTTCTATACGACAGAGTGAAACGTTATAAGTTCTTTATTATTTTGACCGCAGGTGTTCGACAGCAGCAGTCAATGCGAATTGGTATCCTTGCGCGCCCAGACCACAAATCACCCCGACCGCTTTGTCTGCAAGGTAGGAGTGGTGGCGGAATGGTTCGCGGGCATGCACGTTTGACAGGTGAACCTCAATATACGGAATGGCTACTCCTAATAGTGCGTCTCTTATTGCCACACTGGTGTGAGTAAATGCCGCCGGATTGATAATGACAAAATCAATATCATCTTGTGCTTTGTGGATGGCTTCAATGATTTCATATTCACGGTTGGACTGGAGATGATCCAGTTCGACATCCATGTTGCCCGCCTGCTGTTTTAAACCGGAGACAATCTGCTCCAGTGTCTGCGAACCGTAATGTCCGGGTTCACGTGTACCCAACAGGTTAAGGTTTGGTCCGTTTAGAAGTAGAATGCGAAACTTTGCTGCCATCTTGAGGTTATCTTCCTTTAACGTGGTTTTAAGTCAAAATGCCTCGGATTATCTGATGATAGTGGGCAAATTTTTTGCAAAAAATTGAACACTCATCATTTTAGACCAAGATTATAGTTAATTCACAGCAAATAGCAGCAATTTACTGGTCTAATCACATTGCCGTAGCAGCATTATTTGCAAGCGGGTTAACACTTTTAATAATAAGAGTCTGATTTTTGAGCGTTTGATCCAAAAACAAACAACTGGCCGGAAACAAAAAAACCGCCTCGAAAAGGAGGCGGTTTAAAGAGTAAAGCTTTGATGAGATTAAGACATTTCGGCTTTTTCTGCGATCAACTTATCAACGACACTTGGATCGGCAAGGGTAGAAGTATCACCAAGGTTGCCGGTATCACCCGTTGCAATCTTACGCAGAATGCGACGCATAATCTTACCGGAACGGGTTTTCGGCAGAGAGTCTGTCCAGTGCAGCACATCTGGTGTGGCAATCGGGCCAATCTCTTTACGTACCCAGTCTTTCACCTCTTTGTGTAACTCGGCACTCGGGTACTCTCCGTCATTCAGGGTGATGTAGGCATAAATTGCCTGACCTTTAATATCGTGCGGCACACCTACGATTGCTGCTTCAGCGATCTTCTCAAAGGCAACCAGTGCAGATTCAATTTCCGCTGTACCCATTCTGTGTCCTGAGACGTTAAGAACATCATCCACACGGCCGGTAATCCAGTAGTAGCCGTCTTCGTCACGGCGGGCACCGTCACCGGTAAAGTACATGCCTTTAAAGGTTGAGAAGTAGGTTTGCTCAAAACGATCATGGTCGCCATATACGGTACGCATCTGGCCCGGCCATGAATCAAGAATCACCAAGTTACCCTCAGTCGCACCGTCAACGATGTTGCCCATATTGTCGACCAGAGCAGGTTGTACACCAAAGAAAGGACGGGTTGCTGAACCCGGTTTCAGCTCTGTCGCACCCGGAAGCGGAGTGATCAGAATGCCGCCGGTTTCAGTCTGCCACCATGTATCAACAATCGGTGATTTTTCGTTACCTATAGTTTTGTAGTACCACTCCCATGCCTCAGGGTTAATAGGTTCGCCTACTGAGCCCATAATACGCAGGCTTTCACGGCTGGTACCCTGAACGGCTTCATCACCTTTGGCCATCAGTGCACGGATAGCCGTCGGAGCAGTATAAAGAATAGAAACCTGATGTTTGTCGACTACTTCACTCATACGGCTGGTGTCGGGGTAGTTTGGCACGCCTTCAAACAGAATGGTTTTGGCACCGTTGGAAAGAGGGCCGTAAACCAGATAGGTGTGGCCGGTAATCCAGCCTACATCGGCAGTACACCAGAAAGTGTCATCATCATGGTAGTCAAATACGTACTTAAAGGTCATGGTAGCGTAAACCAGATAACCACCAGTGGTGTGCAGCACACCTTTCGGCTTACCGGTTGAACCGGATGTGTAGAGGATAAACAGGGGATCTTCCGCTTTCATCTCTTCCGGCGGGCAGTTATCAGATACATTAGCAACGGCTTCATGCCACCAGATATCTCTGTGACTATGCCATTCAACATCACCACCGGTACGTTTAAGAACCAGAACTTTTTCAATGGTTTTTACTTCAGGGTTTGTTAGTGCTTCATCAACGTTCTTTTTCAGTGGAACAGCACGGCCACCACGCACACCTTCATCGGCAGTGATAACCACTTTGGCATCGGAGTCGATAATACGGCCTGAAAGTGCTTCAGGGGAGAATCCGCCAAATACAACGGTATGAACGGCACCAATACGGGTACAGGCCAGCATGGCAACGGCGGCTTCAGGAACCATTGGCATATAGAGACAAACCACATCACCTTTGTTAACACCAGCTTCTTTCAGGGCATTAGAGAAACGACACACTTCTTTGTGCAGTTCGTTAAAGGTCAGAGTTTTGTCATCTTTAGGATCGTCCCCTTCCCAGATGATGGCAACTTCATCACCTTTAGTGGCAAGGTGACGGTCGATACAGTTAGCTGAGACATTCAGAGTGCCGTCTTCAAACCACTTAATGTCAACATGACCGGTGTCAAATGAGGTGCTCTTGACCTGAGTAAAAGGCTTAATCCAATCGACAATTTTGCCGTGTTCACTCCAGAATCCTTCAGGATCGCTGACAGACTGCTGATACATAGCCAGGTAGGTGTCGTTGTCAACGTGGGTCTGAGCTTTGATATTTTCTTTGACCGGATACACACTCATTGCTTCTCTCCTTGTGATTTAAGCAAACTTCCGTTGAGTTTATTGTTAGGGCTGTCTGAAATGTCGCGGTTTTCTCCCTTCAGCCATTTCAGATCTAAGCGGTAATACTTAGAGTTAATACTTAAGCATAGTCGCTTTTTATTGATGTAACTGTCGGTTATAAGAGTACTTTTCTCAATTAGACTTTAGGATATATATGAATCGGTTATATATGCGGAACCTGAATTTTCGTCGTTATCTCAGGTAAGCCGAGGTAAGAGCGGGCAGATCACCATATCTGAGCCGCACATAGACAAGGGCTGCAGAGATAGCGTCCTGCAGGGCATCGTGCTTATTGTCTTGCTCAGGAAGATCTAAGTGTTTGCAGATGGCATCCAGACTGAGGTCGAAGTAGGCATTTGGCAGGTGACGCTCAAGCTTTTCGTGATAGATATGGCTCACTTCTATCAGCTGGTTGGGCAGGGGAAAGCCAAGGTGTTTCTGGCAGGCGATATCCAGAATAGTCTTGTCATAACGGATATGGTAACCAACCAGAGGGCGGTTGCCGATAAACTCCAGCAAGGCTGAAATAGCCTCTTTCTCACTCATGCCGTCAATTAAATCCTGATGGCGGATTCTATGGATTCTAACAGAACCTGAGTCAAGGGATTGCGGAGCCCTGAGACGCACGTAAAAAGGCTCGCTGGTGATAATCCGGTTGTTGATTATCTTGGTCGCAGCAATGGTAACCAATTCGGCTCTGTGAGGATCAAGGCTGGTGGTTTCACAGTCCAGAGACACATACTCTTTGTTGTCAGGCGCGGTAAAAAGCCCCTGATAAGGGGAGCCTTTCAGTTTGTAGTTCCACCAACGCCTTAATAACCAATTCATATCTACCGCCTAGCTGATTATGTTACTCCGTTTATGCGGAGCTATTCCCGGATCTGATAGTGATAACCCAGCCACTGCTTAAACTTTTTCACCACATGCAGGCTGTGCCTGAGCAGATCCCGCTCAGTACGATCCAGCAGTTTTAAGTCGACCTTGTTGTGAGTGTGCTGAAGGGAAAGTTGCTGGGATAATCGCAGCTTAAAAAACAGCTTCAGGGCTTCACTGAGGTTATCTGCGGTCTCCTGCTCCAGTACTTTTTTCTTCTGCAGGGCTTCTATACGATCGAAGGTATTATTTTCATTGATGCTGTTTTCCAGCGTCAGCGCCCTGATTCCGTGCACAATAGGAAATATTCCGCCCTGTTTTAGATCGACACCTGACTTAGAGCTCTTCACATTACCGAACAGGGTGAGCGGGATAGAGAAATTAAGCGCCGGACGGGTAAATTCAGTCAGTATCAGCTCTTGATCGGCCATCAGGTTAGTCAGGTGCTGTTTTACCGGTGTCAGCAGAGATTTATTGCCGGCTACAGGATGAGCATCGGCAACAATAGCCAGCTTCATTACCTGTTCTGCGTTGGCTTTTTTAACCCAGCCGGAAAGGGTCTTTTGCCAGCTATCCTGAGTTTTTACCCACTCAGGGTTGTTTACCATTACCTTACCGGGGCAGAGCGGATAACCGAGCTGTTGCAAGGTATGAGTAAGTGTATCCATGGTTGGCTGAAGCTGAGGTAAGTCTGCTCCGTCTCTGATAATAAGGGCGTTGTCCTGATCGGTTTTCAGGATCTGCTCTCCTCTGCCTTCAGAGCCAAGTACCATCAGGCAGATATCCTCTCTCAATGCAGGGGGAACGGTAAGCTCAAAGGCCTTTTCAATGATCTGCTCATTAACGGCAGAAATCAGCTCCATAATAAAACGAGTACGGATACCATTGTTCAGCAGGCTGTCTACCAGATTTCTCTGCCGGTTTGCCGCCAGTGCCAATTCTTCAATGGTGGTGGCTCTGGCGATACTCAGGGTGAGCACATGAGAGTGGGTTGAGAAGGCACTCAATATCTGAGTCATATCCAGCATACCGACAGCTTCACTGCCGTCACACACCATCACTCGTTTCATTCTGTTTTTAGTCATGGAGATCATGGCATTAAACAGAAAGTCGCCATCTTCAACATGGAATACCGGGAAGGTTGAGATAACGCCGATCTCTGTATCCAGCGGGTGTCCCTCAAGCATAACGGCATGCAGCATATTGGTACGGGTGACTATACCGTAGGGAAGCTGATGCGGGTTTTCTGAGACTCTTGGGTCATCTTCATTTAACTTCACCAGAGCTGCATCCAGTCGTTTCTCTTTCAGCATTTCCGTTACTGATTGCAGTGAAAGTTCCGGTTGCAAAATGAGTGGCGGATGATAAATGGTGCTGTCGACTTTGGTCAGGATAAACTCGGCCAGATTCTGCTGTTGCTGCGCTGCTTCAATCAGCTCCTGTCGCTTAGCCAGGTTGTTATCAAAGTAAGCGGCAAACTCGGCATTGCCGTTATAAAGTTTTAAGAATATATGTTTAGGTAACAGGTAGGCTAGGGTATCTTCCAGTGCAATATATTTGTGTTTTACCGTACCTTCAAACTGGGAGCGGACATCAAACAGATCATCATTAGCGTAATGGGCAAAAATCTCGCTGTCGTCTGCGGAACGCTCTTCCACAGCACCTTTAATAAGTATAAATAGCTGCTCACTACTCTCCCCGGGCTTGAGCAGAGGTTCTTTCTCCCGATAGTAAGCCACATCCAGAGATGAACGAAGTAACTCTTGCTGATCTTCTGAAAGTCGGTCAAAAGGGGGAGATTGGGTATTAAACTTATCAGGCATAATGAGATCGCCACCAGTGAAGGAACCTAATCTAAGTCTGACAAATTTACCCTAATCCTCCAGACGACTTTGGTCTAATGCAGCTCTGCTGCTAGTCAGAACTGAGAAGTCCTCCGTTTTTTGGGGAAATAAATGTACAAAACAATTCCCTTTTTTGAAAAGGGTATTGGCTGCATAATATGCGCGATTATTGATATATAACTTCAGGTTGTTCTATGTTGTCTCCGACCCCATACGGCTGGATATCCCAGTATTTTATCGGCTTCTTTTTTGCCTACGGTGTCTATATCCCGTTTTGGGCGCTCTGGTTTGAGGATCAGGGTGTTTCAGCCGCAGATATCGGTTTGCTTATGGGGATTGCCTTTGGCGCACGATGTGTAGCGAACTTAGTGTTAACTCCGCGTTTACACAAAGTTGAACATATGATCCCGGCCATTCGCTGGTTAAGCTTCCTTTCTGTTCTGTTTATCTGGTTCCACTTCTTTACCGGTGGTAATTTCTGGCTGATGGCATTGGCAACCGTGCTATTTAACGCCTGTTGCGGCCCTGCCATTCCTCTGTCTGATGCCATGGCAAACTACTACTCCAGACTGAAGCTACTCGACTACGGCCGTACCCGTTTATGGGGTTCAATCGCCTTTATTGCCGGCTCGACAGTGGTGGGCTATCTGGTATCACTTTATGGTACGGATATGATTGTTCATACCGCACTGGCAGGTACCGCAGTTGGTTTACTGCTGGCTATGCGCACACCGAATCCTGCTCCGGTCTCTGAGAGTGCATCAGATTCGGAACGACCAAAAGTGCTGGCACTGTTGGCTGACAAAGAGATTATGCGCTTTGTTATTCTTCTGTCACTGCTGCACGGAAGCCACGCTGCCTACTACAGCTTTAGTTCGATTTACTGGAAATCGGCCGGTTATGCAGAGAGCACCATTGGCTATCTTTGGAGTTTAGGGGTTATCGCAGAGATAACGGTATTTGCCGTCAGCAAAAGGGTGTTTGCCGGTCTTAGCCTGAGAACTCTGTTTGTTATTGCCTCTGTTGGTGCGGTTGTGCGCTGGAGCTTAACAGCCATGACCACAGAACTCTGGGTGATTGCACTGGTCCAGACGCTGCACGGCATTACCTTTGCTACTGCGCATATCGCGGCCATTCAGTATATTCAACGCGCCAGAGAGAATGAAATTGTGCCTCTTCAGGCCATTTATAATGCTATCCCTATGGGCGCCTTTACGGCTCTGATGATGGCGCTGACCGGCTGGGGCTACGAGCTTTATGGTGCCAATGTATTCTGGGCCATGGCCGTTATGGGTGTGATGGCTCTGTTTGTAAAAGTTGAACAAAAGAAAACCGTACCTGAAGCACAGATTCAAAGTTAATAGCTTGTAACTGATTGAGTTAAAAAAACATCTTTGACTACACTAACACCGGGGTGAGTTCATCCCGGTTTTTTTGTATAAGGGATATTACAATGCAGGGTTGGCTCGTCGTTCCGGTAACACTCACCTATCTGGGAGTGCTTTTTCTTATTGCCTGGTATGGAGACCGGCAGACAAAATGGCTGTCGAACTGGCGTCCGTGGATTTATAGCTTATCCATTGCTGTTTACTGTACCTCGTGGACGTTTTACGGAACGGTAGGGCAGGCAAGCAGCAACCCATGGTCTTTTCTGCCTATTTATATCGCCCCTATTATTGTGTTTGCTTTTGGCTGGAGGATTCTGGCCCGTCTGATCCTGATTGCCAAAAGGGAACATATCACCTCCATTGCTGACTTTATTGCGGCCCGCTACGGAAAATCTCAGGGGCTGGCGGTCACTGTTACTCTTATTGCTGTCGCCGGGATTCTTCCTTATATCGCCCTGCAATTGCGTGGTATTACCATGGGACTGGATATTCTGGCTCCGGATCTTGGTACCCATTTAGGTTATCAGGACAGCCATATTTCCTGGTTTGTTGTCGGTGCTTTGGCGGTGTTTACTATGCTATTTGGTACTCGTCATATTGATAATACAGAGCATCACCGCGGCATGATGATGGCTGTCGCCTTTGAGTCTCTGGTTAAGCTGGCGGCGTTTCTGGTGGTTGGTCTGTTTATTCTCTATCTGGCCATGAGCCGTTCAGAAGTTCACCTTATTGATATGGCAGTGGCCAGTTATCAGGCTCCAAATGTTCCCGGGCTGGTGGTTCATACCCTGCTGACTATGGCGGCGATTATCTGTCTTCCGCGCCAGTTTCATACCATGGTGGTGGAGAACGAAAGGGCTCAGGATCTGCATGTTGCCCGTAAAGTATTTCCTGCCTATCTGATTTTAATGGGCTTATTTGTACTGCCTATTGCATGGGTCGGCCAGAGCATCTTGTCCGGCAGCTCTGCGGATACCTATGTTATCAGCCTGCCGCTGGCGTTTGGCGCTACGGATATTGCTTTGCTGGCCTTTCTTGGCGGCACCTCTGCGGCCAGCGGCATGGTGATAGTCTCAACCATTGCACTGGCAATTATGGTATCCAACGATCTGGTGCTGCCTCTGTTATTGCGCCGGATGCGCCTTTCGCAAAGAACCCATCTGCACTTCTCCGGTTTGCTGCTGAACATTCGGCGAACCCTTATTATGCTGATTCTGTTGGGGGCATGGGGCTTTTATATGGCACTGGACAGCATTCGTTCACTTTCGGTGATCGGGCTGCTCTCTTTTGCTGCTATCGCTCAGTTCGCTCCTGCACTTGTCGGGGGCATGTACTGGCGGTTAGGTAACCGTAAAGGGGTGTATGTCGGGCTACTGTTTGGTTTCACCATCTGGCTGGTTACCCTGATGAGCCAGACCGATATGCTGGCCGGGGATTACAGATCGAATGTATTGCTATGGCTGATTGAACCACCGGCGTTACTTTCTGACTGGAATATGAGTGGTTCAGACTGGGGAATGATGCTCAGTTTACTGGTCAATACCCTCTGTTATATCTCTATTTCTCTGGTCACCAGAGCGAGTCTGAGTGAGCGGCTACAGTCAGCGGCATTTGTCGGAACCCCTCTGCCTGAGAGTGAGAATGTCAGCCTGTATCAGAGCCGGGTAACCGTTGCTGAGCTGGAGATGCTGGCGTCCCGTTTTGTCGGCCGTGCCCGTGCACGATCCTCTTTTAACAATTTCTGGCGACAGCACAGTAAAACCCTGATGCCCAATCAGCAAGCACCCTCTGGTCTAATTCGTCATACAGAACGATTGTTGGCGGGTGTATTTGGTGCTTCTTCGGCGAAGTTGGTACTTACCTCTGCCCTTAAGGGTAAAAACATGCAACTGGAAGAGGTTGCCACTATTGTGGATGAAGCCTCTGAACTGTACGACTTCAGCCGTGGCTTGCTGCAAGGGGCAATTGAGCATATCAGTCAGGGTATTACTGTTGTCGATAAACAGCTGAGAATGGTGGCGTGGAATCAGCGCTACCTTGAGATGTTCGAGTTTCCGCCGGGATTGGTTCAGGTAGGAAGACCGATAGCCGATGTGATCCGCCATAATGCAGAACAAGGGCTTTGCGGCCCCGGTGATCCTGAAGAGCATGTACGCAAGCGTGTCTACCACCTTGAGTGCGGAACTCAGCACACCTCTTCACGAACGTACCCTGACGGCAGGGTGATTGAGGTGCAGGGAAACCCTATGCCGGGAGGCGGATTTGTTATGAGTTTTAGTGACATTACCGTGTTCCGTGAGGCAGAAAAGACCTTAAAAGAGGTGAATGAGAATCTGGAGAGCCGGGTAAAAGAGCGAACCAAAGAGCTGGAAGAGCTAAACAAAAGGCTGGTTTCAGCAACCCAGAGCGCCAATACCGAATCTCAGTCCAAAACCCGTTTCTTGGCGGCAGTGAGTCATGATCTGATGCAGCCCCTCAATGCTGCCCGTCTGTTTGCATCATCGTTGTCAGAAACCGCTAAAGATGGCGAAACCAAACAGTTGTCAGGTCATATTGAGAGTGCGCTGGGGGCGGCGGAAGAGCTGATAGGCGATCTGCTGGATATTTCACGGCTGGAGTCGGGCAAGCTGGAGACCAATGTACGCTACTTTAAGCTGAATGAAGTGCTGGATAACCTGAATGCGGAATTCTCTGCACTGGCAAAACAGCAGCAGATAGATTTTCATCTGGTGCCGTCGGAGTTGATTGTCCGTTCTGATCCTAAGTTGTTGCGTCGGGTACTACAGAACTTCCTAACCAATGCGTTTCGCTATAATCCTAAAGGCAAAGTGCTGCTGGGGGCGAGAAGGGTCAAAGGTGATGTGAGAATCGAGGTGTGGGACAACGGAATGGGGATCGTTCCTGAGAAGCAGTCAGAAATTTTTGAGGAGTTTACCCGCGGTGATGCCAGCCATGTGTCACAGGGGCTGGGGATTGGGCTGGCCATCTCCCGAGGCATTGCCAGAGTTCTGCAACATGATATTGGTTTGCGCTCATGGCCTGAAGAGGGAACGGTTTTCTCCATCAGCTTAGACAGAGGGAAGATGGTAGAAGAAGAGAAAAGAGAACCCAGCCAGCAACAGGAAAGTTCACCGCTTCAGCATATCAGAGTGCTATGTGTTGATAATGAATCTGAGATCCTTGCAGGAATGCGCAATCTGCTTGAGCGTTGGGGCTGTCAGGTCAAAACCGCTAAGGATCTGGTTGAGAGCATGAAGACGTTAGAAAACGGCTGGGTACCTGATGTGATTTTCTCCGATTATCGTCTCGACTACGGAAGAACCGGCCTTGAAGTATTGCAGCAGTGCAGGTTAAGACTGGGCGATAGTTTTGAAGGGGTAATTATCAGCGCAGACCGAACAGACGATATGTTAAGTGCCATTAAGTCTAACGGTTTCAGTTTTATCGCTAAGCCGGTTAAACCATTAAAGCTAAGAGCAGTATTAAACAGGGTGAGTTAATAGCCGTTAAAAAATATCAGCAGGAAAGAAAAAGGGCTCAGATTTAAATCTGAGCCCTTTCTGTATATAGCTGTTTAGCTAGTTAGGATTAATGGTCGTGAGCTGCGCCCGCACCCTTAGGGTAACGGATAGATTCAACCATCTCCTGTACATCTTTTGGTACTTCAGCAGTAAACTTGTTGACTACGATAGAGACAATGAAGTTCACACACATACCCAGAGTACCGATACCCTCAGGGCTGATACCGAACCACCAGTTATCAGGTGTATTAGCTGCCGGGTTTACAAACTTGAAGTAGATGATGTAAGCCGCAGTAAACGCGATACCTGAAAGCATACCTGCAATTGCACCTTCTTTATTCATCTTCTTATAGAAGATACCCAGAATAATGGCAGGGAAGAAGGATGACGCTGCCAGACCGAAGGCGAATGCCACCACCTGTGCCACGAATCCTGGCGGGTTAATACCCAGATAGCCCGCACAAACTATGGCAAAGAAGGCTGCGAAACGGGCGGCGAGCAGCTCCTGTTTATCCGTCATATCCGGTTTAAAGCCTTTCTTCAGCAAGTCGTGGGATATGGAGGTAGAGATTACCAGTAGCAGACCTGCTGCTGTGGATAACGCTGCCGCCAGACCACCGGCTGCCAGTAGGGCTACAACCCAGTTAGGTAGTTTAGCAAGCTCAGGTGAAGCCAGTACGATGATATCGCGGTTGATCTTCATCTCGTTACGCTCATCGCCGGAGTAGAACATCTTGCCGTCGCCGTTCTTATCTTCCCAGGCTACCAGACCAGTGCTTTCCCAGTTCTTATACCAGCTAGGTGCTTCAGTTGCCGCAACACCTTTCATGTCCGGACCATTGATAGTATCGATCATGTTTACACGAGCGAACGCTGCTACTGCAGGAGCAGTTGTGTACAGGAATGCGATAAATACCAAAGCCCAACCAGCAGAGATACGTGCATCAGATACTTTAGGTACAGTGAAGAAACGGATGATTACGTGAGGCAGACCCGCAGTACCAACCATCAGTGCGGCACAGATAAAGAATACGTCAACCATACTCTTAGAGCCGTCTGTATAGGCGGTAAAGCCGAGCTCCTGTGTCAGGCCATCCAGTTTATCCAGCAGGTAAACATCACTACCGGCCATGGTTGAACCGAAGCCGATTTGTGGAACTGGCGTGCCAGTCATCATCAGTGAGGTAAAGATTGCAGGAACCATAAAGGCAAAAATCAGAACACAGTACTGTGCAACCTGCGTATAGGTGATACCTTTCATGCCGCCAAGTACGGCGTAGAAGAACACAACACCCATACCGATAACGATACCCATGTTAATGTCTACTTCCAGGAAGCGGGCAAATACCACACCTACACCACGCATCTGACCCGCTACATAAGTAAACGAGACGAAGATGGCACAGAATACCGCAACCATACGTGCTGTTTTGGAGTAGTAACGGTCACCGATAAAGTCTGGCACAGTAAACTTACCAAACTTACGCAGGTAAGGTGCAAGACAAAGTGCCAGAAGTACATAACCGCCGGTCCAGCCCATCAGGTAAACACCACCATCGTAACCGATGAAAGAGATGATACCCGCCATTGAGATAAACGATGCTGCAGACATCCAGTCCGCTGCGGTCGCCATACCATTTGCCACAGGGTGAACACCACCACCGGCAACATAGAATTCACTTGTCGAGCCTGCGCGAGCCCAAATTGCGATGCCGATATATAGCGCAAATGTAATACCGACTAAAATAAAGGTCCAAGTTTGAATATCCATTTCCAAAGCCTCTTAGTCTTCCTGTACGTTGTATTTTTTATCGAGCGAGTTCATTCGCGCAACATAAACAAAAATCAGCGCCACAAAGGTATATATTGAACCTTGTTGAGCAAACCAGAAACCTAGTTTAAAGCCGCCAAATTGAATTGCGTTCAGGGCATCCACAAACAAGATTCCTGCTCCGTAAGAGACTAAGAACCAGATTGCAAGTAGCGACCCCATGATGGTCAAGTTTTCCTTCCAGTAGGCTTGAGCGTGATCCGATGATTCGAATGCCATGGCCTTCTCCTTCCATTTCGTTATTGGGTGTTAACAAACTGTTACGGAATTTAGATTAGCAGCCTTATATAAAGATCTCAGTGCAACTTTAGTCGGGGGAAAAAATAGCAAAACGCCCGTGAAACGGGCGTTTTTGATATCTGGGTTGAAAAATGGAGATGTTAATTAATTGTTAACTTAGCCTAAAGTCTAACTTTCTGGCTCAAGTTGCTGAAGAAGAATCACAGCCTGAGTACGGTTTTGTACGCCCAGTTTGCGGAATATGGCGGTCATATGTGCTTTGATGGTGGCTTCTGACACATTCAGTTCGTAAGCAATCTGCTTATTTAGCAGGCCGTCAGACAACATTCCGAGAACCCGGTATTGTTGCGGGGTAAGAGAGGCGATTTTATCTGCCAGATCAGTATTTACCTGACTATTTTTCAGTAAGGCTTCAGGGAAGAAGGGGTCGCCGTTCAGTACTTGGTTAAGTGCACTAACCAGTGCCCGCATATCACTGGATTTAGGAATAAAGCCGAACGCGCCGTGAGTTTTAACCTGTGCGACAACACTTGGTTCTTCACTTGCTGATATGACGACAATAGGTAGATCCGGATACTCAGCCCTTAGCTGAATCAGGCCTGACATACCATTGGCGCCCGGCATTTTCAGATCTAACAGCAATAAATCCGGTTCTGCTTCTTTCTGCAATAACTGCAGCAGGGCATCAAGGGAATCAGCTTCCAGTAAATTTGCACCACTAATCGCCATATGGACGGACTGAAACAGAGCATTTCTGAACAGAGGGTGATCATCAGCGATAATAATTGTGTAGGTCGAATCCATGACGTTATACACTCTTTGCAATTTAGTTAATATTTTACCGACTCAAGTATTGTACGCTTTGCGTCATTGAACAATGTTCATACGCTAAATTTCTGAACAGTATCGACTTTTAAGTGAATTTAGTTGCGCATTCAGTATGAATTACAGTTGAAATGTAATTCATACTGGAAATAAAAACGCACTAATTGTTGATGATACCCTGAGCCTGAAGGTGAGAGATAAAGGGCTCAGATTCCAGAAAGCCGGTTAAGCGGGCATTGGATTGATAGTTGCCTTGTGCATCCCAGAAGTCGATGGTCGGTAACCCCATTATTTTCAGTCGTTTAAATAGTTCAATATCCTGAGGGCTGTTTTTGGTGACATCAGCCTGAAGTAACACAAAATCTTTTAGCTTCTGTTCAACTTCTGGTGTGTGGAAAGTAAATTTCTCAAACTCTTTACAGGCAACACACCAGTCAGCATAGAAGTCCAGCATCACAGGCTTATTGGCCTGATTGGCCAGTACCAGTTGTTGCTCCAGTTCATCAACGGAGCTGATGCGGGTAAAGCTTAGTTTTGGCTGATAGGCTGAAGTTCCGGTTTCTCCCATCCAGTGGTTATAGACAGGTAACGCAGAACCGAGAATCCCCAACATAGCAAGGATGCCGATCAGGCTCTGCTTCCATCCGCCAAATTCTAACTGGTTTTTCAGGTGATAGAGCCAGCTAAAGGCAGACACACCCAGAACACCCCATAAGGTGACTGCCCACGTTTCAGGGATAATTCTTTCAATCAGGTAAACCGGTGCGGCAAGCAGAATAAAGCCAAACAGAATTTTGACTCTGTCCATCCATGCTCCGGCTTTAGGCAGTAGCTTGTTACCAAATACGGCTACAATCATCAGCGGAATACCCATACCCAGCCCCAGAGCGTAAAGGGCGACACCACCGGTTAGCAGATCACCACTCTGAGCCACATAGAGCAGGGCACCGGAAAGTGGTGCAGTAGTGCAAGGGGAGCAGACCAGACCTGAAATTGCCCCCATCAGGAACACGCCCCAGACTTTACCGCCCTGCTGTTTGTTACTTTGGTCGTTCAGCCATGTCTGCACAGAAGAAGGCAACTGAATGGTATACAGGCCAAACATAGAGAGCGCCAGCAATACAAACATAATGCTGAGGCCGATCAATACGTACGGGTGTTGCAGGGCAGCCTGAAACTGCAGGCCGGCAGAAGCGACAACCAGACCCAGCAGAGTATAAGTGAGTGCCATTCCCTGAACATAGATAAATGACAAGCCCAGCGCGCGCGAATGAGAAAGCTTGCCGCTACCCAGCACAATGCCTGTCAGTATCGGGTACATAGGGAATACACAAGGAGTAAAGGCCAGACCTACCCCCAGAGCCAGAAACAGAAACGGTGTCCACCAATTATCACTAAGGTTGCCGGCCAATTGAGATTCACGGCTGGCAGGAGCAGAAGGTTCAGCCGGTGACGGTGCAGAGGCGGCCGGGATTGCAGTTGAGTTATTAGCGGAAGATATCGGTGTCAGGTTAATAACAAGGGTTTCCGGCGGATAGCAGAAGCCCGCTTCGGCACAGCCCTGATACTTCACGATAAGTCTGGCGTTGTCGGCGACAGAGAACAGCGGCACTTTGATGGTCAGGGGTTGCTTGTAGATCTGAACCGCGCCAAAGAACTGATCTTTATAAGGCTTACCATCTCTCTGTTCAACTGGGCCTATTTCACCGTTTTCTATACTGACGGAAAACTGATGCTGATAAAGGTAATAGCCGGGAGTGACATCCCATTCAAGGTAGACAGTATTGTTAATCTGGTTTCCGCTGAAAGGGAAAGCCTTATCGACAGTGACGAAACGGGAGTTGCTGTTATCAAATGATGAAGTTGAGCTCTGTTGCTCGTTATTACCGAACAGAGCAGAGGCGGAAAATGAGACCGACAGCAGCCCGATCATCAGGCTATATAAAAAAGCGCGCATAGAATGTTGTAAACCCTAGATACATGTAGGAGATAAGACCCACCATTCAAACAATTAGTTTCATCTTATCCTTATTTAGCTAGATGCAAAACCGATTAAGCCGGAAAAGAAGGCTTTCACAAGTGTTTTACTTCAGGGGAATGTGTATCAGCTACAGGCTCACTTCTTATAAGTCAGTTAATAATGAGTGGCAAAACCTCTGTTATCTCCTGCTGATGCTAGATAATTAACCTGCACATTGGTAGGGTATAGCAACGCTTAGGCAATACTCTGGTATTTGCTACAAATTATAAATGTTTCCCGTACCGGGAAACCTGAACTGACGGGTGCGAGTGTGTTTCCGATACTACTGTTGCTGTTTATTTGTGTTCCTATTATCGAGATAGGTCTGTTTATTCAGGTTGGAGGTTTTCTTGGCCTCTGGCCTACTATTGCTCTGGTGCTGGTGACCGCTTTTGTTGGTGCTTCACTGGTAAGAAGTCAGGGTTTACAGACACTGATGTCTGTACAAGGTCGCCTTCAGCAGGGGGAAATTCCTGCCCAGCAGATTCTGGAAGGGGTAATGCTGGCTGTGGCTGGTGTGCTTCTGTTAACACCCGGGTTTATGACCGATGCTTTAGGCATGTTGGTGTTACTTCCTGCCCCGAGAGCCCGGATTGCAAAAGAGCTGATGAAAAGAGTAAAGGTTAACTCTATGTCTGCCGGAGGCTTTCATGCTCATGGTGGCTTTGGTCAGTCGCCGTTTGGACAAGATCCTTTCCAGCAGCGTGGCGATGAGAATAATACTTTTGAAGGTGAGTTTGAGCGTAAGGATGAGAATAAACCAAACGATGATAATAACCGCTTAAACTAGGTTAACCTGAATAGAAGAAAGGGAGCTATGAAGTAGCTCCCTTTCGTTTTTCTTAACCGGTATTATTCTCAAGTGTGGTTTAGATAGCACCGTTAAAATCAAACTGACGCCAGGCTTCAAAAGCGATAATAGCAACAGCGTTGGACAAGTTCAGGCTACGGCTGTCCGGCATCATAGGAATGCGGATGCGTTGCTCCATCGGCAGGCTTTCAATCAGCTCAGCCGGTAGTCCACGGGTTTCCGGACCAAACAGCAAAACGTCACCCTGACGGAATTTTGCATCAACATGATGGCCTGTTGTTTTGGTGGTACAGGCAAACAGGCGATAGCTTCCTTCTCTTTCCTTTTCCAGATATTGAACAAAAGCATCCAGATTTTTATGCCGCTTTACCCTTGCCAGATCATGATAGTCCAGTCCGGCTCTGCGAACCTTTTTCTCATCAAGATCAAATCCCAGCGGTTCAATAAGGTGAAGATTAGCGCCGCAGTTTGCGCAGAGACGAATAATATTACCTGTATTTGGTGCGATCTCAGGTTCGTATAGAGCGATATCCAGCATAGTTCTGTTGTGATTGTGAAAGTGATGGGCGAGAGTATAACCAAAGTCGTGATACAAACCAGTATCACGACCTGTTTTTTAAGCTTGTACCGGTAGGGTTATGGTGACCTTCAGGCCTCCTTTATCACTCTTTTCAGCAACAATGGTTCCGTTGTGCTGCCTTACGGCACTCTCAGTAATCGCCAGTCCGAGGCCAGCTCCGCCGGAGTTTCTGTCTCTTGCTGTGGAAACGCGGTAGAAGGGACGGAAGATATCTTTCAGCTCTGATTCCGGAACACCGTTACCATCGTCTGAAACCGTAATACTCAGTTTCTGATTATTGAGTGTAAAGCTGACACTGATTTCGCTTTCTGAGTAGTGAATAGCGTTACGGACAATATTCTCAACAGCACTCATCAGCAGGCTTGGGTTACCTGTGACGGTACACTGCGGTATCTTGCTGTAGGTGAGTGATTTACTTACCTGCTCTGCTTCAAACTGTGCATCGTCCACTAAATCTGACCATAGTGTCTCAGCGCTATGCTGTTCCCGCTGCTGGTGGCTGTTCATCTGCATACGCGAGAGTTCCAGCAGCTCACCGATCATTTTTTCCAGCCGTTCTGCTTCTGTATCTATACGTTTTAGCTCGTCACTCTCTCCCTGTTTTCTGGTTGCAAGGGCGTTCGCCATACGAAGGCGGGTTAACGGGGAGCGGAGCTCATGGGAAATATCAGACAGCAGCCTTTGGTGGCCGGACATCATCTGATTAATGGCTTCAACCATCTGGTTAAACGCAGCACCGGCTTCCCTGAATTCAGAGCTGCCTTTTTCAAGATCAGGGTCTGCAACAAACTCGCCGTTGGCAACACGAAGGGCGGCTTGTTGTAACCTTCTGGCTGGTTTACTCAGGGCATAGGCCAGCCACATCAGCAGGGGCGTACTGATCAGCATAACAACAATAAGTAGCTGAAACGGCTTATCAAACAGTTGTAAAAGGAATGGCGGCGTTCTGTCCCAGCGCTCTCCCAGATAGAGGTACATAGGTGTACGGGCAATGACAACCGGAACCGGCCCTACCACCATAAAGCTGCCATACAGCCTTTGTTGAGGACGTTCAAAACTGTCCAGGCCGGTAATAAAGTTCTGAATCGCTTTACGCTGCATAGGCGGGTGTTGACTGATTAAGGCACCGTTGGTATCCGTCAGGTAGATTGTGGGCTTTCTGTCATCCCGGTCTCTTTTTCTATGCTGACTGTGGCGTTCCAGCTCCCTTAACGAACCGACCAATGAAAAAGCATCGCCGTACTCGTCTGTAATATATTCGGCAATACGTTCAAGTTTATTAATATTGGCTTTAGGTGCCATATGAGTCTGTCTCGGGTCATATTGCTGGGCAATCAAAACACCGATAAGAACCAGAAACATTGTGAACCAGAATATGGCGAAAATCCTGCCATACAGGTTGGAAATTTTGGGAATCCGCATCAGCCCTCCTCAACCAGAAGATAACCTCTGCCTCTGAGGGTTTTTATACGTGGCTTACCGTCGCTGCGTTCAGGCAGTTTTTTGCGCAGATTAGAAACATGCATATCTATGGCTCTGTCAAAAGGCGCCAGACGTTTTCCCAGTACATCCAGACTTAGTGACTCCTTGGTGATGCCTTCTCCCGGATGCTGAACAAAGTAACTTAACAGGGCAAACTCAGTCGTGGTCAGATCCAGAGGTTCTGAGTTGCAAAAGGCTTCCTGTTTGCCGGGATAGACCTTGATGCCCTGATACTGGATACAATCGCCGGCCTTTGCCGGTGATGAAGAGTGGGTGCGGCGCAATATGGCCTTAATACGGGCAAGTAGCTCTCTGTCACTGAAGGGTTTCGGAAGGTAGTCATCAGCCCCTAGTTCCAGCCCGATGACCCTGTCTATCTCCTCACCTTTGGCGGTAAGCATTAATACCGGAACTTCCCAGTGCTCGCGGAGTTTTTTTAACATATCCATACCATTCATCTTTGGCATCATAACGTCGAGCAGAATCAGATCCGTTGTTTCGTTAACAGCAGCCAGCCCGGCTTCTCCGTCGTTTGCCTCGGTAACATTGAATCCCTCATAGGTCAGAACTTCTTTTAATAGCGATGTCAGTTCAGTGTCGTCATCGACTAATAGTATGTTGGCCATCTCTGTTACCTCTGCGTTCGGCTATCTATTGTTTCTATTGTTGATCTTACAAAGAAAAATAACCACTGCTTCTCTATTTACGATTCTTTACGTTGCCTATACGTTGCTTTACTTTGGCCGGATTATTCTATACTCAACCGCTGTGAAGACAGCAGATAAACGAAAGTTAAGTAAGGAATAAGATTATGAACAAAACTAAAAAACTAGTCATCGCCGCTGCTGTTCTTCCTATGATGTTTGCTACTGCAAGTGCTTATGCATTTGGTGGTAAAGGTGGCCATGGCGGTCACGGTATGGACAGAGGCGACTTTGGCGGCAAGTGTGGCGGAATGGATCGCGGAATGTTTCGTGACCTTGACTTGACCGATGAGCAGAAAGATCAGTTCCGCGATCTGAAAGACGCTAAGCGTGACCAGATGCGCTCAAAGTTTTCTGAAAATGCAGCAGACTGGCAGGCAGAAATGCAGGCCTATCAGACTCAGGTTCAGGATCTGGTTCTGGCAGCAGATTTTGATCAGCAAAAAGCAGAGCTGCTTGCTAAAACTATGGTAGAGAAGCAGACCGAGCGTAAAGTTCAGATGCTTCAGGCTCGTCACGAAATGCTGAGCATTCTGACCGATGAGCAGAAAGCAAAACTGAAAACGCTTCAGCAAGAGAGAATGGGTGAATGTTCAGAAAGAATGCAGCGTAAAATGGATAAGTTTAGTGGAGCAAACTCTAACTAATCCGCACCGACTTCCCTTTTCTGAATGAAGCAGCCTTAAGGCTGCTTCTTTTTTATCCTGTTGAAAATGCCAGAGAGTTATATTCAAGTAGGATTATGCTGGCTATAATCAAGGCCAAATGCGTTTGATCTGACTGAGTATGAAAAAGGATTATAACCGACTGGTTACTATGGCGGCCTGGGCCGCTACGATAATCGCAACACTGCTTTTGATTGTTAAGATCATTGTCTGGTGGGTCACTGGTTCTGTCAGCCTGCTGGCATCTCTTATCGATTCTGTTCTCGATATTGCTGCATCCGGCATCAATCTGGTGGTTATCCGTTATGCCCTGCAACCGGCAGATAAAGAACACACCTTTGGTCATGGTAAGGCCGAATCCCTTGCTGCCCTTGCGCAATCCATGTTTATTTCCGGCTCCGCTTGCTTTCTTATCCTGAACGGGGTTGATCGCTTCTTCCGTCCTGAGGCATTGGAGTCACCACAACTTGGTGTCTATGTCAGCCTGTTTGCCTTCGTACTGACTCTGGGTCTGGTCACTTTTCAGAAGTACGTGGTGAGAAAAACCGGCAGTCAGGCCATTGCAGCTGACTCTCTGCACTATCAAACTGACTTGTATATGAACTTAGCCATCGCTCTGGCGCTCGGACTGAGTTATTTCGGATTCGGTCAGGCTGATGCTGTATTTGCCATTGGTATCGGCCTGTTTATTCTGTTCAGTGCTTTCAAAATGGTTAGCCAGGCAGTTCAGTCCCTGCTAGATCGTCAGTTGCCGGAAGAGGAGCTGAATGAGATTCGTAAAATAGCCATTGACGTTGATGGTGTACTTGGCGTACACCAGCTCAGAACGCGCATGTCCGGGCCGGTTCGCTTTATTCAGTTACATCTGGAACTAAATGACGAAATAACCCTGATTGAAGCCCACCGGATTTCAGATCAGGTGGAAGCGGATCTGATGGAACGTTTCCCCGAATCGGATGTTCTTATTCATCAGGACCCATATTCTGTGGTTTATGGTAGCGAAAAAGGACAGAAAGAGCTGGGTTGGTAATGTTTGCAGTTACAGAATTCAGCGACAAAACAGCGACTATTGACTATCTTTTGAACAAAAGAATGAAAGTCCGTTCGATTCTGATATGAATCAACTCAATTTTTTAGCAAAATTGTAATACTCTTTCATAAGTAAAAAAATTTCAGTGTTGTACTATAGAAGAGATACTTGAAAAAAATATAACAAGTACAGCACTTTTCTGTTTTTGGCCTTAAATGGCGTTTAGATTTTTATTATTTTTGATTTGATATCGAGGGTGAGCATGATTAAAAAAATCGGTGTTTTGACAAGCGGGGGTGATGCACCCGGAATGAACGCTGCAGTGCGTGGCGTTGTCCGTACAGCGTTGTCGTCGGGCGTTGAAGTGTATGGTGTCTATGATGGTTATCTGGGCCTGTACGAAGACCGCATTGAAAAACTTGACCGTTCCAGTGTTTCGGACGTAATCAACCGTGGTGGTACTTTCCTTGGTTCTGCGCGTTTTCCTGAATTTAAAGATGAAAAAATTCGTGAAAAAGCCATTGAGAACCTGAATAAACACGGCATTGAAGCTCTGGTTGTTATCGGCGGGGACGGCTCTTATATGGGGGCTAAGAAGCTGACTGAGATGGGTTATCCGTGTATCGGTCTTCCGGGTACTATCGATAACGATATTGCCGGTACTGACTACACAATCGGTTATCTGACAGCGTTAAACACGGTTATTGATGCTATTGACCGTCTGCGTGATACTTCTTCTTCTCACCAGCGTATCTCTATTGTTGAGATTATGGGCCGTCACTGTGGCGATCTGACTCTTATGTCTTCCATTGCCGGCGGTTGTGAGTACATCATTACTCCAGAGCGTCCGTGGAGCAAAGAGGAGCTGATTGAAAGCCTGCAGAACGGTATCGCCAAAGGTAAAAAGCACGCCATTATTACCCTTACTGAGCTGATGATGGATGCCAATGAACTGGCGAAAGACATTGAAAAAGCAACGGGTCGTGAAACTCGTGCAACGGTTCTTGGTCATATTCAGCGTGGTGGTCGTCCGACAGCGTTTGACCGCGTACTGGCTTCCCGCATGGGTAACTATGCGGTTCACCTTCTGCTGGAAGGTCACGGTGGCCGTTGTGTTGGTATCCAGAAAGAGACTCTGGTTCACCACGACATTATTGATGCGATTGAGAACATGAAGCGTCCTGTTCGTACTGATCTTTATCAGGTTGCAGACGAACTGTTCTAAGCTTTAATACAAAGCGAAATTGTGAAAAGACCACCCGAGCGGTGGTCTTTTTTTGTTGCTTTAAAACAAAAAAGCCAGCCGCAGCTGACTTTTTATTCTGAATAATCAGTAGTTAAGCTTTTGCTTCAGCGGCTGCTTTAGCAATGGCTGCAAAACCTTCTGCATCAAGAGCTGCACCACCAACTAGCGCACCGTCAATATCAGGCATAGCAAATAGCTCTGCTGCGTTACCCGCTTTAACAGAACCGCCGTACTGGATAACAACGTTCTTAGCTACTTCTTCACTAGACTCAGCAATGTGAGCACGGATAGCAGCGTGGATTTCTTGTGCTTGTTCAGCAGTAGCAGCTTTACCAGTACCGATAGCCCAGATTGGTTCGTAAGCGATGATAGCGCCGTTTAGTGCTTCAACACCCTGAGTTTTGATTACAGCATCAAGCTGACGTGCACAAACTGCAACAGTTTCACCAGCTTCGTTTTGTGCTTCTGATTCACCAATACATAGTACAGGAGTCAGGCCGTTCTCTTTAAGGAAAGCAAACTTCTGAGCAACAAACTCATCAGACTCAGCGTGGTATTCACGACGCTCAGAGTGACCGATGATGATGTGTGAAGCATCAAAATCTTTCAGCATTTCAGGAGAAAGGTCACCTGTGAATGCACCGCTGTTGTTTACGTCAGTGTTTTGTGCACCAAGAATGATTTTGCTGCCGCCTTTCTTGATTAGGTGCTCTGCCAGATCGATGTAAAGTGCCGGTGGAGCAACAGCAACGTCAACACCAGTTACGCCTTCAAGTGCAGTGTTAAGTCCGTTTAGCAGCTCAGTAACCATTGTTTTGCTGCCGTTTAGTTTCCAGTTACCCATAACTACAGGATGACGCATAGGATATCTCCAAAATAATTAATGTAAAAAATAAACAAGATTGCGAAAGAATATAACAGATCTCTGTTGCCAGATCATGACGGGAATCATGTCTTTTGCCCTTCTTTCGCGATTAGTTAAACGTTTGGTGTCAGGCAGAAGTGATCCGGTATGCAAAATAATAGCTAATTTTCCTGATACTGCATGGATTAATGTATGTTAAATGTTGCTGAAATATGAATTAATTGAAAACTGCCGATGGCAGAGACAGATCGCGGGTCTGAAAAAGGAGATTTATGCCTAACTTGGTATTGGAGTATACAAACTCAGTTGATGAAAGGGTGAATATTCAGGGGTTGCTGGAGGATCTGCATCAGGTGACTCTGGAGTGTAGACTGTTTCAGGTCAATGATGTCAAATCGCGGGCATTGCGCTGTCATCACTGGCTCATTGGCGAGCTGGAAGATAGTGAGGACTTTATTCATATCACCTTTGAGCTGCTGGAAGGAAGAAGTACAGAACAGAAGCAGCAGTTGAGTGATGCGCTTATGGCGGTGTTACAGCAGCAGGCTTCTGAAGTAAAGAGCCTGACGGTGAACGTGCGGGATATGGATCGCGACAGCTTTCGTAAGGTAATTAACTAAGCGTGTTTTATATAGCCAGCCCTGACTGGCTAATGATTGGTTCTGGGGGAGAAAGGGATAATCTCTGCACTGTTTTCCGCTTCAATGTCACCCTCCAGAACATCTTTAAATTTCCAGACCTGAGCACTGAGCTCCTGAGCCAGAACAACATTTGTCTGATAGGGGTTTTTGCATCTTTTAATCACTCTGTCTATGTGGCTCTGCTGGGCTCTCAGCCTCGGCTGCATTTCAACGGATGCGAAAGTGATTACCTTTTCACACATCTCCTGTTTAAATTCGTCGAATGCAGCAGGATTGCTTTCTGCCAGTTCAACCAACTCATCAAAAGAGGGAAGTTCAGGGTCATAAATGGCCTCGTTTTCCATGGATTTTTCCTCATTTGTAACCGGGGAAACTACTATTAGTTTAGTCAATAATGAGGAATTGCCTTAGTTTTTGCTCAAGGTTGGCTATTTGATACCTTTCCGGCCTTTTTAAAATTGACGGCAGATAGTCAGATTTGACGGAAAAGGTAGACGCAACGGCGTTCGTCGTTGACGATATGTTCTGTGCGGGTGATTTCAATGTTCTCTTCAAATAAGGCTCTGAAAACATTGAGTTCTGACTGGCAGAGAGCCGGACAACTGTTTGCGGCTTTGCAGATAGGGCAATGGTTTTCAATCAGCAGGTAGCCTTGTTCTGTCTGACCGGTTTCCGCCATATATCCGTCTTGCTCCCTGAGCTGAGCCAGTTTGGAAAGTTTGGATTCAAAAGTGCGGCTTGTCGCAAGAGCCTTTTTGTAGCGTTGTAGTGTCGCTTTTTCCCGCTCAAGGGTTACCTGCTGAACGCCTTCTTCTCCGTAAATGGCGTGTACAGCTTCAATAACCTGAACAGAGAGATCACTGTGGCGATCTGAAAACTGTTGGTGCCCCTCGGTGGTCAGTTTCCAGTTTCTGGTGGGGCGGCCCACCTTGACCTTTACATCAAAAAACTCAACCAGCCCGGAATCCTGAAGTGCCTGAAGGTGTTGACGGGCGCCCATACTGGTCATGCTGAGATCTTCAGACAGCTTTTTCGCTGTAATAGCCCCTTCACGTTTAAGTTTTTCCAGAATGATGTCAGCCGTTTTCACTTGGTTACCCTGAGAGTTTTATTCGTTTTCTTTATATCGAAAACAGACATTATGACCAATGTAATTAATAAAGTAAATTCTTGATTTATCGGGTCGAGAGAGAAGCTGAAGGCAAGCTTAGATTTAAGTTAGCAGTTTTGCGTTGAAGAGGGGAAAAATGCACGGCCGGAGCCGTGCACACTGTTTACAGGATAAGCTCTCGCACTTCTTTATCTTTGCGTTGCAGATAGTGGATAGACTTAATGCGGCGGATGGTACGACAGCGACCGCGAATCAACAGCGTTTCTGTGGTGGCAATATCGCCTTTGCGGCTGATGCCTTCCAGCAAATCACCTTTGGTGATACCAGTTGCGGAGAAGACCACATTGTCGCTGCAGGCCATATCATTCATTTCCAGCACTTTCCCTGCTTCTACGCCCATTTCTGCGCAGCGTTCCAGTTCAAGCTGGCCATGTTTGCGGTTCTCTTCTGTATCGCCTTTTACCTCATGGCGTGCCAGCAGGCGGCCGTTCATATCACCATCCAGAGCACGAATGACCGCGGCAGAAACAACACCTTCAGGAGCGCCGCCAATGCAGTACATTACGTCTACTTCGCTGTCCGGCATACAGGTAAGGATAGAGGCTGCCACATCACCGTCAGGCACAGCAAATACACGAACACCCATTTCTTGCATCTTAATGATGGTTTCATCATGACGCGGTTTCGCCAGAGTGATCACCACCAGCGTATCCAGTGTTTTACCTAATGCCCTAGCGATGTTTTTCAGGTTTTCAGTAAGAGGCTTGTTCAGATCAATACAGCCTTTTGCCTGTGGGCCTACAACGAGTTTCTCCATATACATGTCAGGAGCTTTCAGGAAGCTGCCCTTTTCACCGGCTGCAAGCACAGCAAGGGCATTGGCTTGTCCCATGGCGGTCATTCTTGTGCCTTCAATGGGATCAACTGCGATATCAACCATATCGCCGCCTAGTCCGACTTCCTCACCAATATAAAGCATAGGAGCGTCGTCAATCTCACCTTCACCGATCACTATCTCGCCACTGATGTCTGTTTTGTTTAACAGGCTGCGCATTACTTCCACAGCTGCTCCGTCAGCAGCGTTTTTATCGCCTCGTCCAAGCCATTTGTAGCCGGCAAGTGCAGCACCTTCAGTTACCCGGGAAAAAGCCATCGCCAGATCGCGTTTCATATCAACTCCAATTGATTAAGAATAGGTTAGGAAAAATTTGCCGCGATTCTATCATATAAAATTGTAATCGTTTGCATTTTTGAACTTTGAAACCATGGCTAAGCAGCGAAAGGGATTGGTGGCAGAGAAATGTCATTTGCCTGTCAGAAAGCGTACTAAATTTGAGCATACGATAAGTTTTTTACCAGATAGCCCGTGCCCATCTTGTGCTGGGTAAGTAAAATACGTCATTATTGTTTTTGTCGAACAGAACCCATGAAGGTAGGTAAAATGTCATTGGACGTATTAGAACAACTAGAAAGTAAAATTCAGACCGCAGTAGATACTATTACGTTACTGCAAATGGAAGTTGAAGAGCTTAAACAGAGCAACCAGCAACTGAGTGAGCAGGCTGAGTTGGCGAAAGAGGAAAAAGAGGCTTTAGTTCAGCAGAATCAGCAAATGCAGGAAGAGCAGGCAGCGTGGCAGCAGCGCATCAGAACTCTGCTTGGCAAAATGGAAGATGTAGAATAAAGACCCACAGAGCGTTTTATTGCTCAATGGGTCTCAACAGATTAACTGATTAATCTTCTTGTTCCGGAATAGGCTCGTATTCGTCTTCATCCTGCGAGTCTATTTCTGTATCCAGAGGTTCCTGAGAAAGAATGATGCCGGTATTGTCGGCATATAAGTAATCTTCAGGGAGGAAGGTTACACCGCCAAAATTAACCGGAACATCGATCTCACCAATCTCTTGTTTCGCCGCACCAACCGGAATGGATGCCAGAGCCTGAATACCGATACTCATATCTTCCAGTTCATCAACTTCGCGGATACAGCCGTAGACGACGATACCTTCCCATTCATTCTCTTCAGCAAGTACAGCTAGCTCAGCATCAATAAGGGCTTTTCTTAATGAGCCGCCGCCATCAATAAGAAGTACCCGGCCGTTACCATCCTCTTCAAGAACAGAGCGGATCAGCCCGTTATCTTCAAAACATTTAACGGTAGTGATTTGACCTGCGAAAGATGCACAACCCCCGAAATTACTGAACATGGGCTCAACGACATCAACCTGATCAAGGTAAATATCACAAAGGGCAGAAGTGTTATATTCCATACGCATCATCTTCTATCGGCAAATTAATATTTTAAAAGTATATCTTCTGATAGTGCCATTGCAATGATACGGCTCAATTATCTGGTCAGAGTTTGAGCCACAACTACCAGTGAAAACAAAATGTTAGTAATAGATGCACACTTCACAATGGTTGGCATCATAGGCGCAATCAGAACCGGAGAGCTTGATTCCAGCACTTCACGGCCGTGTTTGAACAGGGTGATTGCCGACAAGAAAAACGGCACCATAATCCAGACGGTTGTGGAATGCGTGTAGAGATAAAACACGAAAGAACAAAATGCCAGACCGATAAGTAGTATGTGGTAATACTTGGCTGATTGCTGTCCGAGACGCACGGCAACAGTCCGCTTGCCACAGGCTTCATCATTCTCTATATCGCGCATATTGTTGATGTTTAGCACGGCAACGGCCAGTAGACCGCAACCAACGGCCGGAACCAGTATATCGGTATCAAGTAAGCCGGTATGGAGGAAGTAGGTTCCGCCAACGCCGAGCAGGCCAAAAAAGATAAATACCGAAAGATCACCTAGCCCGACATAGCCATAGGGTTTGCTGCCCATGGTATAGGCGATTGAGCTGAGAATAGCCAGCAGCCCCAAACCGATAAAGGCTAAAATGTTCGACAAACTGTCCAGCGAATAGAAAATAAGTGCCAGGCCGGAAAACATGGTCAGCACAATATTGATGATTATGGCTTTCTTCATCTCTGAAGCTGAAACGGCGCCCGATTGCAGTGCACGGGTTGGCCCCAGACGATCGTCATTATCTGTGCCTTTTTCCGCATCGCCATAGTCATTGGCAAGATTGGATAATATTTGCAGGAAGATGGCAGTCACTAAAGCCAGAATGGTAATGGCAAAGGAAAAGCGGCCGCTTGCGTACGCCAGACTGCTGCCTGTGGTGATTGAGACAAGCGCCAGTGGCAGAGTTTTCGGTCTTACGGCATCTAGCCAGATTGCTATGGACTGCTTCATGAAATTGTTTACCTCGGTTTGACCAAGGAAGTATATCAATTGTGCAGATAATAAAAAGCCCACCTACTTTGTGTGGGTGGACTTTATGATTTGTCTATACGAAAAATGCCACTGTTAAATGACAATTCTCTCTTTTTACAGAATAAAGCGGCTTAGATCTTCATCTTCTACGAAGTCACCCAGACGCTCTTTCACGTAGGCCTGGTCGATTACCAGCTTACTACCCGGTTTATCAGTAGCTTCGAAAGAGATCTCATCCATCAGACGTTCCATCACTGTATGCAGACGACGTGCACCAATATTTTCAGTGGTTTCGTTTACCTGCCACGCAGCGTCGGCAATCTGGTTAATGCCATCTTCTGAAAACTCAATGTCTACTTCTTCTGTCTTCATCAGGGCGATGTATTGCTCTGTCAGAGAGGCTTTCGGCTCAGTCAGGATACGTTTGAAGTCGTCACTGGTCAGTGCTTCTAGCTCTACACGAATAGGCAGACGACCCTGAAGTTCCGGGATCAGATCAGAAGGTTTAGCAACCTGAAACGCACCAGAGGTGATAAACAAGATATGGTCTGTTTTTACCATACCGTGTTTGGTTGAAATTGTGCTGCCTTCGATCAGTGGCAGAAGGTCTCTCTGTACCCCTTCACGTGATACATCCGGGCCAGAGCTTTCGCCGCGCTTACAGATTTTGTCTATCTCATCGATAAACACAATGCCGTTGTTCTCTACATTGTAGATAGCCTGCTCTTTCAGCTCTTCCTGATTAACCAGTTTGGCCGCTTCTTCTTCCGTCAATGCTTTGAAAGCATCTTTGATTTTCATCTTACGGTTCTTTTTGGTGTTTCCGGCAAGGTTCTGGAACATACCCTGAAGCTGATTGGTCATCTCTTCCATGCCCGGAGGCGCCATAATTTCAACACCCATTTGCGGAGCTGCGACATCGACTTCGATCTCTTTGTCGTCCAGCTTTCCTTCACGCAGTTTTTTACGGAAGATCTGACGGGTATTAGAGTTGTCTTCAGCAGGTTGTTCATTCTGACCCCATGCATCACGTGCCGGAGGTAGAAGGGCATCAAGAACACGTTCTTCAGCTTGTTCTTCCGCGCGGAACTTCACTTTCTCCATCGCCTGCTGATGAGTCATTTTGACTGCCACATCGGTCAGGTCACGGATAATGGTTTCAACTTCTTTACCTACATAACCCACTTCGGTGAACTTAGTCGCTTCTACCTTGATAAAAGGCGCATTTGCCAGTTTAGCCAGTCTGCGGGCGATTTCTGTTTTACCCACACCAGTCGGGCCGATCATAAGGATGTTTTTAGGTGATACTTCAACCCGCAGGCTCTCTTCAAGCTGCATACGACGCCAGCGGTTTCTCAGGGCGATAGCAACAGAACGCTTTGCCTGATCCTGGCCAATAATATGTCGGTTAAGTTCGTGAACGATTTCACGTGGAGTCATTTCAGACATGGTTATTCCTTAATTCTTATTCTGCTGCGATGTCGAGTTCTTCAATCGTGTGATGGTGATTGGTAAACACACAGATGTCACCGGCGATTTTCAGAGACTTTTCTGCAATTTCGCGCGCGTCTAATTCAGTATTTTCAAGCAGGGCGGTTGCTGCTGCCTGGGCAAAATTACCGCCGGAGCCGATTGCGATAAGGTCATGTTCCGGCTGCACTACATCACCGTTACCGGTAATGATAAGAGAGGCTGTTTCATCGGCTACGGCCAGCAGAGCTTCTAGTTTGCGAAGTGCCCGGTCGCTACGCCAGTCTTTTGCCAGCTCTACAGCCGCTTTGGTCAGATGGCCCTGATGCATTTGCAGCTTACTTTCAAAGCGTTCAAAGAGGGTAAAGGCATCGGCAGTACCACCGGCAAAGCCTGCCAGTACTTTATTGTTGTACAGGCGGCGCACTTTTTTTGCATTGCCTTTCATTACGGTATTGCCCAGAGAGACTTGCCCGTCACCAGCGATAACCACTTTATTATCACGGCGTACAGATACTATGGTAGTCACGAATCAGACCTCTTCATTTTATTCATATGATTTGAGGAATATATAAGGCTGGAACAGGAAGAATTCAAGGACAAGATAGGATCTTTATTGGAACTTATCTTGTCCTTAAAGGGCTTACAGACTAGTGCTGTGGAAAAATCAGTGCTTAATTTGCTACTCAGCAGAGGAGGAGAGGGTTTATTGCTGTTCTTTCCAGATAGCACAAGGTTCGATTTTAGCTTTTTGTAGCTTATGTCGATCCCGCTCAGCCTCACGTTTAAGAGCATAAGGACCAAGAACGACTCGGTACCAGTTGCTGCCTTCTTTTTTACGGATCTTACTGCTGATGCCCTGAAAAGCGATATTGACCTTACGCTCTTCCGCTTGCTGCAGGTTTTTAAAGGCTCCGCACTGCATAATATACGGAATGTCTGAAACTACCTGTTGCTTGGCTTCGACCTTTACTTCCTTGTTTGGAAGGGTCTTTACATATTCCCACTTCTCTTCAGGCGGAGGCGGCAAGGCCTTTTTCTCAGCAGGCTTAGTTGGTTTTGTGTTTTTCTTTACCGTTGTCTTCGGCGGCTCAGGGTCTTGATTAAGTATATAGAGCCCATAGCCAAATCCGCTTACAAGAAGTAAAGCAAGTACACCCGCTTTCCATGGGAAACCGGAGGATCTTTTGCGGGCAGGTTTTTTACGCGACCCTTGCCCTCTTTTTACATAATCTCTATTTGCCACACTTACAATTCACTGAAACGGAAACTGGCAACATGGTAATGCAGAAAGCGCCTTTAACACAATCCATCACGACCTTATGTGCCAGTTTAGTTTAAAGCAAAGAACCTAAATTCTCGGCGGAGCTGCACTGTTACGAACTACCAGCTTAGTTTCAAGCAGGCGTGAACCCGCTCTGACATCGCGCCCTTTTAGTAACTCAAGCATCATCAACATCGCCTGACGACCAATTTCATACCTTGGCTGAGATATAGTCGTTAACGGCGGATCACAATACTGAGAGAACTGAATATCATCAAAGCCGACAATAGAGAGATCTTGCGGAATACGCAGGCCAAGCTTTTTTGCCTGCTGAATGGCGCCAATGGCCATCATGTCGTTGTGACAGAAGATGGCAGTAGGAGGCTCCGGCAGAGAAAGTAGTTTTTTCAGCGCTTTAGCACCGCCTTCAAAAGAGAAGTCACTATTGATGCAGTAGGCGGCATTCATTGTCTGCCCTGCCCGACGAAGAGCCTGTTGATAGCCCTGAAAACGGAACTGACAGAGCGCAGCCTCTTCCGGGCCGGAGATCTGGGCGATTCGTTTGTGGCCCATCTGGGTCAGATAGTTAACCGCTTCAAAAGCAGAAGTCAGGTTATCAATATGCACAGTCGGAAGCTCAAGTTCAGGCGCGTATTCACAGGCCATCACCAACGGAGGCAGGTTTTTCTGCTCTGGTTTACTGACATCAAAAGGAAGGTCAGTACCCAGCAGTAGCATGCCGTCGGCTTGCTTAGTAAATACCAGGTTGATAAATGAGCTTTCACGTTTGCGCTGTTGGCCACTGTCGCCAAGCAGAACCAGATAGCCATTTTCCAATGCTGCGTCTTCAATTCCGCGGATGATCTCTGTGAAGTAGGGGTCACAGATATCGGGAACAATCGTAACAATGGTCTTAGATTCATTTCTTCGCAGATTTCTTGCGAGGGAGTTAGGGGAATAACCAGCTTCCAAAACAGCGTCTTCAACTCGTTTACGGGTAGACGCAGATACTTTCTCAGGGTTCATTAACGCTCTGGATACAGTGGCGGTCGACACCCCTGCAAGCTGGGCAACATCCTTCATTGTCGCCATAAATTTAACCTCTTCCAGACAATTGGATTTAATTTAATAGTAATTATTCTTGTAGTGTATTCATTAAAGCCGGAATAAATTACGGGTAATGTAACAAAACTTGCATAGTATATGTGATTTCGGTCACAGTGATGAATATATTTGTGTTAAGGACAACGTTTTCGTCTGCAACTAACTGAGATCTTGTGGCTCAACATCTAGAGACCAGCGTACTTTTTTAGCCAGTGGCAGTAGTTGTATAGCTGCCCGTGCGCTGTGCAGAAGTTTCTGCATTGTGCTTCTGTTTGAGGTTTGCAGCAGCAGTTGCCAACGGGATTTACCGGCTCTTTTTGCCATAGGGGCAGGGGTTGGCCCAAGAACCATGGTATGAGGGTCAAACAGTGGATTGGCCTCAATGGTCTGACGAACCTGACGAAGAAAATCTTCCACCAGTTTTGAGTTACTCGCCTCTGCCCGGAACAGGGTCAGGTAAGTATAAGGCGGCAGATAGGCCTGCTTTCGTTCCGTTAGTGCCGTCAGGGCAAAATGGTGATAATCCTTATTGAGCAGAGCTTGCAGCAGGGGATGCTCAGGGTGATGGGTTTGTAATATCACTTCCCCGGGCTTACTTGCCCTTCCTGCCCGGCCGGCAACCTGTATAAAGAGCTGAGCTAGCCGCTCTGAAGCGCGGAAATCACTGCTGTAGAGAGAGCCGTCGACATCCAGTAACCCAACCAAAGTAACATCGGGAAAATGGTGCCCTTTAGCCAGCATCTGGGTACCAATCAGAATTTGGTACTCTTTGTTCTTAATGGCGTTAAGAGCGTTCTCCAGACTTCCTTTTCTTCGCGTACTGTCTCTGTCTATACGTATGGTTTTGTATTCGGGGAACAGGTGCTCCAGTTGGGTTTCCAACTGCTCGGTACCAACGCCCATAGTGACCAGATGGTTTGAGTTACAGTTGTGACAGTGGTGAATTACCGGCTTTTGCGAACCACAATGATGACAGCGAATCTCCTGACTATTGTGGTGATAGGTATAGTAGGCATCGCATCGCTGACAATCGGCAATCCAGCCGCAGTCGTGACACATAAGTGCCGGAGAGTATCCTCTGCGGTTAAGAAAAAGCATCACCTGATTACCCGCATCTAAATGCTGACGCATTTCAGCAATCAGAGGGGCTGATAGGCCACTTTCCAGATAGAGGCCTTTAACGTCCAGCACTTTATAAGTGGCCGGTACGGCATTACCTGCTCTTTGTGTCAGGGTCAGGTGATGATATTTACCGCTAAGGGCATTTTGCAGAGATTCTAATGCCGGAGTGGCAGAGCCGAGAACAATAGGGATATTCTCTTTATGAGCGCGCATAATGGCGACATCTCTGGCGTGATAGCGCAGAGAGTCCTGCTGCTTGTATGAGGAGTCGTGCTCTTCATCAACAATAATAATCCCCAGAGATTTAAAAGGGGTAAACAGGGCGGATCGGGTACCTATAATGATGCCGGCTTCTGCTTCTCTGGCTGAGAGCCATGCATTAAGTTTTTCCGTTTCATTCAGGCCGGAGTGAATCACTTCTACTGGAACATCAAAGCGCCGTTTAAAACGGTTTATCGTCTGAGGGGTTAAACCGATTTCAGGAACCAGCACCAGTGCCTGCTGCCCTTTTTCCAGTACAGGCTTAATCAGGTTCAGATAAACCTCGGTTTTGCCCGAACCCGTCACACCTTCCAGCAGGTTACAGCTAAACTCGCTCTGGCTATTAATAGTGGCGATTGCAACGGCCTGCTCTTCGTTGAGCCTGGGGGTATCCATTTCGCTCTGTACGGCTGCCGGCCAGCTTTTTCTGCTGAATTTTTTCTCAGAAGAGATTACCCAGCCTTTCTCTTCCAGTTTTTTCAAAAGAGTGCCGTCTATATCTTCATCCAGCAGTTGTTGGTGAGATCTTGTCCCATCAGCAAGAGCTCGTATCGCTTTTTCCTGTTTTACAGCCCTGCCAAAGCCGAGCATTAACTGGTTTTTTCCTGCTTCCGTTAGCTGCCACTCCACAACAGAGGCAAAACTGGCCTGTTTGCCTTTCCTTAATGCACCGGGAAGGGCATTAGAGAACACTTCCCCTAACGGATGTTGATAGAACTGACTGCACCACACCAGCAACTGGTGCAGTTTGTCCGGCCATACCGGCTCAAAATCAAGAACAGATTTAATGGGTTTAAGTTTATCGAGGGGAAAGTCAGAGCTGTTAACCATGGCTGTGACAATACCCACCAGAGTCTGTCGTCCGAAAGGAACAGAAACCCTGCCTCCGATAACCGGAAACTGGTTCGCCTGAATTTTATAATCAAACGTTTTATCCAGTGGTACGGGCAGTGATACCTGTGCAATAGTCGGGCGCATAAACTTTAATCGGGAGCATGAGATAAAGAGGCGGTTAGTTTAGTTGAAGCGGGCTGAAAATACGAGATATGCTGATGTATCTGCCAAATAACGGTGTGCGGAGTACCATGCATGGCTTTATGCGTGTTTCTGTCCGCTGTCTGCCAAAGTGGCGTATATGGCACATGTGTTATTTAGTTGGTGAAAAAAAACTCAAATAGGTTGATCCCGACGCCGGTATTCTTTAATATACGCCGCCTTAATGGTGTGGTAAAAACCGCACTGATTTTTGAACACACGTGTGGTGTCCGGCTTAGAATCGGATAGCGACACGGCCTATATATGAGGTTTTCCCATGAAAGCAGGTATCCATCCTGAGTACAAAGCAGTTAAAGCAACTTGTTCTTGCGGCAACTCTTTCGAATTTAACTCTACTCTAGGTAAAGATTCTATCCACCTGGACGTATGTGACAAGTGCCACCCATTCTACACTGGTAAGCAGCGTATCGTTGATACTGGTGGTCGTGTTGATCGCTTCAACAAGCGTTTCGGTGCACTTTCAAGCAAAAAATAATAGCAATATTATTACCGAATGCAGAAAAGGACGCTCAGGCGTCCTTTTTTCGTTTCTGCCGTAAGAAAATTTTTCATCTATTTACTTTATTTCTATGAAGATTTAACAACTTCTACTAGAATTTGATCTCCCTACAATCTGTTTACACTCTCTGGAAATACACATTATGCCCGAAGACAATCCTCAAGAAGCATTTCGTCAAAAAGCACTTCAATATCACGCTCATCCGGTAGCGGGAAAGATCTCTGTAGAACTTACTAAGCCAGCTGATTCAGTCGAGGACTTAGCATTGGCCTATAGCCCGGGAGTGGCAGAGCCGGTGCGCGAAATTGCTCAGGATGTAAATAACGTTTATAAGTACACAGCTAAGGGAAATATGGTGGCTGTTATCTCTAACGGTACCGCTATTCTGGGATTGGGTAACCTGGGACCGATGGCATCCAAGCCGGTAATGGAAGGTAAGGCGCTGCTGTTCAAACGTTTTGCCGGGCTGGATTCAATTGATATTCAGGTAAAACACAGAACCATCGACGAGTTTGTTGATACGGTAGCAAATATTGCCGATACCTTTGGCGGTATTAATCTGGAAGATATTAAAGCGCCGGATTGCTTTGAGATTGAACGTCGTCTGATCGAGCGTTGTGATGTACCTGTGTTCCATGATGACCAACACGGTACTGCCATTGTGACTGCGGCGGGTATGCTCAATGCCATTGAACTACAAGGAAAGACACTTTGCGAGTCAACCATCGTCTGTCTGGGTGCCGGTGCAGCGGCAACTGCGTGTATGGAACTGCTGATTAAGTGTGGTGCACAGCGTGAAAAAATCTATATGCTGGATCGCAAAGGGGTGATTCATACCCGTCGTGAAGATCTGACTGAGCACAAGAAGCACTTTGCCAACAATACCGATAAGAGAACCCTTGAAGAGGTGATTTCCGGAGCTGACCTTTTCTTGGGTGTATCGGGACCAGACCTGCTGCCGGAAGAGGCGCTGGCACTGATGGCGGATAAGCCAGTTGTATTTGCCTGTTCAAACCCGGATCCAGAGATTAAACCTGAATTGGCGCATAAGGTGCGTGATGATCTTATTATGGGCACCGGTCGTTCAGACTATCCGAATCAGGTGAACAATGTTATCTGCTTCCCGTTCCTGTTCCGTGGTGCACTGGATGTCAGGGCGAGTGAAATTAATATTGAAATGAAACTGGCAGCCGTTGAAGCGATTCGCCAACTGGCCAAAGAGCCGGTGCCACAAGAAGTTAAACAAGCTGCCGGTGTAAAAGAGCTGGAGTTTGGTAAAGAGTATATTATTCCTAAGCCAATGGATCCGCGTCTGTTGCCTCGCGTGGCTAAAGCCGTTGCCATTGCCGCGGTTGAGTCCGGAGTCGCGCGGATTGATCTGCCGGAAAACTACATGGAATAAAGCCGTTCTGCTTTACAAAAAAAGGTCAGCCTGTGAGCTGACCTTTTTGCATTTTGTGGCTTAGACTTTACTCTTCGTCAAAGGCTTCGAACTCGATGCCCATCTCTGTCATCATAGTCTTAGCTTCAGTCGGTATATCGTCCGGGCGATCTTTTCTTAGATCTTCGTCAGTCGGAAGCGGCTGACCTGTATAGGCGTGCAGAAAGGCCTCGCACAGCAGTTCACTGTTTGTGGCATGGCGAAGGTTATTGATCTGGCGACGGGTACGTTCATCGGTTAATACCTTAAGAACCTTTAAAGGGATAGAGACAGTGATTTTTTTCACCTGCTCACTCTTTTTTCCATGTTCAGCATAAGGACTAATATAGTCGCCGTTCCAGTCTGCCATTGCGCACCTTTCATCAAAGAAATTAGTAATAAATAGTTATAGGTGGGGATTCTAGCGGGATTTACCGCCATAAGCAAAGATATATGGACGTCTAGAAGTATTGACGTCTGCTTTTCTTGTTAGTAAAGTGCTGTCTGTCAAATAAACTATAGTTATCTGGTAGCAGTAGCAAAGAGAAAGGAAGTTCATCTTATGACAAAACGGAAACCAGCGACGATTGCTGTTCGCACAGGCATTGAATCAGACACCCAGCACCACGCTGTCGTTCCGCCCATTTATCTGTCAACCAATTATAGTTTCCCCAGTTTCGGTGATGTTCCTAAATATGATTATACCCGTTCAGGAAATCCTAACCGCGGTTTGCTGGAACAAGCCCTTTATGAACTGGAATCCGGTAAGGGTGCGGTGGTCACCAACTGCGGTACCTCTGCATTGAACCTTTTGGTCTCTGCCTTTTTAGGGCCGGATGATCTGATAGTTGCTCCTCACGACTGCTATGGCGGTACTTATCGCCTGTTTAATACCAGAGCTCAGAAAGGTGATTTTCAGGTCGCCTTTGTCGACCAGTCTGATTCTGCCGCTTTATCTGAAGCACTAAGCAGAAAGCCGAAGCTGGTATTACTGGAAACCCCTTCTAATCCTCTTGTACGGGTAGTGGATATTGAAGCCATTTGTCAGCAAGCCCATCAGCTTGGTGCTCTTGTTGCGGTCGACAATACCTTTTTGACACCCATATACCAAAAGCCTCTTGAACTGGGCGCAGACTTTGTTATTCACTCTACCACTAAGTACATTAACGGTCATTCCGACGTTATCGGTGGTGTGGTGATAACGAAATCAGAGCAGCATGCCGAAGAGCTGGCGTGGTGGGGCAACTGCATTGGTGCAACGGGAACACCATTCGACAGCTATATGACTTTAAGGGGAGTCAGGACACTTGGCGCAAGAATGCGCATACATGAAGAGAGTTCACTGGCGATTCTTAGTTACCTTCATCAGCAGAAGCATGTAGCAACAATTTATCACCCCAGCCTGCCTGATCATCCGGGACACGCTATTGCCAAAAAGCAGCAAACGGGATTTGGTTCCATGCTCAGCTTTGAGTTCAATGGCTCATTTGAACAACTGAAAACCTTTGTCGGTGCCCTGAAACTTTTCTCTCTGGCGGAGTCTCTTGGTGGGGTTGAAAGCCTGATTTGCCACCCGGCATCAATGACCCATAGAGCGATGGGAGAGGCTGCACTGGAAGAAGCCGGTATTTCTCAGAATCTGCTTAGATTGTCCGTTGGTCTGGAAGACAGTGACGACTTAATTGATGACCTGAAACAGGCATTTGCTTCATTAGAGGGAGGTGAGTAATGAGCCACCTTCGTCAGTTACACAAGTTTGGTGGTAGCAGTCTGGCAGACCCGGAATGCTACCGCAGGGTAGTTACCATTCTGTCTGAGTATTCTGAACAAGACGACCTTATCGTAGTTTCAGCCGCAGGCGATACCACCAACCGGCTATATGAGTGGCTGGATGCCCTGAAAAAAGATGGCCGGATAGCCCATGAACTACTTACAGAACTGCGTCAGTTCCAGAGCGGGCTGATTGAGGCGCTGGTTACAGAGCCGCAAGCCTTGTTGCAACAGCTTAACAGTGAGATGGCAGCACTCGGTGAACTGATGGCGCCATTAACGGAGGCTCAGTCTGCCGATGTTCTTGGTCATGGTGAAGTGTGGTCGGCACGTCTTTTAACGGCTCTGTTAAATCAGAGTAGTCTCGATGCCGCCATGCTTGATTCAAGAAACTTACTGCGTGCAGAGCGGTGTACACAGCCGGAAGTCGATTTTTCCCGTTCACGTTCTCTTATCAGGCAGGAGTTGGTTCAGCACCAGCACAGAAGGCTGGTCATCACCGGTTTTATGGCGCGAAACTCACAAGAGGAGACCGTGCTACTGGGAAGAAACGGCTCAGATTACTCAGCTACGGTTATCGGAGCCTTGTCGGATGCGGCAAGAGTGACAATCTGGAGTGATGTTGACGGAGTTTATAGTGCTGACCCGCGTAAGGTGAACGACGCCTGTCTGTTGCCGCTGTTGCGTCTTGATGAAGCCAGTGAACTGGCAAGACTGGCAGCACCTGTACTGCATAGCAGAACACTTCAGCCCGTTGCCCAGAGTTCAATGAACCTTGACCTGAGATGCAGTTATCAGCCTGAGTCTGGTTCAACCCGCATTGAACGGGTTCTGGCATCAGGGAGAGGGGCGAAGATCATCACTTCTCTGGATGAAGTACTTATTATCGAGCTGGATCTTGGTCATGCTCATGATTTTGCAAGGGCGCAGGAGCATATATTGAATAGCCTTGCCCGGGCACAGCTTCAGCCTCTTGCCTTTAATACTCAGCCGGATCAGGGGGAAATTCAGCTTGCCTATACTGCAGAAGTGGCTGGCGGGGCGTTGGAATTTTTGCAGGATGCCGCTATTGACGGTGATATTCGCCTTAAAGAGGGCTACTCCCTTGTTGCAGCAGTGGGAGCCGGTGTCAGTAATAACCCGATCCATACCCACGGTTTCTATCAGCAACTGAAGAATGCACCTGTAGAGTTTATCTGTGAGGCGGAGTCCGGACTGAGCCTTGCCGCTGTATTAAGAAAAACCGATACCTGTCAACTGGTTCAGGGAATTCATACACAGCTGTTTCAGGCGCAAAAACGTGTGGGGCTGGTATTGTGCGGTAAAGGCAATATCGGTGCCAGCTGGCTGGAACTGTTTGCAGAGCAGAAAGCCGGACTGGAAAAACGTCGCGGAATGAGTTTTGACCTGATAGGGGTTGTTACCAGCCGCTCTTACTGCCTCAACTACGACGGTTTAGATCTCGCTACAATTACAGACCGGTATCATGATGAGGCGATTGAACACGGTGGCCATGAGTGGATAGAGAAGCTCTCCCATCAGCAGGAATACGATGAAATTATTGTATTGGATGTCACGGCCAGTAAAGAGATTTCACTGAAATATCCCGAGATAGCAGAAAAAGGTTTTCACCTTATCTCTGCCAATAAGGTTGCCGGCTCAGCCTCCGGTGAGTTTTATGACAGAGTTCAGAACGCCTTTAGCAAAACCGGCAGGCACTGGTTCTACAACGCAACTGTAGGAGCAGGGTTACCGGTAAACCATACCGTAAGAGATCTACATGAGAGTGGTGATGAGGTTCTGGCTTTATCGGGTATATTCTCCGGCACTCTTTCATGGCTGTTCCAGCAGTTTGACGGCAGTGTGCCTTTCAGTGAACTAATGGAACTGGCTTGGCAGCAGGGGCTGACAGAGCCGGATCCCCGCTCTGATCTTGATGGCTCTGATGTGATGAGAAAGCTGGTAATTCTGGCGCGTGAGTCAGGCCTTAAGATTGAGCCGGAGAACGTAAAAGTTGAATCACTGGTGCCTGAGGAGCTCAAAGAGCTCTCTCTGGATGAGTTCTTTGATCAGGGAGCTTTACTGAGCTCGATTCTGGCTGAACGTCTGGCGAAAGCACAGAAAGAGGAGAAGGTACTGCGTTACGTTGCCCGGCTGGAGAAGAATGGAGAGGCGACGGTAGGAATTGAAGCGCTGAACAGTGACCATGCATTGGCGAATCTGCTGCCGTGTGACAACATTTTCGCTATTGAAAGTGTCTGGTATAAGGACAATCCTCTGGTTATTCGCGGACCGGGCGCCGGAAGGGCAGTGACTGCCGGAGCGATTCAGTCAGACATCAACAGGCTTTCTGCCCTGTTCTGATGGTGTCACCTGCCGGCTTAAGCCGTTTTGAGCCGGCATTTCTATCGATAAGTTAACGCTTTTATCCTCTAATCTCTTCTACACTCTATTGTTGAACTAACCTTATATTCAACATGAACAAATCTCATGATCAATAGGTTGACAATGATCACAATTCAATTCATTCTACAGACATATGGACGTCTAAACGTCAATTGTCAGCCACTTAGAGTTTTAACTATCCGGTAAGGGAGTACGCCATGAGTTACACACATGCCAGCTATCTGGATGCACTGAATCAGAACATTGCAGAGCTAGGAAACATCAACGTCTCTTTTGAGTTTTTCCCTCCGAGCAGTGAGAAGATGGAAGAGACTCTGTGGAACTCAGTTCACCGCCTTAAAACCCTTCAGCCTAAGTTTGTCTCGGTAACCTATGGTGCTAACTCTGGCGAACGTGACCGGACCCATTCCATTATCAAAGAGATAAAAGATCAAACCGGGCTGGTGGCTGCCCCACATCTGACTTGCATTGATGCCAGCAGAGAAGAGCTTATCGATATTGCCGATGACTACTGGCAGAACGGAATTAAGAATATTGTTGCCCTGAGAGGGGATATTCCTCCGGGCGGTGGTAAACCTGAAATGTACGCTTCGGATCTGGTGATGCTGCTTAAAAAACAACATGACTTTGATATCTCTGTAGCGGCTTTTCCTGAAGTACATCCTGAAGCGAAAAGCGCACAGGCAGATCTGCTTAACCTGAAACGAAAAGTGGATGCCGGAGCTAACCGGGCAATCACCCAGTTCTTCTTTGATGTAGAAAGCTATCTGAGATTCAGGGATCGCTGTGTGTCTGCCGGAATTGATGTAGAGATTGTTCCGGGAATACTGCCAGTATCTAACTTTAAACAGGCGTCCCGCTTTGCCCAGACTAATCAGGTAAAAATTCCCGGCTGGATGGCACAGCAGTTTGAGGGTTTAGATGATGATCCTATGACGCGTCAGCTTCTGGGTGCCAGTCAGGCCATTGATATGGTGAGAATACTGAGTAGGGAAGGCGTAAAGGATTTTCACTTCTATACATTGAATCGTGCTGAGATGACTTACGCACTTTGCCATACACTAGGTGTAAGGCCTAGCTAATATACCCAAGTCACTTCAAGATGCTTTTTCAGCGAGAGTTTATTGGCTTCTGATCAAGGCACTGATTTGAAGCCATAGTCATTCTACAGAGAGAAATAACTGTTACGGAATAAAGCCTTTATACAACAGGCTCTATTCCGTAACCTTTAGAGGCTGGCGATTAGCCCATACTTACCAGTTCAGACTGAACTTCTTCTGCCCAGCTAACCCACGCTTCGCGTAAAACCATGTTACGACGAAGTGTTAGTCGCTCAAGACGGGCAGACTTATCCAACTGAGCCGGATTAGCATATTGGTTCGCCTCGATCTCTTTGTAGTGTTTGATGAGTTGCTTAGACTCTTCGATCAGTGCCGCAACCTGCTCTTTAAAAGAAGCCGTTGGTTCAATAGCACAAGCCATCAGCTTGGCACTGAACTCATCGCGGACTGTAGGTTGGGTTGTTGGCTGTTCAAACCACTCACCAAGCGCTTTTCTGCCACTTTCAGTAATGGAATAAACCTTACGATCCGGTTTACCTTCCTGAGGCTGCAGTACGCATGTGACCAGCTCATTTTGAGCCATTTTGTTTAGCTCTCTGTATACTTGCTGGTGGCTCGCCTTCCAGAAGTATCCGATGCTGTAAGAAAACTCTTTAGTTATGTCGTATCCGGTAGCATCACGAGTGCTAAGAACGGTTAGGATTACGTGTGGTAATGACATGTCTTAAATCCAATAAAAGTAAATTGTAAAACTTATTGTTTATCTGCATGTGTGCTTCTATGTCACTGATACGTTTGCAGTATAAACAGAACCAATCCAAATCTTTTCAGATGGTCATATCACCTTCACGTTAGCCGTTTATCACCTAGGGAGTGAAAGAGGTTTCCTCTTTCTGTTTCCGTGCTTTTATAAGTGTAGTCGAAATTATCAGCACGAAGGGGCATAAGCATATCATTAAATATGAGCATGAAAATGGCAGCTCGTGGCATTTTGTCTCAAAAAAGATAATAGCCTCACATAAGTGAGGCTATTTTGGTGTTTTATTCCTAATATAATGGATATATGTCCATTATGCAGAATAATTATCTAGCCGGTGTTGCGCATACCAGCTGCAATTCCGGCAATAGTTACCATAAGTGCTTCTTCCAGTTCCGCAGAAGCGGTCTCTGACTGACGGGTTCTGTACAACAGTTCAGCCTGAAGAATATTCATTGGCAGAACATAGACATTTCGCAGCTTGATGGACTCAAGTCCCCACGGGTTACTCTGCATCAGGTTCTCGTTGTTCTCCACATTCAGAACGGTCTTGATATCGCTCTGTAGCTGTTCTCTCAGCTTGTCGCCAAGGCGCCACAGAGATTTATCAGTCAGTCGCTGATCATAGTAACGGGAGATCTCAATGTTGGCTTTTGAGTAAACCATTTCAAGCATACCAAGACGGGTTGAGAAGAAAGGCCATTCACGGCACATCTCTTCCAGCAGGCTTTGGTGGCCTTTATCAATCGAGTACTGAATGGATTCACCCGCACCCAGCCAGGCAGGAAGTACCAGTCTGTTCTGGCTCCATGAGAAAATCCACGGGATTGCTCTCAGGCTCTCAACGCCACCCTTAGGGTTTCGTTTTGACGGACGGGAACCAAGAGGAAGTTTACCCAGCTCTTGTTCCGGCGTTGCTGCCCTGAAGTAAGGCACAAAATCCGGCTCTCCGCGTACCACATTCCTGTATGACTCACAGGAAACCTCAGAAAGCACTTCCATCAGATCACGCCACTCTTGTTTTGGCTCCGGTGGCGGCAGCAGGTTAGCTTCCAGAATAGCACTGGCGTAAAGGTTAAAGCTGTTTACCGCCACGTCTGGAAGGCCAAGCTTAAAGCGGATCATTTCACCCTGTTCAGTTACACGCAGGCCGCCTTTCAGGCTCTTCGGTGGCTGAGACAGTAGTGCGGCGTGAGCAGGAGCACCACCACGGCCAACAGTACCTCCACGGCCGTGGAACAGAGTCAGTTCGATACCGGCCTGTTCACACACTTCAACCAGAGATTCCATGGCACTGTACTGAGCCCAGCCTGCCGACATAACACCGGCATCTTTTGCTGAATCAGAGTAGCCAATCATCACCATCTGATGCCCCTGAATAAAGCCGCGGTACCAGTCTATAGCCAGTAGCTGCTTAATAACCGCTTCAGAGTTATTCAAATCATCAAGGGTTTCAAACAGCGGACATACATCCATACGGAAACGACATCCGGACTCTTGCAGTATCAGGTGTACTGCCAGAACATCGGACGCTGTCTTAGCCATAGAGATAACATAAGAACCAAAGGCCTCACGGGATTGACCGGCAATTGTCCTACAGGTGTCTAAAACCTCCTGAACCTGTTCAGAAGGTTGCCAGTCACGCGGAAGAAGCGGACGTTTTGAACCTAGTTCTTTCACTAAGAAGGCAATTTTGTCCTGTTCGCTCCAGTGGTTGTAGTCACCGATACCCAGATAGCGGGTAAGCTCTGAGAGTACGTCAGCATGACGGGGACTCTCCTGACGGATATCCAGACGCACTAAGTGAACACCGAAGGCTTTAACGCGACGAAGAGTATCCAGCAATGAGCCGTCAGCGATGACACCCATACCACATTCATGCAGAGACTTATAACAAGCGTGCAGAGGAAGCCACAACTGATCGATATCGGTCAGGATTGCTTTGTTTGGTACTTCCCTGCCATTGATCTTGGCATCCAGTACGTCCAGCGTATCGATAAGCAGGGTACGGATCTCTTTCAGGATGGCACGGTAAGGTTCGTGCGCCTCTCCGGCCAGTTCGCGTAGCTCAGGGGTACAGTTGATCATTGAGAGTTCGCTGACCAACTCCTGAATATCCTGAAGATAGAGGTCGGCAGCCTTCCAGCGGGAAAGGTGCAGAACTTCATGAGTAATCTCGTGGGTTACAAACGGGTTGCCGTCTCTGTCGCCACCCATCCACGAGGAGAAGTGAACCGGGCGGGCATCAATTGGCAGGCCTTCACCCAGATAGTCTGTTACTCTGTCATTAAACTCCCTGAGAAAATCAGGTACTGCTTTCCATAAAGAGTTTTCTACAACGGCAAAACCCCACTTAGCTTCGTCCAGCGGAGAAGGGCGCTCTTTACGCATATCATCTGAGTGCCATGACTGAGCAATAAGCTGCTCCAGACGGCGCTCGTTTTTCGCTCTCTCTTTGGCGGACAGATCCGTCAGTTCCAGCTGTGATAAGCAGCGGTTAATTTTAACCAGTTTATTGATCATGGTCCGGCGGGCAATTTCTGTCGGGTGCGCCGTCAGAACCAGTTCGATATTAAGATCCCTTACCGCTTGTGCTGTGTCCAGCTTGCTTATTTCATTGCCGGTAAGTTTTGAGAATAGTGTATTGATGGCGTCTGGTTCACAGACATGTGCATCGCAATGGCGTGAGATGGTGTGGTATTGCTCAGCGATATTAGTCAGATTAAGAAACTGGTTAAATGCCCGCGCAACCGGGTTCAGCTCTTCATCAGATAAGGTTGAGATCTCTTTAATTAAAGCTTCTCTGGCCTGAGTATCGTTCTCTCTTTCCGCTGATTTGGAAAGCTGACGTATTACCTCAACCTTTTGCAGAATTTCTTCACCATGTGCGTGTTTAATGGTGTTGCCAAGCAGTTGGCCCAGCATGCGCACATTTCCCTTTAAAGCAGAGTATTGCTCATTCATTCTTGTCCTGCCTCGTAATTAAATTACATTGTCATTTCCTTGATAAGAGGACAATCTAGCGAATTTTTCTATGCTGAGTCAAATAAAGACAAGGAGAGACGACAATTTATCCACTTTATTTGACTTTGCTCATTTGCTAATCGTTTTCCTCTCGATTTTTGAAATTAAATTTCAAAATGCACTGTTTTTTGACCAGTCTGTTTAAATGAAATGGCAAAAATCAGGCTCTGCCAGAGCCTGAAATCTGTTGCAACACCAGTTAGAAACAGTAGTTGTTAATTGCCTTTTTGACTATCTCTGTGGTGGGTTTTATATAGTCGAATGAGAGGTACTCATCTGGCTGATGAGCCTGTTCAATAGAGCCGGGGCCTAACACCAGTGTCGGGCAAAGCTGCTGTAGAAACGGCGCTTCAGTACAGTAATTCACGGTTTCTGATTTGCTTTCACATAGGGTTTCCATTCCGGTAATAAACGGATGTTCCTTCTGGCATTCATAACCAGGAATAGGTTCATGCAGAGGCGTGATGGATATTCTGTCCGGCCATTTGGCTTCCAGCTCTTTTAAGGCATTTCTCAGCATGTTGTTCAGGCTGTCGAGGCTGATCCCCGGCAGCGGCCTGACATCATAATGAAGCTCGCAGCAACCACAAATACGGTTGGCGCTGTCACCGCCATGAATATGGCCAAGGTTGAGTGTTGGTGAAGGTATGGCAAACCCGGGATGATGGTACTCTTTAATCAACTTGTCCCTTAACTGCATAAGGGCAAACAGCACTTCGTGCATAATTTCAATGGCATTGACACCAAGTGAGGGATCAGAAGAGTGGCCAGATTTCCCTGTAACACGGACAGCGTTCGCTACATGCCCTTTATGGCCACGGACGGGAACAAGGCTGGTGGGTTCGCCGATAATACAGTAGTCAGGCTTTATCTCAGTATTGTCGGTAAAGTGTCTGGCACCCAGCATGGTTGTCTCTTCATCACAGGTGGCCAGTATATAGAGAGGTTTTGACTGATTATTCCAATCTATCTGTTTCACAGCCTCAATAATAAAAGCAAAAAAGCCTTTCATATCGGCTGTGCCTAAACCGTAAAAACGGTTATTTGCTTCTGTGAGCGAGTGAGGATTGAAATTCCAGCGTCCTTCATCAAAGGGAACCGTATCCGTATGACCCGCCAGTAGCAGGCCTCCTTCGCCGCTGCCCTTCTTTGCCAGCAGATTGCATTTTCCCTGAGCCACCTGTTCAACATCGACGCTAAAACCTAAGTCCTTAAGCCAGTTAGCTAAAAGGTGAATGACTTCGCTATTTCCTTCGTCCCAGCTTGCATCTGTTGAGCTGATGGAAGAGGTGGAAATCAGCTCTTTATACACATCGACAAAATTAGGTATTTTCATATTATCTTCACTTCCCCTATTGACAGATAAACCATAAGACGATAAAAAGCATATTAAATCATTATTTGTGAATAAAAAACCGAATAATGACGATTTTAAGGTATTAATAGTCACTTTAGTTTTTGCTTAATTTGTCTTTTGACTGGATGTAATGAGATGTTGAAAACCACGATTATCGGCGCTAGCGGTTATACAGGAGCAGAACTGGCTCTTTTAGTAACAAAACACCCTGATCTCAAGCTAGCAGGTTTGTACGTTTCTGCCAACAGCGCAGATGCAGGCAAACCAATGGCTGAGCTTCACGGCCAGCTGTCTGGTGTCGTGAACATGTCCGTAGAGCCTTTAACTGACCCGCAAGCCGTTGCAAAGAACACTGATATTGTATTTCTGGCTACCGCTCATGAAGTAAGCCATGACTTAGCAGCCACCTTTATTGATCAAGGCTGTCAGGTGTTCGATTTATCTGGTGCGTTCCGGGTACAAAAAGCAGGTTTTTATCCGCAATATTATGGTTTCGAGCATAAGTATTCAAAACTGCTGGATAAGGCGGTTTATGGATTAGCTGAGTGGAATGACCAGCAAATCGCTCAATCGGATCTGATTGCTGTGGCAGGTTGTTATCCGACAGCTTCACAACTGGCTATCAAGCCATTGTTAGAGATGAACTTTATCAACACACAGCAATGGCCTGTGATTAATGCGGTAAGCGGCGTGTCCGGAGCAGGGCGTAAAGCGAGCATGGTAAACAGTTTCTGCGAAGTGAGCCATCAGCCATACGGTCTGTTTAATCACCGTCATCAACCTGAGATCGCGACTCATCTTGGTTGCGATGTGATTTTTACTCCTCATCTGGGCAATTTTAAGCGTGGCATTCTGGCCACCATTACTATGAAGCTGGAAGACGGCATCACTCTCAGTGATGTGAATAGTGCTTTTGAAAAGGCTTATCAAAATCAGCCGGCTGTACGGCTTAAGTATCAGCAAATACCAAAAATTCAGGATGTGGAGCGTAGCCCCTTCTGTGATATCGGCTGGAAGGTAGAAAACCAGCATATCATAGTTGTGTCTGCTATCGACAACCTACTAAAAGGTGCATCGAGTCACGCGATGCAGTGTTTAAACATTCGTAACGGCTTTGAGCCGCTTACATCACTATTGTGAGAATGAATAATGACCGAGCAACTAAAACCATTAGTGATTAAGTTAGGCGGCGCAGCACTCTCCAGTACCGACACGCTGTGCAAACTTTTTCACGCAATTAAAGAGTATCAGCGACGAGCCAAGCGAGATTTGGTGATCGTACACGGTGGCGGCTATCTGGTGGATGATCTGATGAAGAAGCTGCAACTGGAAACCGTAAAGAAAAACGGCCTGAGGGTAACGCCTTATGAGCAAATTCCTGAAATCGCAGGTGCTCTGGCGGGAACGGCGAATAAGTTGCTTCAGGGAGAGGCAATTAAGAGTGGTATCAACGCTGTCGGCCTTTGCCTTGGTGATGGTGCTATGTGTTCAGTAACTGAGCTGGATGCTGAACTGGGTGCAGTAGGTAAAGCAGCTCCCGGTGACGCTAAAGTACTTCAGGCGATTCTGAATACCGGTGCTCTGCCAATTATCAGTTCAATCGGTCTGACCCATGAAGGCCAGCTTATGAACGTAAACGCCGATCAGGCGGCTGTAGCGGTAGCCGGAACTCTGGATGCTGAGTTGGTACTGCTATCTGACGTCAGCGGTGTTCTGGACGGAAAAGGCCATCTTCTGGTAAACCTGAATCAGCAACAAGCTGATGCCTTAATAGAGGGGAAAGTGATAACCGACGGGATGATCGTTAAGGTGCAGGCTGCTTTAGAAGCTGCCAATGACCTTGGCCGTCCTATCGAAGTCGCAACATGGCGATACCCTGAAAAATTAGCCGAACTCTTTTCAGGTAAAAGCATAGGTACACAGTTTTTACCTCAGTAAACGAATTTTAAACAGTAAATTGGATAACCAATAAACGGATTTTTACCCCGAGTAACTGACCGCCAGTGCAGTCCGGGATAGTAGGAGAAACACAATGAGTAAAGTACAAGTTAAAAAAGTAGTCGTAGCATATTCCGGCGGTCTGGATACATCAGTGATCATTCCATGGCTTAAAGAGAACTATGACTGTGAAGTGGTCGCTTTTGTTGCTGATGTCGGTCAGGGTGCAGAAGAGCTGGACGGTGTTGAAGAGAAGGCAATTGCTTCTGGTGCATCAGAAGTTTATGTTGCCGACCTGAAAGAGGAGATGGTTGCTGAGTATATTTATCCGTCACTGAAAACAGGTGCCGTTTATGAAGGTAAATATCTGCTGGGTACCTCAATGGCTCGTCCGATTATCGCCAAGGCTCAGGTAGAGTGCGCACGTAAAGTAGGCGCTGATGCCCTTGCTCACGGTTGTACCGGTAAAGGTAACGATCAGGTTCGTTTTGAGAGTGCTTTCGCAGCTCTTGCACCGGATCTACACGTAATTGCTCCTTGGCGTGAGTGGGATTTGGTCAGCCGTGAAGAGTGTCTGGATTACCTTGCAGAACGTAACATTCCTTGCTCAGCTTCGCTTACTAAGATTTACTCTCGTGATGCTAATGCATGGCATATCTCCACAGAAGGTGGCGTTCTGGAAGAGACATGGAACGCACCAAACGACGATTGCTGGGCATGGACAAACAGCCCGGAGCAGGCTCCAAATGAAGCGGAATATGTATCACTGAAAGTGGAAAAAGGTGAAATCACCGAAGTCGATGGTGAGAAAATGACACCATACAATGCGCTTATGTATCTGAACGATAAGGGTGCCAAGCACGGTATCGGCCGTATCGATATCGTAGAAAACCGTCTGGTAGGTATGAAGTCACGTGGCTGTTATGAAACTCCGGGTGGCACCATCATGATGGAAGCTCTACGTTCTGTTGAGCAACTGGTGCTGGATAAGAGCTCATATGAGTTCCGTGAAGAGTTAGGCATTAAAGCTGCGCACCTGATTTATGACGGTCGTTGGTTTACCCCTCTGTGTAAGTCAATTCTTGCAGCCACTGAAGAACTGGCGCAAGATGTCAACGGTGAAGTCGTTATCAAACTGTATAAAGGCCATGCGACAGCAACTCAGAAGCGTTCTGAAAACAGCCTTTACTGTGAACGTTTTGCTACCTTCGGTGAAGATGATGTTTATGACCAGAGCCATGCGGCCGGCTTTATTCGTCTTTACTCACTGGCCAGCAGAATTCGTACACTAAACTCACAAAAATAATATCAAGCTGCGTGGCACAGGCTGCGCAGCTCAATAAAAATTACCAGAAGCATCAGCAATACTAAGCGAGCAGGAGAGACATAATGGCATTATGGGGCGGAAGATTTACCCAGGCAGCAGACACTCGGTTTAAAGAATTCAACGATTCACTTCGATTCGATTACCGACTGGCTGAGCAGGACATTGTCGGCTCAATCGCTTGGTCGAAAGCTCTGCTTTCTGTTGGTGTACTGACTGAACAGGAGCAACAGAAACTGGAGTTGGCGCTGAATGAGCTTAAGCTGGAAGTGATGGAAGATCCTAAGCAGATCTTAGCGTCTGACGCAGAAGACATTCATAGCTGGGTTGAGCAACACCTTATCAGCAAGGTTGGTGATCTTGGCAAGAAGCTGCATACCGGTCGTTCCCGTAATGATCAGGTCGCAACTGACCTTAAGCTCTGGTGTCGTCAGCAGGGACAGCAACTGCTGATTGCCCTTGATCGTCTGCAAAACCATATGGTTGAAGTCGCTGCCATGCATCAGGATACGGTTCTGCCGGGTTATACCCACCTGCAAAGGGCACAACCGGTCACTTTTGCTCACTGGTGTCTTGCCTATGTAGAGATGTTTGAGCGTGACTATTCGCGCCTGAGTGATGCTATCCACCGGTTAGATACCTGCCCGTTAGGCTCTGGTGCCCTTGCAGGTACAGCTTATCCAATGGATCGTGAAGAGCTGGCTCATAACCTTGGCTTCCATTCTGCCACCCGTAACAGCCTTGATTCTGTTTCAGACAGAGACCATGTTATGGAACTGATGTCCGTTGCGTCTATCTCTATGCTGCACCTTTCCCGTATGGCAGAAGATATGATCTTCTATAACTCTGGTGAGTCTAACTTTATTGAGTTGGCTGATACGGTGACTTCAGGCTCTTCACTGATGCCACAGAAGAAGAACCCTGATGCGCTGGAGCTTATCCGTGGTAAGTGCGGAAGAGTTTACGGAGCCATGGCAGGCATGATGATGACGGTTAAAGCTCTGCCTCTTGCCTACAATAAGGATATGCAGGAAGACAAAGAAGGCCTGTTCGATGCACTGGATACATGGAATGAGTGCATGGAGATGGCGACACTCTGCTTTGAAGGCCTGAATGTAAATAAAGAGCGTACACTGGAAGCGGCAAAACAGGGCTATGCTAACGCCACTGAACTGGCAGACTATCTGGTTGCCAAAGGTATTCCGTTCCGTGAAGCTCACCATATTGTTGGTGTAGCAGTAGTGGGAGCCATTGAGAAAGGCTGTGCACTGGAAGAGCTTTCATTAGAAGAACTGCAGGCTTTCTCTTCAACCATTGAAGCGGATGTATACGATATTCTTACCATTGAATCTTGTCTTGAGAAGCGTTCAGCTCTGGGAGGTGTATCGCCTAAACAGGTTGAGTATGCGGTGAAACAAGCACAGCAACGTTTGAGCAAACGCGATACCTCCGGTGTGAAAGTACGTGGTGCCAGACTGACGGATATTGATACCCTTGAAAGCATGGTGACTTACGGAGCCAGTATTGGTGAGGTTCTGCCTATCTCCCGTAGTGAGATTAACCGTAGCATAGGTTCTTTTGCTGTAGTTGAGCATCAGGGAACAGTAACTGGTTGTGCTTCACTTTATGTTTATGACTCTGGTCTTGCTGAAATACGCTCACTAAGTGTTGAAGCTGGCTGGCATGATCAAAGTAGCGCCATCGTGCAGCACTTGATTGAGAAAGCCAAACAGATGGCGATTCAGAAAGTGTTTGTGCTGACCCGTACACCTGAGTTCTTTATGCGACAGGGCTTTATTCCGACCTCTAAGAGTCTGCTGCCGGAGAAAGTACTGAAAGACTGCGAACAGTGTCCGAGGATCCACGCTTGTGACGAAGTTGCTCTGGAGATCGAGCTTGGGGATCTTGCTATTGTTCGTGCGGGTGCGGCGTAAAGCTATGATATTTAGGAAATAAATAGTTAACCTTAAATATATTTAAAAAATTAAAGATCCTTTGGGAACATTATCGGGAAAAGGCGGTCTTATTAAGTACCACTGCTTTTTCTTAGATGAATCTAAGAAAGCCCCTGACCAAGATTGGTTTAGGGGCTTTTTTCTTTTTGCTCTGTTTTCACTTCCTTTACAAGCGGTTATCTCCTGAATCAAATTAAGTTTGTTTAACTATATTTATAGTTCATCTACTTTTTGTTTCTCTTTCGCATTGGAAAAACCACAAAGCGAAACCAGAGATGAAGGAATAGCAGAGTATTAAAGGCGAAACCGGCAAAGATCAAAGCAATGGATTCTACGCTCTTAGGATCTTCCCTGAACACAAACCACCATACCACCCAGCACAGCACAGAAAGTGTGGTCAGTTGATCCATACACCGCTTACAACGACCTATCTTTTGCCAGAACCAGTGATTGCCGTTACAGAACTTACAAGCCATTCTAAATCCGAAAAATTTGTTATCTGCCGATATTCTGAACCAGAGTGAAATTAAGCGCAATTCGCACAAGTCACTCAGCTCTGTGTCTGCAAAGTAAAAAAAGAGATTTCATTCACAAAAAAAACCTTACTCCCCCCTTGGGATCTTCTATTGCGCCCCCACATCACTCTCACAAGCTGATAAATCAGCACAATCTATTAATTAAATCTAAATCAGGAGAGACGACCGATGAATATTCGTCCTTTACATGACCGTGTTATCGTTGAACGCCAGGAAGTTGAATCTAAATCTGCAGGCGGCATCGTTCTGACTGGTTCTGCTGCTGAGAAATCTACTCGCGGTACTGTGTTAGCTGTTGGCAAAGGCCGTATTCTGGAAAACGGTACTGTTATGCCACTTGACGTAAAAGTAGGCGACACAGTGATCTTTGCTGAAGGCTACGGTACTAAGACTGAGAAGATCGACGGTAAAGAAGTACTGGTAATGTCTGAAAATGACATCATGGCAATTGTTGAATAATAGTAAGCGTTAAGACATTCACTCTTAAACGACAAACTAAAGTAGAAAAATAGATTTTAGGAAAGGAAATCAAAATGGCTGCTAAAGACGTAAAATTTGGTAACGACGCACGAGTAAAAATGCTGGAAGGTGTAAACGTTCTGGCTGATGCAGTAAAAGTAACGCTGGGTCCAAAAGGACGTAACGTTGTTCTTGATAAATCATTCGGCGCACCGACTATCACTAAAGATGGTGTTTCTGTTGCACGTGAAATTGAGCTGGAAGACAAGTTCCAGAACATGGGTGCTCAGATGGTTAAAGAAGTTGCTTCACAAGCTAACGATGCGGCAGGTGACGGTACAACAACTGCAACAGTTCTGGCTCAGTCAATCATTGCTGAAGGCCTGAAAGCGGTTGCTGCTGGTATGAACCCAATGGATCTTAAGCGTGGCATCGACAAAGCGGTTGCTGCTGCTGTTGAAGAGCTGAAATCACTTTCTGTTCCTTGTGCTGATACAAAAGCGATTGCTCAGGTTGGTACTATCTCTGCAAACTCTGATGAAACTGTTGGTAACATCATTGCTGAAGCGATGGAAAAAGTAGGCCGTGACGGTGTTATCACTGTTGAAGAAGGTCAGGCTCTGCATGATGAGCTGGACGTAGTAGAAGGTATGCAGTTTGACCGCGGTTACCTTTCTCCTTACTTCATCACTAATCAGGAAGCGGGCGCTGTAGAGCTGGAAAACCCATTTATCCTGCTTATCGATAAGAAAGTATCTAATATCCGTGAACTGCTGCCTACACTGGAAGCGGTTGCTAAAGCGTCTCGTCCTCTGCTGATTGTTGCTGAAGATGTTGAAGGTGAAGCACTGGCTACTCTTGTTGTAAACAACATGCGTGGCATCGTTAAAGCGGCTGCTGTTAAAGCACCTGGTTTCGGTGACCGTCGTAAGGCAATGCTTCAGGATATCGCTATTCTGACTGCTGGTACTGTTATCTCTGAAGAGGTTGGTCTTGAGCTTGAGAAAGTGACTCTGGAAGATCTTGGTCAGGCTAAGCGCGTAACCATCACTAAAGAGAACACAACTATCATCGATGGTCTAGGTGAAGAAGCGATGATCAACGGCCGTGTTGCTCAGATTCGTCAGCAGATTGAAGAAGCAACTTCAGACTACGACAAAGAGAAGCTACAAGAGCGTGTTGCTAAGCTGGCTGGTGGTGTTGCAGTAATTAAAGTTGGTGCAGCGACTGAAGTTGAGATGAAAGAGAAGAAAGACCGTGTTGAAGATGCACTTCACGCAACTCGCGCAGCAGTTGAAGAAGGTGTGGTTGCCGGTGGTGGTGTTGCCCTGATTCGTGCGGCTTCTAAAGTTGCTGGTCTTGAAGGTGCTAACGAAGAGCAGAACGTTGGTGTTCGCGTTGCTCTGCGTGCAATGGAAGCGCCTCTTCGTCAAATCGTTGCTAACGCAGGTGATGAAGAGTCTGTTGTGGCTAACAATGTTAAAGCAGCAGAAGGTAGCGAAGGCTACAACGCAGCGACTGGCGAGTACGGCGATATGATCGCAATGGGTATCCTTGACCCGACTAAAGTAACTCGTAGCGCACTTCAGTTTGCAGCCTCTGTTGCCGGTCTGATGATCACAACAGAAGCTATGGTTTCTGATATGCCTGCGAAAGACGCTCCTGCAATGCCTGATATGGGCGGAATGGGTGGCATGGGCGGTATGCCTGGCATGATGTAATATCATCCTGAACTGAGAAAACCGAAGCGTTATGCTTCGGTTTTTTTATGCCTGAAATAAGCCGTTTATCAGCCCGTTATTTACCATCAGTTTCTCGGTTTAATTGGGTGAATTTTGTATTGGTTTGGTTAATCAAATAGTTACTGTAGTCAAAATATTTGATAATCTAATTAGGCGAAAAAATTTAGTATTTTCAGTTAGTAATAATTTCATATCAGAAAGCTAAGGGGTATTTTTACTAAATCGCCTATAATTATGAGTATTGTTTTCAGTTGAGAAGTAGATGGAGTTTTGATGGGACTGAACACTGCATTTTTAGCTGTGCGTGGCAGGCGGTTGTTGGTTGCTTTGGCGACTCTTATTAGCTCGGCGGTACTGTATGCCGGAGCATCAGAACAAACTAATCTGGCTCATTTACCTGACAAGCTCAGCGAGACCGAGCGCTATCAACTGCTTTACCGGACAACTTTCGGGCCGACTAAATCCAGCTATAACCAGTTACAAAAACTGGGTTATAAAGAGTGGCTGCAAAGGCAGTTCTCACTGCCAGCCTCTTCCCATGAAAAACTATTTCTTACCTTTGATGAGCCTGAATCGCATAAAGCAAGAGGCAATGTCTGGTGGCAGATTGCGATTTACAGCGAAGATCAACTAAGGCAGAGAATGGCCTTTGCCCTGAGTGAGCTTTTCGTGGTCTCCCGCCTTGGAGGAGGGTTAGGTAAGAAAGCTCACGCCCTGTCGAATTATTACGATCTGTTAGCTGAAAATGCTTTTTCAAACTACCGGCAATTACTGGAGAAAGTGACCTTTCATCCGGCAATGGGGCGATACCTCTCTATGATGGGCAGTCGCAAAGCCGACGCAGATAAAGGAACCTTTCCTGACGAAAACTACGCACGGGAAGTGATGCAGCTATTTACCATTGGCCTCTATCAACTAAACAATGATGGTAGCTATAAAACCAGCGCCAATGGAAATCTTATTCCCAGTTACACTCAGCAGGATGTTGAAGAAATCGCTCGGGCGTTTAGTGGCTGGGTGAGGGAGAAGAGTGATAAAGCACTACTAAAACCTATGCGTGCTGTCTCCTCCCGCCATGACTTCACTGAAAAGACGGTATTGGGGCATACCCTTAAATCGGGGCTGACCCCTTATCAGGATGTAAGCCAGGTACTGGATATACTGTTCTATCACCCTAATACGGCTGCGTTTGTTTCAAAGCAGTTGATTAAGAGGTTTGTTACATCCAACCCCTCAGATGAATATGTGCAAAGAGTGTCGTCGGTGTTCGCTGATAACGGTAAAGGTGAACGAGGGGATTTAAAGTCTGTACTGCTGGCGATTCTGCTAGATCAGGAAGCACTCGGTTATTCGCAACTTAAGCCGGTAAAAGTGAAAGAGCCCCTGCTGGCATTAACCAATATCTACCGGGCATTTTCTGTCGGAGGAGCTGAAAGTGGTGCTAAAGCGACGCTTTTCTATCGAGCAGCGCAACAAGGGCCTCTTTCATCGCCGTCGGTGTTTAATTTCTTTGAGCCTGACTATCAACCTGCCAGCTTTATGCAACAGGGGGAGATGGTAGCTCCTGAGCTGGAGTTAATGAACTGGACCAGTTACACCGCCTACAGCAATGCTGCCCGAGCTATTTTGTACTCTGTAAAGAAAGTTGATTCCCCCCTTTCTGTGGATGAATTTACCGCTCTGAAGGAGCAACCTGAACAATTGACGGAGCTGATAAACAAGCGCTTATTTGCCAATAAAATGAGTGCAGAGCTTAAAAGTATTATCAAAGATAACTTGTCAGAAGAGAGCAAGAGAAAACAAAACCGGGTGTTACAGAGTTTGTATCTGGCGCTGATTAGCGATGAATTTCTGATTCAGGAGTAGGGCAATAACAATCAAGCGAAGAGAATTTCTGTCACTATCGGCGGGCTGCGGGTTTATGTCGTTGGGCTTGCTTCCCGGCAGGCTGAACGCAAAACAGAAAGATTATAGAGCCTTAGTTTGTATTGACCTGAAGGGGGGCAACGACGCCTATAATATGTTGGTTCCGGCAGACTCGCTGCACTATCAAGAGTACAACAAGAGCCGAGCTCTGCTTGCGATAGAACAGAGTGACTTGCTGAAGATTCCACAGAGCAGCTTTGACGGCAATAACAAAACCGTGCAGTTTGGCTTGCATCCCACTATGCAGGCATTACAGGCGCTTTATAAGGCAGGGAAAGCGAATGTGATACTAAATAGCGGTGTGTTGCAGCAACCTCTGACCAAGCATGAGATAGAGTCAGGAGCGAAACCCAAGCCGCCTCAGCTTTTCTCTCATAATTCTCAGCGTTCAGAGTGGCACCGTGGCGCGGTAAACCACAGGATAAAGCTGGGTTGGGCCGGCCGGATGATGGATGTGATATCAGAGCAACAGGGCTTCTCTGCTCTTTATAGTCTGTCCGGTAATGCCTTGATACTCAGGGCGATGAACAGTGAGCAAAATATCCTCAGGGGAGATAAGGTGGCTAAAGTGGCCGGTATTCAAAACCGGGCCATACTGCGTAGCTACAAAAAGCTGCTGGCAAAAGATCCAAGTTCACCGTTTCATGCCGAGATCAACAAAGCGATGCAGGCTTCCCTGAGCAGTAGCAGTCTGCTGTCTGAAACCTTAAACAGAGAGAGCAGCTTTAAAGGCTTTTCCGGTTCATCACTGGATAAGCAGTTGGCGGTGGTGTTTAAACTGATCAGCCAGCAACAGCAACTGGGTCAGGAGAGGCAGGTGTTTTACGTTACTCTGTCCGGTTTTGATACCCATGATGACCAGCTAGAAAGACATCCGTTGCTGCTTAAAGAGTTAAGTGACAGTCTGGCTACCTTTAACCGTGCGCTGGAGTCGATAGGCTATCAGGATAAGGTGGTTACCTTTACCCAGTCAGAGTTCGGACGCAGAATCGCTCCTAATGATACAGGAACGGATCACGGCTGGGGTGGCCACCAGTTGATTATGGGGGGCGGACTGCGGGCAGAAAAGGCGATTGGAGTCTGGCCAAGTTTAAAAATTTCTGGTGAGGATGATATCTCTAAGGGAAGGATGATTCCGTCTATCGGTTCTGATCAGGTTGCTGCCGCACTGGCTGAGTGGATGGGCGTAAAATCGGCCAAAGCGATGAGAGTGGTATTGCCGAATATTGATAACTTTCAACGGCTCGAGTTAGGGCTAAAATAAAAAACGCAGCTTTCGCTGCGTTTTAAAAGGGATAAGCCAGAGGTTTTATCGTGTTCCGTAAACCACAATGGTTTTACCGTGAGCAGAGATAAGGTTCTGCTCTTCCAGCATCTTAAGGATACGGCCTACGGTTTCACGTGAACAACCTACGATTTGACCAATTTCCTGACGGGTAATCTTAATCTGCATACCGTCCGGGTGTGTCATTGCATCAGGTTGTTTGGCTAGGTTAAGTAGCGTCTGAGCGATGCGACCAGTTACATCTAGGAATGCCAGGTCACCTACTTTCTGGCTGGTAACCTGTAGACGGTTAGCCATCTGTGCAGAAAGGCGCATCAGGATATCAGGGTTAACCTGAATCAGCTGACGGAATTTCTTAAATGAAATTTCGGCTACTTCACATGGGGATTTAGCACGTACCCAAGCAGTACGGTCTTGTTCTTCTGCAAATAGACTGAGTTCACCGATGAAGTCACCTTGATTCAGGTAGGAAAGAATCATCTCTTTTCCTTCTTCATCCTTGATAAGCACAGCTACAGAGCCTTTCACAATGTAATACAAAGTTTCCGCTTTCTCACCAGCGTGAATCAGCGTGCTCTTTGAAGGGTATTTATGGATATGACAGTGTGAAAGAAACCATTCTAATGTTGGATCGGTTTGAGGTTTACCTAGAACCATAATTATCTCACTATTTTATGCAGGGTCTATTCAGCAGCGTCCTTTGCTGCCTCGCCAAATTGGTGAAGTTAGCATAGGTTTTCTTATGCAAAGCTGCAAGCTACTTCTATATCGGTTAAGAATAGTATCCTTTTTTGCAGACGATTTCTTGATTTTGATCGCCCTCAAATTGCGATTTGTTAAGCAAAACCGTGCACATGATCACGGTATTAGAAGGAAAATGCATTATCGGCTGTTTTTTAGCCGATTTTGCCCGTTTCGATTAACTGTTGCAGTACCGGCCGGATTATCAGTTCCATGGCAAAGCTCATTTTACCGCCCGGTACCACCAGCGTATTATGCCGTGACATAAATGAGCCATCGATCATTGCCAGAAGGTAAGGAAAGTCGACATTTTTCATTCCCCGCAGCCTGATCACCACAAAGCTTTCATCTAAACTAGGAATACCTTTGGCATTGAGCGGGTTAGAAGTATCTACAGTCGGAACCCGCTGAAAATTAATATGAGTGCGCGAAAACTGAGGGGTAATATAGTTCAGGTAATCATCCATTGAACGCACGATAGAGTCAGTTACGGCTTCGCGGGAGTGGCCTCTGTCGCGGGTATCGCGGACAAATTTTTGTATCCACTCAAGGTTTACAATAGGAACCATGCCGATAAGCAGGTCGACATGCTGAGAGACATTCACATCACCGTCTTTTACCCCGCCGTGCAGCCCTTCATAAAACAGTACATCGCTCTCTTCCGGCAACTCTTGCCAAGGGGTGAAGGTTCCCGGCATCTGATTATAGGGAACTGCTTCATCAAATGAGTGCAGATAGCGCCGGACTTGTCCTGTTCCCTCGTCGCCAAACTTACGGAAGAATTTTTCCAGTGCAGGAAAATCATTCGCCTCAGGGCCAAAGTAACTAATGTGCTTTCCCTGTTCCTTGGCTTTACGGATCTCGATATCCATTTCCGGGCGGGTAAAACGGTGGAAGCTATCTCCCTCAACCCAGGCAGGCTTAATGTCCATCATGCTGAACATTTTTCTGAATGCTTCTGAGGTGGTGGTTGTGCCTGCACCGGAAGAACCGGTTACCGCGATGATTGGATGTTTTGCTGACATGACATTCCTTGTCGGTTTACTAACTCACTGACGTTAGTGTATGAAAATAGGGCTAATTAATAAACAATCAAAGTTCACGCTTTAACTTAATGTCTACAGTTTCGTGCAGTTCTGAAAAGAGAATAACCGCTTCTCCTGACTGCAGAAGTGTTTTTACTTGTTCAATTTTGTCTTCCAGCATGGCCTCTTCAGCACCATAGTCGGTGCCTTCACGCAGCACATACTCTTTAATTAAGTTTGTCAGGGTTTCCGGGTCAATTTGTTGCCATGGAACAATCATACATCCTCACTGATTGATGAGATAAAGTGTTGGTAGTAATCCGGCAGATGTTCCTCTAACCAGAATCTGGGACGGGACAGGGTACCGGAAATAAAACCGACATGACCGCCCTGTTTTAACAGCCTGTAGTGAATATTGTCGTTTAAACGGAACTGCGGGATAACGGCCGCCGTCATAAACGGATCGTCACCGGAGTGAATTACCTGCAGCGGAACAGTAACCTGGTTCAGTACCTTTATCCCTGAGCAGCGCTGGTAATAGTCGTCAGCGTTATCAAAGCCGTGTAGCGGTGCGGTAATCAAATCATCAAAACCGTATAGGGTCTGAATGGACTTAATATGTGGCGCCTCGATTCCAATGGCAGATTTCAGCTTGTGCTCTTTAAGCAGCGCATTCTTCTTCAGGGAAGTTAAAAGATAGTTACGGTAAACCTTTGAAAAGCCCTGTTCAATGCGACTGGAACAGGCGGCTAAATCCAAAGGAGCTGAGACAACGGTTGCTGCACCCAGCAGTGGTTCATCCTTATATGTGGCCAGATAGTTCACCAGCATATTGCCACCAAGAGAGATACCTACCGCTACTTTGGGTTGATCTGGAAACAGGGTGTTCAGATGCTTCAGAAAGTGGCGGGCGTCTTTCACTTCACCTGAATGGTAAGCACGCGCATGACGGTTTGGCCTTCCGCTGCAAACACGAAAGTGCATCATTACTGACAGCCAGCCTCTCTTGGAGAAAGCGTGCATCAGGCCATTTGCGTAGGGGCTGTCAAAGCTGCCTTCCAGCCCATGAAATAGCACAAAAATAGGTTTTTTAGCGGCTTGTTCAGTCTGCCAATCTTCGCTCCATGCAAGATCAACAAAATCGCCGTCTTCCAGCTCAAGTGTCTGCCAGCAAGGTTTAAAAAGAGGTTTCCTGCGAATTAATCGAGGCAGTATGGTTTGAAAGTGCGGATTAGTCAGTCCGGCAACGGGGGAGAAATTTGTCATGGTTTTTTCACTTACAGGGCTGCTGTCAGGCAGCGATTTTTATCCGTCTTGTCCCTATTAAGCTCCAGCTTGATTTAATGATGAAGCTAATGCAAGCACTCACTTAAGTCTGAACAAGATAAATCAAAAGGCTACTGGCTGTCTCTGGCGGTAAACTCTTCAGCGAGACTATCGGCACCTAACTGCTGACAATAGAGCTGAGTCATTGGTAGCCCTTTATTCTCAGTTAAGGCTATGGAATTGATACAGTCGACCAGATCGGATTGCTGCTGCTTTTCCAGCATTAGCTCAAACTCAAGAGATTTTCTGTAAAGGGTGTCAGGCAGGTGAGTTTTATACTGTTTTCTTAATTCACGATAGTGCAGCAGTAGGGATTCACTTCTGCTAAGGGCGTGTTGTATTTTATGCCAGCTCTCTCCTGCAAAACTGAGCTGCTGTTCATCCAGCCACTTGAGTAACAGCAGCAGGTTTACATTGCCGTGATATTTGTTCTGTAGGGATAAACACGCTTCTTTAATCCCGCGCACACTATAATACTGCAGGCTAAACTGCCAGAGACGTTCCAGTGTCAGAGATATAGAAGCGTTTTTTGTCATTCACTCTCCAGATCGAGTTGCATCTGTTCCAGTTGTTCCTGAATGTCCATCCATTCCATTTCGACCTCTTCAAGTTCTGATTTAGAAGAAGCCTGAAGTGCCAGTACCTGATTAAGTTTAGCCTTATTTTCGTCCTGGTACAGACTGGTGTCAGATAATTGCTGCTCTGCTTCAGCTAATGTTTCAGAGAGCTTATCGATCTGATTTTCCAGTTTTTGCAGTGACTTACGCAGCGGGGCAGTCTGTTTACGGAATTCGGCTTCTTTCCTTTTCTGCTCTTTTTTCGCTGCTGCGCTGTTTATGCCGGATTTAGCCGAAGTATCTGGTTGTGCCTCTTTCTTTTCTGCTTTGCTTAGATCTGTCAGCCATTTGTAGTAGTCATTAAGATCACCATCAAACGGGGCAACTTGCCTGTCATGCACCAGGTAGAGATCATCAGTGGTGGCACGAAGCAGATAGCGGTCGTGGCTGACAATCACCATGGCGCCTTCAAAGGTTTGTAGTGCCAGCGTAAGGGCTTGTCGCATATCCAGATCAAGGTGGTTGGTCGGTTCATCGAGCAGCAACAGGTTAGGTTTTTGCCACACAATCAGGGCCAGTACCAGTCGCGCTTTTTCACCACCGGAAAAAGGGGCGACTTTATCCAGTGCTTTATCACCGTTAAAACCGAAACTGCCTAAGTAGTTTCTTAGCTCCTGCTCGGTTTTATCCGGCGCTATCTGCATCATATGCTGCAGAGGCGTCTCTTCCGGATGAAGAGTCTCAAGCTGATGCTGGGCGAAATAGCCGATCTTAACGCCCTGAGAATAGGTGAGATCGCCCCCCTGAGCTTTTAGCTCTGATGAGAGTAGCTTAATCAGGGTAGATTTACCGGCACCGTTTCGTCCCAGCAGGCCGATGCGGCTGCCCGGTACGAGGTTAAGGCGGATTTTTTCCAGAATCAGTGTGTCGTCGTAACCGGCCGATACATCGTCCATCATGATAATCGGATTTGGCAGGGCTGATGGTTCACGGAACTCAAAACTGAACGGATTATCGAATTGGGCAGGCAGTACTTTTTCCATCTTCTCCAGAGCTTTAATACGACTCTGTGCCTGACGGGCTTTAGAGGCTTTATATCTGAAGCGATCGATATAGCTCTGCATATGTGCCATCTGCTTCTGCTGCTTCTGATACATGGCTTGTTGCAGGATCAGTTTTTGCGCCCGCTGATTTTCAAATGATGAGTAGTTACCTGTGTATTCATTCAGCAACTGATTTTCTATATGGATAATACGGCCGACAATAGGATCGAGAAAATCCCTGTCGTGGGAGATCAATACCAGAGTGCCGGGGTAATTCTGTAGCCAACGCTCCAGCCACATAACCGCATCCAGATCCAAGTGGTTGGTTGGTTCATCGAGCAGCAGCAGATCTGAACGACATAACAGGGCTTGCGCGAGGTTAAGGCGCATACGCCAGCCACCAGAGAATTGAGTCAGGTTCCAGCTCATCTGATCCTGACTAAAACCAAGCCCGTCCAGCAATTCTGCGGCACGGGCACGGATACTGTATCCGCCGATGGTCTCTATCTTCCCATGAATCTCAGCGACTTTTGTACCGTTATCTTCTGCTTCGGCCTTAGCCAGTTCTGACTCGAGATTACGGAACTCTCTATCACCATCAATAACATATTCGAGGGCGGAACGTTCCAGTGCCGGTGTTTCCTGTGCTACCCATGCCAGTTCCCAGTAGGCCGGCTGCTTAAAGGTTCCCGCATCGATAGACAGTTCATCTTTCATCAGTGCGAACAGGGTAGATTTTCCGCAGCCGTTTTTACCCACCAGACCGACTTTATCGCCCGGATGAATGGTTGCTGATGCCTGGTCTAAAAGCGGTTTACCGCCTCGGAGTAACTGAATGTCGCTGAACGTAATCATAGAAGTCTTATAGATTGGGAATGTTTAACGCGAGGAATAGTAGGCGTTATACGATTAAAAGTCGATCATTATAGAAAATAGGATATGATGAGGGTTACATAATTCTGTCAGGCGTTAGCAAATGGAGCTTTTGCCGATGCTTTATCAGTAAGAGTTAAAGGAATAGTTCAGGGAATGAGTCAGAAACAAAACCCCTCACCGAAAATTCTATTAATCTTTGTTCATCCGGAGCCGGAAACCTCTGTGGCTAACAGCATAATGCTGAAAAAAGTTGAGGATCTTGAGCATGTTACTGTTCATGATCTTTATGCCCGCTATCCGGACTTTTTTATTGATGTCCAGTATGAGCATCAGCTTCTGCTTGAGCACGATATTATTGTCTTCCAGCATCCTCTATTTATGTACTCTTGTCCGGCGCTGCTGAAAGAGTGGATGGACAGGGTACTGGGTAAAGGTTTTGCTTTTGGTGATAATAGCGCACTGGAAGGTAAGTACTGGCGTAGTGTGATTACCACTGGCGGTGCTGAAAAAGCATTTGCCGCCTCGGGTTATAACAAGTATCCGATGCAGGAGATACTTCAGCCATTTGAACTAACGGCTTCTCTGTGTCGTATGCACTGGATTGAGCCTTTAGTCTTGCACTGGGCAAGGCATGTTTCCGATGTTGACCGTTATCAACATGCAGAGCAGTTCCGCAGCTGGCTACAACATCCGCTAAATAATGAGCAAGAGGTGCTGAATGGCGTTAACGGATAGTTTTTTGCAAAGCAGCGTTGTCTTTCTCTCTGTTGCGGTAGTTGCAGTACCACTGGCGCAGCGAATGGGGTTAGGCTCAGTATTGGGCTATCTGCTGGGTGGTGTTGCCATTGGTCCATGGGGCTTTGGTTTAATCAGTGATGTAGATGCGATATTACACTTTGCCGAGTTTGGTGTGGTGCTACTGCTGTTCCTTATCGGACTGGAACTGAATCCGAAAAAGCTCTGGCAGATGCGAAGTCCTATATTAGGACTTGGCGGAGGGCAGGTTGCGGTGACCACCTTGATTATTACCGCTATTGGTATGATGTTTTCCCTCTCGTGGCAAAGTAGTCTGGTGGTCGGTATGGGGCTGGCGCTCTCGTCCACTGCCATAGCATTGAGAGTTATCGAAGAGCAGGGGCTGGCAGGTTCAGAAACCGGTCAATCGGGCTTTGCTGTTCTGCTGTTTCAGGATATCGCCGTGATTCCTATGCTGGCAATTTTGCCGGTTCTGGCTGGTGCCGGCGGAGACGGAAACTGGTTCGACTCCCTGAGAACATTCGGTTCAATTGCCGTTCTGCTAATAGGTGGTCATTTTCTGCTAAGGCCGCTATTCCGCTATGTGGTGATGAGCGGTGTGCGTGAGCTATTTACCGTTGCTGCACTTTTACTGGTTATCGGTACCGCGGTATTTATGCAGCAGCTTGGTCTCTCTATGGCGTTAGGTACTTTTCTGGCTGGTGTTTTACTGGCTGAAAGTGAGTACCGCCATGAGCTAGAGATCTCCATAGAACCATTTAAAGGGCTACTGCTTGGTCTATTCTTTATTGCGGTAGGCATGTCGGTCAATCTCGGCTTGCTGGCTCTGCATCCCATTGAGGTTTTAACGGCAGTTGTTGCTTTAATCTCAGTAAAAGCCATTGTGCTTTATCTTCTGGCGCGGTTATTTGGTACCAGAGCTAAGGCGCGTAGCCGGATGGCCGCTATTTTAAGTCAGGGTGGCGAGTTTGCTTTTGTTATCTTTACCGCTGCGCAGGCAGAAAACCTTATTGATGCCGAGTTAAGCGCTTTCTTGCTGGTGGTAGTTAGTTTATCTATGGTGACAACACCAATTCTGCTGATTTTGCAGGATAGATGGTTTGCAGCATCTATCAACAGCCAGCAGAGTGGTGAAGATAGTAGTGATGTAATAAACCGTAACCCAAGGGTTATTATTGCGGGCTTCGGCCGTTTTGGTCAGGTGGTAGGCCGTCTGATGTATGCTAACAAAGTGCGCATCACCGTTCTGGAAAGCGACCCTAGTCAGATCCAGTTACTGAGAAAATATGGCTATAAAGTGTTCTACGGAGACGCCACTAAACTGGATTTGCTTCGTGCAGCCGGCGCTGATAAAGCAGAAGCGATTGTTGCCTGTACCGATAACCCGGATGAAATTCTGGAGATGATCCATCTTTGCCAGCAACATTTTCCAAAGCTTAAGATACTGGCAAGGGCTCGTAGCCGGACAGAGGCGTATCAGTTTTCCAATCACGGAGTAAAAAACTACTCAAGGGAGACGTTTTTAGGCGCACTGGATTTAGGCGGACAATTGCTGGTTGAACTGGGAATGCACCCCTATCAGGCTAAAAGGGCAGAAGCGCATTTCAGAAAACTGGATACCACCATGCTGGAAGAGTTACTGCCTATGCATATGGATGATAAAGAGCTGGCTCAGCGCTCCAAAGAAGCAAGAAAAGAGCTGGAAGAAGTATTTGCCCGCGACATGGAAAGTGACAATCAGTCCAATAATCACTGGAAATAAAAATAAAGCGGTATAGTGAAGGAAGTCGTAAGTGAAAATAAAAAAAAGATTTATTGCCGGGGCAGCGTGCCCTAAATGCTCCGCTGCTGATGCCCTGCGCTGGTGGGTTGAGAACAATATTGAGATGGTCGAGTGCGTTGAATGCGGTCATACAGATCAGAGAACACCTAGCACGGTTCAAAATTCTGAACATTCTGAACAGGATTTGATCGGTATTTTTAAGCCGGAATAATTGAGTTTCGTTAAATCATCCCCATAATAGTGGCAACTCGGTTTTCGGGAGAGTACCAATGCGGATAGCGAATGGCTGACGGCATTGGACTTATTGTACTTCTTGGTTGACGCAAACTCAGGCCAAGCTCAGATTGCTTTGGAGCAGACATGAATATTGAAAAGAACGTAGTAGTAAGCCTTGCATATCAGGTAAAGCTTGAAGATGGTGTAGTCGTTGATCAGGCAACCAATGAAGCTCCGCTGGATTATCTTCACGGTCATAACAACCTGATTACAGGTCTGGAAAATGAGCTGGAAGGCAAAACAGTAGGTGATAAGTTCTCTGCGACAATTGCACCTGAAGATGCTTATGGCGAACACAGTGACGCACTGGTACAGCGTGTTCCTGCTGATGTGTTTCAGGGTGTAGACCGAATTGAAGTTGGTATGCGCTTTTTAGCGGATACTGATCAGGGTCCAATCCCTGTAGAAGTTACTGAAGTAGACGGTGATGAAGTGGTTGTTGATGGTAACCATATGCTTGCCGGTCAGACTCTGACATTTGATGTTGAAGTAATGGCAACCCGTGCTGCGACAGAAGAAGAAATTGAACACGGCCATATTCATAAAGAAGGTGGTTGTGGTGGTCACGGCCATGATCACGAAGGTGGCTGCTGTGGTGGCGAAGGCCATGAGCACGGTAAAGGAAAAGAAGACGGCTGCTGTGGCGGTGGTGGTAACGGTGGTTGCGGCTGCTCTCACTAATTAAGTAAAAAAGCCTTCCAGCCGGAAGGCTTTTTTATACTAAAACATTTCTGCGGCTCAGCCCGCTCAGCAAAGGAGCCTTCTAAGCTTTATGAACAGTAATCCTTTTTCTATCGCTATTCATGGCGGTGCCGGCACCATTCTGAAACAGAAATTGACCGCAGAACTCAACCATGAAATCCGTTCCACTCTGCAAGCGTCAGTTACAGCTGGTCACAAACTGCTGAGTGAAGGAAAGGATGCTGCGGAGGCTGTTGTCGCTGCCGTTAAAGTTCTGGAGGACTCACCCCTGTTTAATGCAGGAAGAGGTTCTGTCTTAACTCATAACGAGATGGTTGAGATGGACGCTTCTGTTATGCACGGCAGAGAAATGAATGCCGGAGCGGTAACGGCTATCCGTCATATAAAAAATCCCGTAGCCCTTGCTCTGGATGTGATGAATAAAAGTGAACATGTTTTTCTTAACGGAGAGGGCGCGGAGCAGTTCGCTTTCGAGCTGGGTTATGAGTATACGGAGCAAGATTACTTTTTTACCGATCGCCGCTATGAGCAGCTTCAGTCTATGAAAGAGAAAGGTATGTATGCCCTTTCTGAAGCCAGTTATCAGCAAGCTTCCGATTCGCAGTACCCTGATGACAGAAAATTCGGCACGGTAGGTGCAGTTGCTCTTGATCAACAAGGGAATCTGGCGGCAGCAACCAGTACCGGCGGTATTACTAATAAGAAGTATGGCCGGATAGGTGATTCACCACTAATAGGTTGCGGTACTTTTGCGGAGAACAACAATGTTGCCGTGTCGACAACGGGGATGGGCGAGTATTTTATCCGTAAAGCGGTGGCCGGAGATGTTGCAGCCAGAATGCGTTACCTGAAAGAAGATGTTTATACTGCCAGTGAAGTCGTGATTCAGGGAGACCTGAAAGCCATGGGCGGAGAGGGTGGACTGATTGCCATCGATAGCCGGGGAAATATTCATAATGCCATGAACAGCCTTGGCATGTATCGCGCCAGTATCGATGTTAACGGTGAACTGGAAGTGAAAATATTTGTTGATGAGTAATCCGGGCAAAGCTGCCCGGAACTGACTAATATGCCAAGCTGATCATTAATAGTGAGGGGGAGGTGTCTCTTCTGATGGATCAGCCATATTTGAGGTGTCCATATTTTTCACCTTGTTGGCGACATATTTCATCTGATCCTGCATCTTAGAGATCAATATTTGCTGCTGGCTCAGAGCGTCATTTAACTCTTCAATGCTCTGTTCCTGAAAAGCCAGTTTGCACTCTAAATCTTCTATTTTATTCAGCAGCTGTTGTTCTGTTGCTTCGCTCATCAATCTACTTCCCACGCTTGTGCGATTCCTGCTGAAGTCGCAGAAATAACTCTGTTTTGATCGTCAAAGGCTGCATCATACACGACTGCACGGGGAGGGCGAGTCTCTTTTAACGGCTCCACTTCCCAGCCTTCGATACTTTCACCGCTTGAGGTATCCCACAACATAACCCGGCCAGCAGGAGAGCCGGTAACCAGGTATTTCCCGTCATCGGAAAAGCGAGCCGTGGAGAAAACAAGTTGCCGCGAGAAGGATTTGAGTTCTGTGATTTTCTGTCCGGTTTTTAAATCCCAGATAAAACTATCGTTTGCTCCGTCAGAAGTAAACGCTAACTTACCATCCCGGTGAAGGGCAACCCGGTTAATACGGGCGTCGTGTTCAAATACATACAGTGCCTGACCGGTTTTCGTATTCCAGAAATAAGCTTTGTAGTCATTGCCGCCGGTAAGGGCGAAGCGGCCGTTGGAAGAAACGGCTACTGTGTTAACTTTTTCACGGTGGGCAAGGAACTCTAAACGGCGGCCGGTGACTAAGTTCACGTAGATAGCCTTGCCGTTTGACAGACCAAGTAACACTTGTTCGCCGTTACTGGTGATGTCAATGTCTCTGATAAGTCCGTCAGAAATTGACCAGAGACCATTGGCTTGCGTCCATGAGAGATCCCATACGGCAAAGTTAAGCTGTGTGGCCGTTACGGCATAGCGGTTATTATCCGATATGCGGATATGAGAAACGGTATTTCCGTCCGGATCTTGCTTGCCAAGGGCTGCCAGCTCTTTATCTTGTTTCAGGTCCCATAGCAGTAGCTGCTTAGAATTGGAATAGAGCAGAGCAAACCGGGCATCTCTGCTGAGTGCAAAGCTGGTTGCCCCTTTAGGTGCAATATCCCAGCGTTGATCATCCTGACTGGAATAAAAACAGCCAGTTAACAGAGAAATGACAAAGCTGATTATCGCAATGTGAGAGAATCGTCTCATTAGAAAATAACATTCCGGTTTGTGTCGAAAGACATATACCTTAGTATACAACAACGTATTTGCACATAGAGCAGTAATAATTACGGCTTATCCGTGCAGGAAAAAATAGATGGCAAAGCCATTCAACTGGAGAACTTAATGAAATCTTTGTTTAAAGTGTCCCTATTAGCAGCAACTGTTGCATTGGCTGTAGGCTGTGGAAAAGAAGAAGCCCCGAAAGAAGAAGTAGCGAAAGCTGAACAGGTTCAGCCAGAAACGAGTGCAGCAATCACCTTTAAGTCTGATGACGAGAAGGCGGCTTATGCCATTGGTGTCTCTTTTGCTAACTATTTTGAGACCAGTCTGGAGAAGCCATCTGAGTTGGGTGTCAATCTGGATAAAGAGCTAGTACTGAAAGGTATTGAAGACTCGTTTGCAGGAAAACCAGGCCTGACTGAGGAAGAAATTCAGGCAACACTTGCCTCTCTTGATCAGCGTGTTGCCGCTAAAGTAGAAGAGATGGCGAAAGAAAAAGCCGCCGCTACTGTGAAAGCTGGTGAAGAGTTCCGCGCTGAGTTTGAAAAGCAAGAAGGCGTGAAGAAAACTGAATCGGGTCTTCTTTATCAGGTACTGACCCCGGCAGAAGGTGAAAAGCCGGCTGCTTCCGATACCGTTGAAGTACACTATGTTGGTACCCTGACAGACGGAACTAAATTTGATAGCTCTTATGACAGAAACCAGACTGCCAGCTTCCCGCTGGATCGCGTTATTCCGGGCTGGACAGAAGGTGTTCAGTTAATGCCGGTTGGCTCTAAGTTTAAATTTGTTATCCCGCCACAGCTGGCTTATGGCGAGCAAGATACGCCGACCATTCCGGCTAACTCTACATTGGTGTTTGAGGTAGAGCTGGTAAGCGTAAATAAAGAGCAGGCAGCAGAGCAGTAATAAATTATATCAGAGACAGGCCCGGTTGCTACCGGGCCTTTTTGATCGCGCTTAATTGATCTAATTTCGTACTATTACGGTGCTTGTGTCAAAATATCTGATAAACTTGCACGAATTAATTGATTTTTAATCTGAGGTTAGTAGTTGTGACAACATCAGAAGTGATGCACGCAGATGCGTTGATGGAGATAGAATCCGTTGTTGTGGAGCCCTTCAGTGAACATGATTTAATTATCTTACGTTCCTATGAGGCGGTAGTGGATGGTATTGCCGGGTTGATTGGTCCTTTCTGTGAGATTGTACTTCATTCGCTTGAGAACTTAGATACGTCTGCAATCAAAATTGCCAATGGTGAGAATACCGGCCGTAAGGTTGGTTCGCCAATTACCGATCTGGCATTGAAGATGCTGAAGGATATTGAAGGCTCTGAACGAAACTTTTCCCGCGCCTATTTTACCAGAGCTAAAGGTGGAGTATTGATGAAGTCGATTACCATCGCTATTCGCAATGGCAGTAATCGCGTTATCGGTCTTCTCTGTATCAACATCAATCTGGATGCGCCTTTCTCTCAGGTTCTGCAATCTTTTATGCCAACCGAAGAAGCAAAAGAAGCGGCATCATCAGTGAACTTTGCCAGTGATGTAGTTGAACTGGTTGATCAGACGGTTGAGCATACCATTGAAGATATCAATGCTGACAAGTCTGTTTCTAACAATACTAAGAACCGTCAGATTGTTATGGAGCTGTACGATAAAGGTATTTTTGACATTAAAGATGCCATTAACCGTGTTGCTGAACGTTTGAATATCTCCAAGCATACGGTTTACCTGTATATCCGTCAGCGTAAAACCGAGGACGGCGAGAAGTGAGTCTGAGCTACACCCTTCTTGTTAACGGCAGTGTATATGGTGATCAGTCAGCAAGAAGTGCTTATGGCTTTGCCTGTGCCTTGCTGGAAAAAGGTCACCGTCTTACTTCGGTATTCTTTTATCAGGATGGGGTGAGCAACGGCTCCTCTTTAGTTGTGCCAGCCAATGATGAGTTTGATATCACGTCAGCGTGGCAGCAACTGGCCATCAAACACGATGTCCGGCTGGAAACTTGTGTTGCAGCTGCTCTCAGAAGAGGGGTTATCGGCCATGATGAAGCGGTACAGCATAGAAAAGATCAGCATAATCTGGCTAACGGTTTTGAGCAGACCGGTTTAGGTAGTCTGGCGGAAGCTCTGTTAACTCAGGACAGGGTGGTTCAGTTTTGAGTCAGATTGGTTTTGTATTCCGTAGTCATCCCCATAGCAGTTCCAAGGGAAGAGAAGGACTGGACGCACTGCTGGCAGCCTCGGCTTACAGTGAAGAGATCGCAGTATTCTTTATCGGCGAAGGGGTAACTCAGCTTATTGCCGGTCAGCAGGCTGAACAGATTTATAGCCGCAATTACTCACCAGCGTTTAAGCTGATGGAATTGTACGACATCGAGCAGGTTTATATTTGCCGTTCTTCCCTTGAGAAGCAAGGCGTCGCTAAGCTGCCACTGTTACTTGATACCGAGCCGTTATCTCAGCAGCAACTGGCCGAAAAACTGCGTAGCTGCCAGAAAGTTCTTATGTTTTAGAGTTAGCCGAAAATGTTGCATATCGTTAATCATGCCCGTCATCTGCACGATCTACTTAGTCTGGTTGCTGAAGGAGATGCCGTTCTTCTTGTTCAGGATGCTGTTTATGCCGTTATGCAACAGCACCCGGAACATCATCTGCTAAATAGTGAATGCTTTACCTGTTATGCCCTGACAGAAGATATAAAAGCCAGAGGTCTGAATGTAGAAAACCCTGAATATATTCAGTTGGTCGGCTTCGATGGTTTTGTTGATCTTACCGCCGCACATCAACTGTCTCTGAGCTGGGGTTAAAGCCCGTTACTGAATGCTTTTGCACTTTTAATAACTAACTGTGAATAATTGCCCGATTTCACTGATCTCACCTGTACATTTTTGATCCGAAATACCTTGACACACCTCTCATCCGTGAATAGAATTTTGCGTCCCTCATAGTAGGGATAGATTTTTCACAAAGCTTAATTTCAGCAAAATCAGGAGCTAGTTAATGGCAACTATTAACCAGTTGGTACGTAAGCCACGTGCAAAGCAAGTTGTTAAAAGCAACGTGCCTGCACTAGAAGCGTGCCCACAAAAACGTGGTGTATGTACTCGTGTATATACTACTACACCTAAAAAACCTAACTCAGCACTTCGTAAAGTTTGTCGTGTACGTCTGACAAATGGTTTCGAAGTAACTTCGTACATCGGCGGTGAAGGTCACAACCTTCAGGAGCACTCAGTTGTTCTAATCCGTGGTGGTCGTGTTAAAGACCTTCCGGGTGTACGTTACCACACTGTTCGTGGTGCACTTGACTGTGCAGGCGTTAATGACCGTAAACAAGGTCGTTCTAAGTACGGTGTGAAGCGTCCTAAGTCTTAATTCTCTGTTTAGTACAGCGTTAAGTAAGGCCAAACATCAATTATTTGTATTTTTTGAAGAAACTGAAAAGTTTTGGATAACCTGAAGAAGACAACGGAGAAATTCCTATGCCACGTCGTCGCGTAATTGGTCAGCGTAAGATCCTTCCAGATCCTAAGTTCAAATCTGAGCTGCTGGCAAAATTTGTAAACATCGTTATGGTTGACGGTAAAAAATCAACTGCCGAAAAAATCGTATACGGTGCCCTAGATACTATGGCTGAGAAATCTGGTAAAGATCACTTAGCAGTATTTGAAGAAGCTCTTGAAAATGTTCGTCCAGCGGTAGAAGTTAAATCTCGCCGTGTGGGTGGTTCAACTTACCAAGTACCTGTAGAAGTTCGTCCGGTTCGCCGTAACGCTCTTGCTATGCGTTGGTTGGTTGAAGCTGCGCGTAAGCGTGGTGAAAAATCTATGGCTCAACGCCTAGCTGCTGAAATGCTAGACGCGTCTGAGAACAAAGGTACTGCGGTTAAGAAACGTGAAGACGTTCACCGCATGGCTGACGCTAACAAAGCGTTCGCACATTACCGCTGGTAATACCTTTATAGTGCTGCGGGGTTCCCCGCAGCATTTCTTTAGTTCCTATGCATATGCTAGGAACTATTGCTATATCTAGGGAATTGATTTTTTAATCATAACTTAGAGATAGCAATAGTCCCTAAGTCTCTAAGTAAAGAGGATTCAATCGTGGCTCGTAAAACTCCTATTGAGCGCTACCGTAATATCGGTATCGTTGCTCACGTAGATGCAGGTAAGACAACTACAAGTGAGCGTATTCTGTTCTACACTGGTCTGTCTCATAAGATCGGCGAAGTACACGATGGCGCTGCTACCATGGACTGGATGGAGCAGGAGCAAGAGCGTGGTATTACAATCACATCTGCTGCTACTACAACTTTCTGGCGTGGTATGGAAGCGCAGTTCGATGAACATCGCATAAACATTATCGACACCCCGGGACACGTTGACTTTACTATCGAAGTAGAGCGTTCATTGCGTGTGCTTGATGGTGCGGTTGTTGTTTTCTGTGGTTCATCAGGTGTTGAGCCTCAATCTGAAACGGTTTGGCGTCAGGCTGATAAATACAGCGTTCCACGCATGGTATTTGTTAACAAGATGGACCGTGCAGGTGCAGATTTCTTACGTGTTGTTGAACAAATTAAAGATCGTCTTGGTGCGAACCCGGTTCCTATCCAGCTAAACATTGGTGCGGAAGATGAGTTCAAAGGTGTTGTTGACCTTATCAAGATGAAAGCTATCAACTGGAATGAAGCCGACCAGGGCATGACCTTCACTTATGAAGACATTCCGGCAGATATGCAAGAATTAGCCGAAAAGTGGCGTAACAACTTAGTTGAAACCGCAGCTGAAGCAACCGAAGAGCTGATGGAAAAATACCTTGAGGAAGGCGACCTGACCGAAGCTGAACTTAAGGAAGCATTGAGAATTCGTACCCTGAACAATGAAATTGTTCTTGCTACCTGTGGTAGTGCATTTAAGAACAAAGGCGTACAAGCGGTACTTGATGCGGTTATTGAATTCCTTCCGGCTCCGGTAGATGTACCGGCAATTAAAGGTGTTGATGAAGATGAGAAGGAAGTTGAGCGTCATGCAGACGACAACGAACCATTCTCAGCTCTGGCATTTAAGATTGCTACAGACCCGTTTGTAGGTACTCTGACCTTTATGCGCGTTTACTCTGGTGTTGTTAACTCCGGTGATACGGTATTTAACTCGGTAAAAGGCAAGCGTGAACGTTTCGGACGTATTGTTCAGATGCACTCGAACAAGCGTGAAGAGATCAAAGAAGTTCGCGCAGGTGATATTGCAGCAGCAATTGGCCTTAAAGAAGTCACTACAGGTGATACTCTTTGTGACCAGAACTCTAAAGTTGTTCTGGAGCGAATGGAGTTCCCTGAGCCGGTAATTCAGATCGCTGTAGAGCCTCGCTCTAAAGCAGATCAGGAAAAGATGGGTATTGCGCTAGGCAAACTGGCAGCAGAAGATCCGTCATTCCGTGTTGAAACAGATGATGAAACCGGACAAACATTGATTTCAGGTATGGGTGAACTGCACCTTGATATCATTGTTGATCGTATGAAGCGCGAATTCAGCGTTGACTGTAACGTGGGTAAACCTCAGGTGGCTTACCGTGAAACTATCCGTGGTAAAACGGAAGTGGAAGGCAAGTTTGTTCGTCAGTCTGGCGGACGCGGTCAATATGGTCATGTCTGGCTTAAACTGGAACCTTCTGAGCAAGGTGAAGGTTTTGTATTTGTAGACGAGATCGTGGGTGGTGCTGTTCCTAAGGAATACATCAGTTCGGTAGCGAAAGGTATCGAAGAACAGATGAACAACGGTGTGTTAGCTGGTTATCCTGTACTGGATGTTAAGGCAACACTATTCGATGGTTCATACCACGATGTTGACTCAAGTGAGATGGCGTTTAAAATCGCCGGCTCAATGGCGTTCAGGAAGGGTGCGCTGGATGCACAGCCTGTTCTTCTTGAACCAATGATGAAGGTTGAAGTAACAACACCTGAAGATTGGATGGGTGATGTGGTTGGTGATCTAAACCGTCGCCGCGGCATTATCGAGGGTATGGATGAAGGCCATGGCGGTCTGAAAATCATTCGTGCGCAAGTGCCACTTTCAGTGATGTTTGGCTACGCAACTGATCTGCGCTCCGCAACTCAGGGACGTGCATCGTATTCCATGGAGTTCTATGAATACGCTGAAGTACCTAAGAATGTGGCTGAAGCCATCATTGCAGAACGTGGTTAATAACTCGTTATTTTATAATGACTAGTTGTTTAATAATGAATCTATTGCGTTAACTGCTGTTGGCGCATAAAATAGCAAATTCTGGCGCGCCTCAACACTAATGCTTGGGGTGAATCATAACTAGGTAAGGAACACGATCGTGTCTAAAGAAAAATTTGAACGTACGAAACCGCACGTAAACGTTGGTACTATCGGCCACGTTGACCACGGTAAAACAACTCTAACTGCTGCAATCTGTACAACTCTTGCTAAAGTGTACGGCGGTGAAGCGAAAGACTTCGCATCAATCGATAACGCTCCAGAAGAGCGTGAGCGCGGTATCACAATCGCAACTTCTCACGTTGAGTACGACACTCCAACTCGTCACTACGCACACGTAGACTGCCCAGGACACGCTGACTATGTTAAAAACATGATCACCGGTGCTGCTCAGATGGACGGTGGTATCCTTGTAGTAGCTGCGACTGACGGCCCAATGCCTCAGACTCGTGAGCACATCCTACTAGGCCGTCAGGTTGGTATCCCTTACATCATCGTATTCATGAACAAATGTGACATGGTTGATGATGAAGAACTACTAGAACTAGTAGAAATGGAAGTTCGTGAACTTCTTTCTGAGTACGAATTCCCAGGTGATGACCTGCCAGTAATTCAAGGTTCAGCTCTTGGTGCCCTAAACGGCGAGAAAGAGTGGGAAGACAAGATTGTAGAACTAGCAGAGGCGCTAGATTCTTACATCCCAGAGCCAGAGCGTGCAGTAGACCAGCCGTTCCTACTACCAATCGAAGACGTATTCTCAATCCAGGGTCGTGGTACAGTAGTAACTGGCCGTATCGAGCGTGGTATCCTACGTGTAGGTGACGAAGTAGAAATCGTTGGTATTAAAGAAACAACTTCAACAACTTGTACAGGTGTTGAGATGTTCCGTAAGCTTCTAGACGAAGGTCGTGCGGGTGAGAACGTTGGTGCACTTCTACGTGGTACTAAGCGTGAAGAAGTAGAGCGTGGTCAAGTACTTGCAGCTCCTGGTTCAATCACTCCACACACTAAGTTCGAGTCAGAAGTATACGTTCTGTCTAAAGATGAAGGTGGTCGTCACACTCCATTCTTCAAAGGCTACCGTCCACAGTTCTACTTCCGTACAACTGACGTAACTGGTGACATCACTCTACCTGAAGGCGTAGAAATGGTAATGCCAGGTGACAACGTTCAGATGACTGTTGAACTGATCGCTCCAATCGCGATGGACGAAGGTCTACGCTTCGCTATCCGTGAAGGTGGCCGTACAGTTGGTGCTGGTGTTGTTGCTAAAATCTTCGCTTAATAGCTAAAGATTTTGCGATAAATCGCATTGATAAAAAAGGAAGCTTCGGCTTCCTTTTTTATTGCCATAATCACTCAATTTAACGTTTCTGTTCTGCCGGTTTTGCCTGAAAACCTTTAAATACCTTCCTCTGTGATTATTTTATATCCATCCCTTGCATCCTGTTTTGTGATCTGTATAATACCGCGCACTGGCTTAGCCAGTTGTGAACCAATGAGCACTGAGGAGTGGACGTTTTCTTGTTCAAGTTAATGCCCAGTAACGTATACTCAGCTTATGTTCGCGGTTAATAAAATACTAGCCTAAGAGCTAGTTCAAATTTAGCTGACAACGCTTCCTAATTTTGGAGGCTACGGTTTCACATGAATCAATCGGCATTCCCCTATCTTTTTAGGAGTGAGTGGCGATATTGTTTGTGTAATTTATTTATTATTGGAGCTCTGTCTCATGCAGAACCAACGTATTCGTATCCGCCTAAAAGCATTCGATTATAAACTAATCGATCAGTCTACAGCGGAAATCGTAGAAACAGCAAAGCGTACCGGCGCGCAGGTTCGTGGTCCTATCCCACTACCTACTCGTAAAGAGCGTTTCACTGTTCTTATCTCTCCACACGTTAACAAAGATGCGCGTGACCAGTACGAAATCCGTACTCACAAGCGTCTGATCGACATCGTAGAACCAACTGACAAGACTGTAGATGCTCTTATGCGTCTAGACCTTGCTGCTGGTGTTGATGTTCAAATCAGCCTAGGTTAAGGGAGATTAGAATAATGATTGGTCTAGTCGGACGTAAAGTGGGTATGACCCGCGTATTTACCGAAGAAGGCGTTTCTATCCCAGTAACAGTTGTTGAAGTAGAAGCTAACCGCGTTGCTCAAGTTAAAACTCTTGAAAACGACGGCTACGCAGCTATCCAGGTAACTGCTGGTGCTAAGAAAGCTAACCGTGTAACTAAGTCAGAAGCTGGTCACTTTGCGAAAGCAGGTGTAGAAGCTGGCCGCGGTCTTTGGGAATTCCGTTTAGAAAACGGTGAAGAGTTTGAAATTGGCGCTGAGCTAAACGTAGAACTTTTCAATGAAATTAAAAAAGTAGACGTTACTGGTACTTCTAAAGGTAAAGGCTTCCAAGGCGCTGTTAAGCGTTGGAACTTCTCTACTCAAGATATGACTCACGGTAACTCCTTGTCTCACCGTGCACCGGGTTCAATTGGTCAATGCCAAACTCCAGGTCGCGTATTTAAAGGCAAGAAAATGGCAGGTCACATGGGTTCTGAGCGTGTAACGACTCAAAACCTAGAGATCGTACGTGTTGACGCTGAACGCAATCTGCTTCTTATTAAAGGTGCAGTACCGGGTTCAACAGGCGGCAACGTGATCGTAAAACCAGCTGTTAAAGCATAACGTCTAGGAGTAAGTAATGGAATTGATGGTTAAAGGTGCTGATGCACTAACTGTTTCCGAAACTACCTTCGGACGTGAGTTTAACGAAGCTCTTGTACATCAAGTAGTTGTTGCTTTTGCAGCAGGTGCTCGTCAAGGTACTCGTGCTCAAAAGACTCGTTCTGAAGTATCTGGCGGCGGTGCTAAGCCTTGGCGTCAAAAAGGTACTGGCCGTGCACGTGCTGGTACAATTCGTAGCCCAATCTGGCGTACAGGTGGTGTTACTTTTGCTGCGAAACCACAGGATCACAGCCAAAAAGTAAACAAGAAAATGTACCGTGGTGCTATGAAGAGCATTCTTTCTGAGCTAGTTCGTCAAGAGCGTCTAATCGTTGTTGATAACTTCTCTGTAGAAGCACCAAAAACTAAAGAGCTAGTAGCTAAGCTTAAAGAACTTGAGCTTAATGATGTTCTAATCGTGACTGGCGAAGTAGATGAAAATCTATTCTTAGCTGCTCGTAACCTTTACAAAGTTGATGCTCGTGACGTTGCTGCGATTGATCCAGTAAGTCTGATTGCATTCGACAAGGTTCTAATGACTGCAGAAGCAGTTAAGCAAGTTGAGGAGATGCTGGCATGATCACTGAAGAGCGTCTACTAAAAGTTCTACGTGCTCCACATATCTCTGAGAAAGCAACTATGGCTGCAGAGAAAGCGAACACTATCGTTTTCAAAGTAGCAAAAGATGCAACTAAGAAAGAGATCAAAGCAGCTGTAGAAAAGCTATTTGAAGTTGAAGTTAAGTCTGTAAATACTCTTGTTCTTAAGGGTAAGACCAAACGTCAAGGTATGCGTGAAGGCCGTCGTTCAGACGTGAAAAAAGCTTACGTTACTTTGAAAGAAGGTCAGGATCTTGACTTCGTTGGCGGTGCGGAATAACAGGAGTAGTTCATAATGGCTATTGTTAAATGTAAGCCGACTTCCCCTGGTCGTCGTCACGTAGTTAAAGTTGTTAACGCTGACCTTCATAAGGGTAAGCCATACGCGCCACTTCTAGAGAAAAACTCTAAGAATGGTGGTCGTAACAACAACGGTCGTATCACAGTACGTCACATCGGCGGTGGTCACAAACACCACTACCGTGTAATTGACTTTAAGCGTACTAAAGACGGTATCCCAGCGAAAGTTGAGCGTATCGAATACGATCCAAACCGTAGCGCAAACATTGCTCTAGTTCTGTACGCAGACGGTGAGCGTCGCTACATCATTGCACCAAAGGGTATCCAAGCGGGTGCTCAGATCCAATCTGGTGTTGATGCGCCTATTAAAGCAGGTAACACTCTGCCAATGCGCAACATCCCAGTAGGTTCTACTGTTCACTGTGTTGAACTAAAACCTGGTAAAGGTGCACAAATTGCTCGTTCTGCAGGTGCATACGCACAGATCGTCGCTCGCGACGGTGCTTATGTAACTCTACGCCTACGTTCTGGCGAAATGCGCAAAGTACTATCTGAAGGCCGTGCAACAATCGGTGAAGTAGGTAATGCTGAGCACATGCTTCGCGAACTAGGTAAAGCTGGTGCTAACCGCTGGCGCGGTGTTCGTCCAACCGTTCGTGGTGTTGTGATGAACCCAGTAGACCACCCACACGGTGGTGGTGAAGGCCGTACATCTGGTGGTCGTCACCCAGTATCTCCTTGGGGTCAGCCAACTAAAGGCTTTAAGACTCGTAAGAACAAGCGCACTGACAAGTACATTGTACGTCGTCGTAACAAATAATCTATAAAGAGGAATCGCCATGCCACGTTCTCTCAAGAAAGGTCCTTTTATTGACCTACACTTGCTGAAGAAGGTAGAGAAAGCGGTGGAAAGCGGAGACAAAAAGCCTATTAAGACTTGGTCCCGTCGTTCAATGATCATTCCAACAATGATCGGTTTGACCATCGCTGTCCATAATGGTCGTCAGCACGTACCAGTATTCGTAACCGACGAAATGATCGGTCACAAACTGGGTGAATTTGCACCAACTCGTACTTATCGCGGCCACGCTGCTGATAAGAAAGCGAAGAAGAAATAAGGAGTAGATAATGGAAGCTATCGCTAAACATAACTTTGCTCGTATTTCGCCTCAGAAGGCTCGCTTAGTTGCAGACCAAATTCGCGGCAAATCTGTTGACCAAGCTCTAGAAATTCTTACTTTCAGCAACAAAAAAGCTGCTGTACTGATTAAGAAAGTTCTTGAGTCAGCAATCGCGAACGCAGAGCACAACGAAGGTGCAGATATCGACGATCTAAGTGTCGCTAAAATCTTCGTAGATGAAGGCCCTATCATGAAGCGTATTATGCCTCGTGCTAAAGGTCGTGCGGATCGTATCTTGAAGCGTTCATGTCACATCAACATCGTTGTAGCTGACGCTTAAGACTAGGAGAGTAAGCAATGGGTCAGAAAGTACATCCTAATGGTATTCGTCTTGGCATCGTTAAGCCTTGGAATGCTACATGGTTTGCTAACACCAAAGATTTCGCTGACAACCTAGACGGCGACTTCAAGGTACGTCAGTTCCTAACTAAGGAACTTTCAAAAGCGTCTCTTTCACGTATCGTTATCGAGCGTCCTGCTAAGAGCATCCGTGTGACTATTCACACAGCTCGTCCAGGCGTTGTTATCGGTAAGAAAGGTGAAGACGTTGAGAAGCTACGCGCAGCTGTAGCTAAAATTGCAGGTGTACCAGCGCAAATTAACATCGCTGAAGTACGTAAGCCTGAGCTAGACGGTCAATTAGTGGCTGATAGCATCGCGTCTCAGCTAGAGCGTCGTGTTATGTTCCGTCGTGCTATGAAGCGCGCAGTACAAAACGCAATGCGCCTAGGTGCGAAGGGTATCAAGGTTGAAGTAAGCGGTCGTCTAGGCGGCGCTGAAATCGCGCGTACTGAATGGTACCGTGAAGGCCGTGTGCCACTACACACACTACGTGCTGATATCGATTACGCAACTTCTTCGGCTCACACTCAATACGGTGTGATCGGCATTAAAGTTTGGATCTTCAAAGGTGAGATTCTAGGCGGAATGCCAGCTGCTAACGCAGTTGAGCCAAAGGCTGACAAGCCTAAGAAGCAGCGTAAAGGCCGTAAATAAGGAGACGACTGATGTTACAACCTAAACGTACTAAGTTCCGTAAGGTTCAGACTGGTCGCAACCGTGGTCTGGCTAAAGGTACTGATGTAAGCTTCGGTACTTTTGGTCTTAAAGCAGTTGGCCGTGGCCGTATTACTGCTCGTCAGATCGAAGCGGCTCGTCGTGCAATGACGCGTCACGTTAAGCGTCAAGGTCAAATCTGGATTCGTATTTTCCCAGATAAGCCTATCACTGAGAAACCACTAGAAGTTCGTCAGGGTAAGGGTAAAGGTAACGTTGAGTACTGGGTAGCCCAAATCCAACCTGGTAAGGTTATGTACGAAATGGACGGTGTACCTGAAGAGTTGGCACGTGAAGCGTTCCGCCTAGCGGCTCGTAAACTGCCAATCAAAACAACATTTGTAACTAAGCAGGTGATGTGATGAAAGCACAAGATCTACGCGACAAAAACGTTGAAGAGCTTAATGCCGAGCTATTGGAATTGCTTCGCGAACAGTTCAACTTGCGCATGCAAGCTGCAACTGGTCAGCTACAGCAAACTCATACTCTGAAAGCTGTACGCCGTGATATCGCACGTGTGAAAACTGTTTTGACTGAGAAGGCAGGCGCATAATGAGCGACAAAATCCGTACTATGCAAGGCCGTGTAGTTAGCGACAAGATGGACAAGTCTATCGTTGTAGCTATCGAGCGTATGGTTAAACACCCAATTTACGGCAAGTTCGTAAAACGCACGACTAAACTACACGCACATGACGAAACTAACGAGTGTGGCCTAGGCGATACTGTTGAGATTCGTGAATGTCGTCCACTGTCTAAGACTAAGTCTTGGACACTGGTGAAAGTTATAGAAAAAGCGAAAATCTAAGTTAGATTTTAACTTGATTCTATAGCGAAAATGGCGGCTCCAAATTTTTTTTGGGGCCGCCTGTTTTTTGTCTACCCAATCACAAAAAAGGGTGGTACAATTCGCAGCCCTTATTAAAAGGCAGCCCGACCCGAGAGGGTCTAGTTTTAAATAATTAGCGGAGCACTAACATGATCCAAATGCAAAGTACACTTGACGCCGCGGATAACTCTGGCGCGCGCAAGGTAATGTGTATTAAGGTTCTGGGTGGCTCTCACCGCCGTTATGCACATATTGGCGACATCATCAAAGTTACTGTGAAAGAAGCAATTCCTCGCGGTAAAGTTAAGAAAGGTGATGTTCTCAAAGCGGTAGTGGTGCGCACCCGTAAAGGCGTACGTCGCCCTGACGGTTCTGTCATTCGCTTCGACCGTAATGCTTGTGTATTGTTAAACGACACTACTGAGCAACCAGTCGGTACACGTATCTTTGGTCCAGTGACTCGTGAACTTCGTAATGCGAAATTCATGAAGATTGTTTCACTGGCACCAGAAGTTCTGTAAGGAGCGTCACAATGGCAGCTAAAATCCGTCGTAATGACGAAGTAATCGTTCTTGCCGGTAAAGACAAAGGCAAGAAAGGTAAAGTAACTAAGGTTCTGACTACTGGTAAAGTAATCGTTGAAGGAATCAACCTTGTTAAGAAACACCAAAAGCCGGTTCCGGCTCTAGGTCAACAAGGTGGCATCGTTGAACAAGAAGCAGCTATTGATGCTTCTAACGTTGCAATCTTTAACGCAGCAACTGGTAAAGCAGACCGCATCGGTTTCCGCATCGAAGATGGTAAGAAAGTTCGTTTCTTTAAGTCTAACGGCGAAACCGTTTCTAACTAATAGAAGTAATTTGGAGTTCTACTATGGCGAAACTGCATGATTACTACAAGTCGTCTGTAGTCGCTGAATTGACCAAACAATTCAGCTACACAAGCGTCATGCAAGTCCCTAGGATTGAAAAAATCACCCTAAACATGGGCGTTGGTGAAGCAATCAACGATAAGAAACTGCTAGAGAACGCAGCCTCTGATATGGCGATCATTTCTGGTCAAAAGCCACTTATCACTAAAGCGCGTAAATCTGTTGCTGGTTTCAAAATTCGTGAAGGCTACCCAATTGGTTGTAAAGTAACCTTGCGTGGCGAACGTATGTGGGATTTTCTTGAGCGTTTGATTTCTATCGCTCTTCCACGTGTACGTGATTTCCGTGGTGTTAGCGCTAAGTCTTTTGACGGACGCGGTAACTTTAGCATGGGCGTTCGCGAGCAAATCATCTTTCCGGAAATCGACTACGATAAAGTCGATCGTGTGCGCGGTCTTGATATTACTATCACGACGTCTGCTGCAAACGATGAGGAAGGCCGAGCTCTGCTGGCTGCCTTTAACTTCCCATTCCGCAAATAAGGTGAAGGGTTACTGTTATGGCTAAACAATCAATGAAAGCACGTGAAGTAAAACGTGCAAAGCTAGTTGCTAAGTTCGCTGAAAAGCGCTCAGCACTAAAAGCTATCATCAGCGATGTAAACGCATCTGAAGAAGATCGTTGGAATGCAGTTCTTAAATTGCAGTCTCTTCCACGTGACTCAAGTGCATCTCGTCAGCGCAACCGTTGCAACCAAACTGGTCGCCCACACGGTTACCTGCGTAAGTTCGGTCTAAGTCGTATTAAGGTTCGTGAAGCTTGCATGAAAGGCGAGATTCCGGGTCTTCGTAAGGCTAGCTGGTAATTGCCACTTAATCATTTGGAGTAAATATTATGAGCATGCAAGATCCGATTTCGGATATGCTGACCCGCATTCGTAACGGTCAATCAGCAAACAAAGTTGCTGTGAAAATGCCTTCTTCAAAGCTTAAAGTTGCAATTGCTACTTTGCTAAAAGCTGAAGGTTATATCGCTGACTTCGCTGTTGAAGGCGAAGCAAAACCAGAGCTAGAAGTTACTCTTAAGTACTTCCAAGCTAAACCAGTAATCGAGCAAATCCAACGTGTTTCACGTCCAGGTCTGCGCGTCTATAAAAACAAAGACTCGCTACCTTCTGTGATGGGCGGTCTGGGTATTGCTGTAGTGTCCACTTCCAAGGGTCTTATGACAGACCGTGCTGCTCGTAAAGCAGGTCTTGGTGGTGAGATCATCTGCTACGTAGCTTAAGGAGTAGAATATGTCTCGTGTTGCTAAAGCACCTGTCGCTATTCCAGCTGGCGTAGAGGTGAAGCTTAACGGCCAAGAAATCACTGTTAAAGGTGGTAAAGGTGAACTATCTCGCGTAATCAACGACGCAGTAGTAGTTGCCCAGGAAGAAAACAACCTGACTTTCACTCCTCTTGAAGGTGTTGCAAAGGCAAATGCTCAAGCAGGTACTGCTCGTGCACTTGTTAACAACATGGTTGTTGGTGTTACACAAGGCTTTACGAAGAAGCTTATGCTTAAAGGTGTTGGTTACCGTGCTGCTGTTAAAGGCAAATCTGTAAGTCTAACACTGGGCTTCTCTCACCCGGTAGACCATGAGCTACCTGAAGGTGTTAAAGCAGAGTGTCCTAGCCAAACTGAAATCGTACTAACTGGTTGCGACAAGCAGCTTGTTGGTCAGGTTGCGGCTGACATTCGTTCTTACCGTGAGCCTGAGCCTTATAAAGGTAAAGGTGTTCGTTACGCAGATGAATATGTGCGTACTAAAGAAGCTAAGAAGAAGTAAGGTAACACTATGGATAAGAAAGCATCTCGCATCCGTCGTGCTACACGTGCACGTCGTAAGATTGCAGAACTTCGCGTCAATCGCCTAGTTGTACACCGTACTCCACGTCACGTGTATGCACAGGTTATTGCACCGAATGGCTCTGAGGTTATCGCAGCAGCTTCTACTGTAGAAAAAGCGATCCGTGAGCAAGTGAAGAATACTGGTAACGTTGACGCAGCTAAAGCAGTAGGTAAAGCTATTGCTGAGCGCGCTATCGAAAAAGGCATTTCAAATGTTGCTTTCGATCGTTCTGGTTTCCAATACCACGGCCGAGTAGCGGCGCTGGCAGATTCTGCTCGCGAAGCTGGTCTTAAATTCTAAGGTAGGGTTTGGAAGATGGCTAAAGAACAACAAGCTCAAGCTACAGATTTACACGAAAAGCTAATTGCTGTTAACCGTGTTTCTAAGACGGTTAAAGGTGGTCGAATCTTTAGCTTTACTGCACTAACTGTAGTTGGTGACGGTAATGGTCGCGTTGGTTTCGGTTACGGCAAAGCTCGTGAAGTACCAGCAGCGATTCAAAAAGCAATGGAAAAAGCGCGTCGTAACATGGTTACTGTTGCGCTTAACGACGGTACTCTTCACCACGCGGTGAAAGGTCGTCACACTGGCTCTAAAGTTTACATGCAGCCAGCAGCAGAAGGTACAGGTATCATCGCCGGTGGTGCGATGCGTGCAGTACTTGAAGTTGTAGGTGTTCATAACGTACTTGCGAAAGCGTACGGTTCTACGAACCCAATCAATATCGTTCGTGCGACGATTGATGGTTTGAGCGGCATGAAGTCACCAGAAATGGTTGCTGCTAAACGTGGTCTAACTGTTGAATCTATTTCGGAGTAAGGGATCATGGCAACTATTAAAGTAACTCAAACTAAAAGCTCAATCGGTCGTTTACCTAAGCACAAACTGTGCTTGAAAGGTTTAGGCCTTCGTCGCATCAACCACACAGTTGAACTTGAAGACACTCCGTGCGTGCGCGGAATGATCAACAAAGTTTACTACATGGTTAAAGTTGAGGAGTAATCAGAATGCGTTTGAATACTCTATCACCGGCTGCGGGTTCTAAGCCTTCTAAGAAGCGCGTAGGTCGCGGTATCGGTTCAGGCCTTGGTAAAACAGGTGGCCGTGGTCACAAAGGTCAAAAGTCACGTTCTGGCGGCAGTGTTCGTCCAGGTTTCGAAGGCGGTCAGATGCCTCTGAAACAACGTCTACCTAAGTTCGGTTTCACTTCTCGTAAGAGCCTAGTGTCTGCTGAAGTTCGTCTAGCTGAGCTAGCGAAAGTTACAGGTGACGTAGTTGACTTAAACAGCCTTAAAGCTGCTAACGTTATCACTAAGAACATCGAGTTTGTTAAAGTTGTTCTTTCTGGTGAACTAAGCAAAGCTGTGACTGTTAAAGGTCTTCGCGTAACTAAGGGCGCTAAAGCTGCAATCGAAGCTGCAGGCGGTAAAATCGAGGAATAATCTCGAGAAACGAGGTACAGATGGCTAAGAAACCAGGACAAGATTTTCGTAGTACACAAAGCGGCTTGGCTGAACTAAAGTCGCGTTTACTCTACGTAGTAATAGCACTATTAGTATTCAGAGCAGGTTCTTTTGTACCGCTACCTGGTATTGACGCAGCTGTACTTGCCAATATGTTCGAACAGCAAAAAGGTACCATCATTGAAATGTTTAACATGTTCTCTGGTGGTGCTCTAGAGCGTGCATCTATATTAGCGCTGGGTATCATGCCGTATATTTCGGCTTCGATTGTTATCCAGCTGCTAACTGTAGTTCATCCAGCGTTAGCTGAACTCAAGAAAGAGGGTGAAGCTGGGCGTCGTAAGATTAGCCAATATACACGCTACGGCACGCTTGTATTAGCTACATTCCAAGCGATTGGTATTTCAACAGGCTTACCAAACATGGTCGACAATCTGGTCGTTATCGACCAAACCATGTTTACCCTGATTGCTACCGTTAGTTTAGTAACCGGCACCATGTTCCTGATGTGGTTAGGTGAACAAATTACAGAGCGCGGAATTGGTAACGGTATCTCGATTATTATCTTCTCGGGTATCGTAGCTGGATTGCCTTCGGCAATCGGACAAACAATTGAGCAAGCGCGTCAAGGTGAATTGCACGTACTTCTTCTTCTGTTAATTGCAGTACTTTCTTTTGCTGTAATTTACTTCGTTGTTTTCATGGAGCGTGGTCAGCGTCGAATCGTCGTTAACTATGCGAAGCGTCAACAAGGTCGTAAAGTGTTTGCAGCACAAAGTACTCACCTGCCGTTGAAAATCAACATGGCTGGTGTAATTCCTGCAATTTTCGCATCGAGCATTATTTTGTTCCCTGGAACAATCGCTCAGTGGTTCGGCCAGAACGGTGAGAGCAGCACATTTGGTTGGTTAACTGATGTGTCTTTGGCTCTTAGCCCGGGTCAGCCGCTGTACGTTATGCTTTATGCAGCAGCGATTATCTTCTTCTGTTTCTTCTACACGGCGTTAGTATTTAACCCGCGTGAAACGGCTGATAATCTGAAGAAATCTGGTGCATTCGTACCCGGCATCCGCCCAGGTGAGCAGACAGCGAAATATATCGATAAAGTAATGACTAGACTAACCCTTGCAGGTGCTCTATATATTACCTTTATCTGTCTGATCCCCGAGTTCATGATGATCGCCTGGAACGTAAGGTTCTATTTCGGCGGCACATCACTACTTATCGTAGTGGTTGTAATCATGGATTTCATGGCACAGGTACAGACTCATCTGATGTCACAACAGTATGATTCTGTGTTGAAAAAAGCGAATCTTAAAGGCTATGGTCGCTAATAGCGACTATAGTTAGATTCTCATTTACGGAGTTTAGCAATGAAAGTTCGTGCTTCCGTTAAAAAAATCTGCCGTAACTGTAAAGTTATCAAGCGCAACGGTGTTGTTCGCGTGATTTGCAGTGAGCCAAAGCATAAGCAACGCCAAGGCTAATTTAGCAGAAATTTTTACTTGAAATGTAAGGGTTGGTCGAGTATATTGCTCGGCCTACCTTTTGCGTGCAAAAGAAGTAGTAAACCGCAGCGTATCCTCTACGGGCTTTGCTGCGGATAATTCTTTATATAAGTACTAGGAGTGAATAGTGGCCCGTATAGCAGGCATTAACATTCCTGATCATAAGCATTCTGTAATCGCACTTACTGCGATTTACGGCATCGGTAAAACTCGCGCTCAAGCTATTCTAGCTGAAGTGGGTATTGCTGAAAGTGCTAAGATCAGTGAACTAACTGAAGAGCAGATTGATCAACTGCGTGATGGTGTTGCCAAGTACACCGTGGAAGGCGATCTACGTCGTGAAGTGTCAATGAACATCAAGCGTCTTATGGACCTTGGTTGTTACCGTGGCCTTCGTCACCGTCGCAGTCTACCACTACGTGGACAGCGTACTAAAACCAACGCTCGCACCCGTAAGGGTCCGCGCAAGCCGATCAAGAAATAATCGGATAAGGTAGAGAGTACAATGGCAAAACAACCAACTCGCGCTCGTAAGCGCGTACGCAAGCAAGTTGCAGATGGCGTAGCGCACATCCATGCTTCTTTCAATAATACAATCGTTACGATTACAGACCGTCAAGGTAACGCACTAGCTTGGGCTACTGCAGGCGGTTCAGGTTTCCGTGGTTCTCGTAAGTCTACTCCGTTCGCTGCACAGGTTGCTGCAGAACGCGCAGGCGAAATGGCTAAAGAATATGGCCTAAAGAACTTGGAAGTTATGGTTAAGGGCCCAGGTCCTGGTCGTGAGTCAACTATCCGTGCACTTAATGCTGCTGGATACCGCATCACAAACATTGTTGATGCAACTCCGATCCCTCATAACGGTTGTCGTCCACCTAAGAAACGTCGCGTGTAACGTTTCGTTTCTAGGAATATTGGAGAAGAATCATGGCAAGATATTTGGGTCCTAAGCTGAAGCTTAGTCGCCGCGAAGGTACTGACTTATTCCTTAAGTCTGGTGTTCGCGCGATCGATACCAAGTGTAAAATCGATAACGCACCAGGTGTGCACGGCGCTCGTAAAGGCCGTCTATCTGAATATGGCGTTCAGCTTCGTGAGAAGCAAAAAGTCCGTCGTACTTACGGCGTTCTAGAAAAACAATTCCGTAACTACTACAAAGAAGCTGCACGCCTTAAAGGCAACACAGGTGAAAACCTGCTTCAGCTTCTTGAAGGTCGTCTTGATAACGTAGTTTACCGCATGGGCTTTGGCGCAACTCGCGCAGAAGCACGTCAGCTAGTTAGCCACAAAGCTATCCTAGTTAACGGTAAAGTTGTAAACGTTCCTTCATTCAAAGTTGCGGTAAACGATGTTGTTTCTATTCGTGAGAAAGCGAAAGCTCAATCTCGCATTAAAGCAGCTCTAGAAGTTGCTGAACAACGCGAAAAACCAACTTGGATTGAAGTAGATGGTGGCAAGATGGAAGGTACATTCAAGCGTATGCCTGAACGTTCAGATCTATCAGCTGACATCAACGAACACCTGATCGTCGAACTTTACTCTAAGTAAGGTTTAAACTAAAGAGAGGACACAATGCAGGGTTCTGTAACAGAATTTCTTAAGCCACGTCTTGTTGACATCGAACAGATCAACACGACACATGCGAAAGTAACTCTTGAGCCATTAGAGCGTGGCTTTGGTCATACTCTAGGTAACGCGCTTCGTCGTATTTTACTTTCTTCAATGCCAGGTTGCGCAGTGACGGAAGTAGAAATTGAAGGCGTATTGCACGAATACAGCACTAAAGAAGGTGTTCAGGAAGATATTCTTGAAATTCTTCTTAACCTGAAAGGGTTGGCTGTTCGTGTAGCTGAAGGCAAAGATGAAGTGTTTATTACACTGAATAAATCAGGCTCAGGCCCTGTTGTTGCAGGTGACATCACCCATGATGGTGATGTAGAGATCGCTAACCCTGAACACGTTATCTGTCACCTAACGGATGACAGCGCTGAGATCGCTATGCGTATCAAAGTAGAGCGTGGTCGTGGTTATGTTCCGTCTTCTGCTCGTATCCATACTGAAGAAGATGAGCGTCCAATCGGTCGTTTGCTTGTCGATGCAACTTACAGCCCAGTAGACAAAATTGCCTACTCTGTTGAAGCTGCACGTGTTGAGCAACGTACTGACCTGGACAAGCTTGTTATCGATATGGAAACGAATGGTACTCTGGAACCTGAGGAAGCTATCCGTCGCGCAGCTACTATCCTAGCTGAGCAACTGGATGCGTTCGTAGATCTTCGTGATGTACGTGTACCTGAGGAGAAGGAAGAGAAGCCAGAATTCGATCCGATCCTACTGCGTCCTGTAGACGATCTTGAACTAACAGTTCGCTCTGCAAACTGTTTGAAAGCAGAAGCGATTCACTACATCGGTGATCTTGTACAGCGTACTGAGGTTGAGCTACTTAAAACGCCAAACCTTGGTAAAAAATCTCTTACTGAGATTAAAGACGTACTTGCTTCACGTGGTCTTTCCCTTGGCATGCGCCTAGAGAACTGGCCACCAGCGTCTATCGCTGAAGATTAATCGATACTAGTTAGAAGGATTAGGTCATGCGCCATCGTAAGAGTGGTCGTCAACTCAACCGCAACAGCAGTCATCGTAAAGCGATGTTCAGCAACATGGCTAGCTCTCTTGTTCGTCACGAAGTTATTAAAACTACCGTGCCAAAAGCAAAAGAACTACGTCGCGTAATTGAGCCTTTGATTACACTAGCTAAGACAGACAGTGTTGCTAACCGTCGTCTAGCATTTGCCCGCACTCGTGATAACGAAGTTGTGGCAAAACTATTTAACGAACTAGGTCCACGTTTTGCGAGCCGTCAAGGCGGTTATACTCGCATTCTTAAGTGTGGTTTCCGTGCAGGTGACAAAGCTCCAATGGCTTACATTGAGCTTGTAGATCGCCCAGAAGTTGCTGAAGAAGCAGCTGCTGAATAAGCATAAGTTCTACTAAAATAAAAGCCGGGCATTGCCCGGCTTTTTTGTCTCTGAAATTTATATCAGGAGCTATTTTAGCCCCCGATAATTCACTAATCAGGCGTTTAGAGCTTGATCCAGGTCTTGTAAGATATCATCAATATGTTCAATACCTACTGACAGACGGATCATTTCTGGTGAAACTCCGGCTTGTTTCTGCTCATCAATGTCCAGCTGTCTGTGAGTTGTGGAGGCTGGGTGGCAGGCAAGAGACTTGGCGTCACCGATATTTACCAGACGTTTAAATATCTGCAGAGCATCGTAAAAACGAACACCCGCCTCATAGCCGTCTTTCAGACCAAATGAAAGGATACCTGATGGTTTGCCTTTCATATATTTTTCAGCCAACGGGAAGTACTCAGAATCAGCAAGGCCGGCATAACTTACCCAGCTTACTTTCTTGTGAGACTGTAAGAATTGGGCAACCTTGAGTGCATTGTCGCAATGGCGCTCCATTCTAAGGGAGAGGGTTTCCAGTCCCTGTAGCAGCATAAATGCGTTCATTGGCGAGAGGGCAGAGCCCGTATTACGCAGAGGCACGGTTCTGGCTCTTCCGATAAAGGCTGCCGGGCCGAAAGCATCAGAGTAAACGACACCGTGGTAGGAAGCTTCTGGCTGACTGAACTCAGGAAAACGCTCTTTATGCTCTTCCCAAGGGAATTTACCTGAATCGATAATCATACCACCCAGAGTAGTACCATGACCGCCTACGTACTTGGTCAGAGAGTGAACGACGATATCAGCACCGAACTCTATCGGTTTGCAAACCGCCGGAGTTGCAACGGTATTATCGACAATGACAGGAACGCCCTGCTGATGGGAAAGTTCAGCGACTCTTTCCAGATCGATAATATTCCCAGCCGGGTTACCGATAGATTCGCAGTAAACCGCCTTGGTTTTATCGTCAATTAGCTCTGCAAGGCTCTCTGGTTTGTCATCCTTGGCAAAACGGACTTCGATGCCTAATCCCGGCAACATATGAGCAAACAGGGTATAGGTTCCGCCATAAAGCTGAGGTGTCGATATAATATTGTCTCCGGCTTTTGCCAGAGTAAGAATAGCGTAATGAATCGCTGAGCTACCGGCACTGACCGCTAAGCCGGCGATACCACCCTCAAGGGCAGCCATTCGTTTTTCCAGCACATCATTCGTCGGGTTCATTATCCGGGTGTAAATATTTCCCGGAACCTCTAAATTAAATAGATCGGCGCCATGCTGAGCATTATCAAACTCATAAGCTACTGTCTGGTAGATAGGGGTTGCAACGGATTTTGTGGTTGGGTCTGTTTCGTAGCCGAAATGTATCGAAAGGGTCTCGTCCTTCATTGTCTCTCTCTCATCCATGTAGAAAACACCAGAATGTCATATTTTATACAATTGAGACAAGCCCTTATTTAATAGCCATTAGTCATGGTTTATACGATTTACAGGTTTAGCTTCCCCATAAGCTGCCTAGTGAGCTGAGTAGACCGGAAGAGGCTCCCTGAGAAGTCAGGTATTGAAGAATCAGTGGAGCAAACTGTGAGACCATAGCAGGATCAAGCCCCAGACTAGAAAAGACGTTATTTACTGCGCTTAAATTGGTTGCCATTCCCATCAGGCCAGGTGCGGAGTTTTGTAAAGCACTCATACCGGGAATCAGACTGGAGAGCTCAGAACTGTCGCTCTCTGACAGTGAGTTTGAGGCAAGGGCAAGAAGAGCGCCTGCGCCGCCTGTGGCTTGCTGAGTAGATACACCTAACTGACCTGAGAGCATATCGACTATGGGGGAACTATTTTGCGTATCAGCCTCTCCTGTTAGTGTTCCCGCCAGAGAGGTGAGTGCGGAACTATCCAGTTTCTTATCTGAATTAGAGTCTGAACCTAGGCCAAACAGAGCATAGCTTGGGTAAGACAGACATAGTGTAGTGATGGCAAGTAGTGCACTGACATTTTTCATACGAATCTCCTTATTCTCCTGATATCAGTTTACGACAGGTAAAAAAAAGCGGTGACTATCACCGCTTAATTTTTGAGATTGAGTTAAAGATAATCTTAAAGAATATCCAGTAGCTCAACTTCAAATACTAGTGCTGCGTATGGAGGGATAGCGGCACCTGCACCACGCTCACCATAGGCAAGATCTTGTGGGATATATAGCTTCCACTTAGAGCCAACAGGCATTAGCTGAAGTGCTTCAACCCAGCCTTTGATTACGCCGGTTACAGGGAATTCAGCAGGCTGACCGCGGGATACTGAGCTGTCGAATACAGTACCGTCAGTTAGTTCACCGTGGTAGTGAACACGTACTTGCTTGTCAGAAGTCGGGATCTCACCAGTACCTTCTGTAAGAACTTCATACTGAAGGCCAGACTCAAGAACCGTTACTTCAGGACGAAGTGCGTTGTCTTTAAGGAATGCTTCACCGTCTGCAGATGCCGCTTTAGCCGCTTCCTGACGAGCTTCTTCAGCGCGAGTGTGGATTTCTTGCAGAGCTTTGTTAATTTCGTCTACTTCGATTTCAGGCATGTCACCAGTCAGGGCAGTAGCAATACCTTTTGCAATCGCATCTACGCTTAGGCCTTCAAGGCCGCTTCCAGCCAGTTGCTGGCCCATTTGCAGACCAATACCATAGCTAGCTTTCTGCTCTACGGTTTCTAATTTGATATCAGACATTATGTCACTCTTTACTTTAGTTAAAGAAAGGCCAAAGCATAGCAGTTATAGGACGATGAAGAAACCGCCATTAGCAAGAATGCGATAAGTGAGAATAAAGGTAAACTTTAGCTCAATGAAATTAATTGCTATATACCTGTAGTAAGAATTTATATACCCTAATATCTATTGCTGAGTTATCGGGAAATATGCGTATCTTCAGATAGCTACCGGCAAACAGTGGTTTATGGAGTTAAGAAAAGGGTCGCGGATATGAGTCGTCGGAACAGAAATAAAAAACAGAGCAATTTTTTAACTGATCTGGTTTCTTCTGTTAAGCAGGGAAGATCCTATAGCACGCCTGAGGTGTGGAGTCAGCTGCCCAAATTTCATCGTAGAGCCTTGTTAGTACTGGTGCCGCTATTTCTGATTTTGCTGGTTCTCCCTACCAGTAAAGAGCAGGCTGAAGTTCCGCAGGGAGAAACTCCGCAACCAGAAAGGAAAGAAGTTTCTGTCGATACCACGGACCTCAGTCAGGTAGCCAGCAATAAACCCGTCACTGTTACCGAACAGTGGAAGGAGTATCAGGTGAAGTCGGGGGATACCCTCTCCAAAGTATTCAGAAACAATAACCTGCCTATTACTGACCTGAATGCCCTGATAAAAGTTGAAGGTCTGGATAAGCCATTAAGTAAGATTAAGCAGGGGCAGTTGGTTCGCTTTAAAACCACTCCTGAAGGGAATGTAGATATCCTTCAGTTAGAAAAGTCAGGTGCAGCTGTTATGTTCTTCCGTTTGTCGGACGGAAGTTACGGAAGAAGTAAGTAATCACCTCCAGGCCTGAGGTGATATTCGTCTGCCCAGCTTTTTGTAATGCTCTGCGGGGATAAGGGGAGCAATAATTAGTATGATACCCGCGAGAGTAATCAGATCAGGAATTTCGTCAAACCACATTACTCCGAACAGGGTGACAAAAACTAATCCGGTATATTCAGACAGTGCGATCTGGCTAGCCGGCGCTTTCTTATAAGCGAATACTGACAAACCGTTATAGGCCAGAACGCAGACTGAGCTCAGCACTGTCCAGCCTAGCTGTGCAGTGCTCATCTCCTGCCACTCCATCAATGCCAACAAACCAGAAACAGGAAGTGAGAACAGGCTGGTCCAGAACAAAGTATGTACGACCCCGTGTTGTGAAGGAAGCTTTCTTACCAGAACACTAAATAGTGCCAAAGTTACCGCAGTACCAAGGGCAAAGCATGCCGCCCAGTGAAACTGTGAGGGTCGGAGAACGATCAGTACACCGATAAAGCCAATTGCAGAGGCGACAACTTTACTGGCTGCAGGACGCTCTGCCAGCAACATAAATGAGACTGGCAGCATTAGTAGCGGTGCGGCGTAGAAAACAGCATTTGCCGTTGCCAGCGGCAGATAGGTGACGGCCACTACCATACAGGCAGCACCTATAACAATCAGGTTGGCGCGTAACAGTGTGATTTTCCAGCTGAGAGACTGGCCTTTAAAACTGCCATAGTGGCGGAAATAGATTGGAGCCAGTATCAGGGTCGCCATAAGTTGCCGGACAAAAACATACTCAAAGGTAAAAACTTCACCTTCAAGAAGCTTAACGGCTACATCTGAAAGGGAGGCCAGAAAATTGCCGGCCACCAGACTGATAATGGCAATAGTTACAGCAGAAGGCTTTTGCACTACTTCTCTATTCTCATATCGATATGTGGAATACCATCTTCAAGATACTGTTCTGAAATAGCGCTAAAGCCGTGGCCACGATAGAAATCGCAAAGGTACTCCTGTGCACCAATATCAATAGTTTGATCTGGCCAGAGTATCTGGCACTGCTTTAAGGCTTGCTTTACTAACTGATGACCTAGCCCCTGTCCTCTGGCCGACGATTTCGTAGCTACTCTGCCAATACTGACATTGGCGTAGTTTACCCCCGGCGCCATTAGCCTTGCGCAGGCGACCACTTCACCACCTATTTCTCCTATCAGATGATAAACATCGTCACGCAGATCTTTTTCATCCAGATCCGGATAAGGGCAGGTTTGCTCAACAACGAATACATCCACCCTGAGTTTTAGCATGTTGAATAGTTGCCGGGGTGAAAAATTGTCTAATTGGTACAGGTGCCAGGTAAGCATGTCAGGTTCCATTGATTATTGATAAGACAAGTACTGTATCAGCATTTAAAAATCAAATCGTTAACTGATGTTAACTTCTTCTTTTGACTCTATTGCTTAGGCTTTAAATCTTGTTTCCCTATAGCTTAAAGGGATTTATAAAACCGTATACCATGAAATTTTTTCTTTTCCCTGTGGTTCTCTTATTTTAATACCCTGAGTGAAGGAGATAGATATGAAAGGGAAGATAAACAGTACCAGCCTGTTGATAGCGGGCGTGCTGGCGGGAGGCGTGTCGGCATCATTCTCTGCTGCTGCCGAGGTTGATTATCAAGATTACGGTTTCGTTGGCGGCGGTGTGTCGTTTGGAAAGTCAGTGTTTTCTGATGAAAGCAGTGCAAAGGCGTCCGCTGAACCCAATTTTTTCTACAACGGAAAATATGGTTTTGTCGATGGTGCTCTGGTGAATGTCTCTCTGACCCCTTGGGTGGGCATTAGTGGTCAGTGGCGTTTTGCCGAAGTTTCTGATGATGTGACATCACTTCCTTCTGGAATCGAAGAACGGGATGGTAATGGTGAGCTGGGCATAACATTTGGTACTGTAGGCGCAAGGCTGACTTATCTGCAGGATGTAACCGACGAACATAAGGGTTATGAAGTACAGTTGCATCTGGCCCGTAGCTTTGAAACGCCGATAGACTCATTTGCATTGACTCCTTATGTCGAGGTGGATTACCGGGATAAGAAGCTGTCACAACACCTTTATAATGTCTCAGCCAAGGAAGCTGCTGCTTCCTCTCTGAAAGCATACAGTGCTGACAGCACTTTGCTGTATCAGGCTGGCTTGATCGGTATTTACGATTTTACCGATAAGTGGATTGGTCTGGTTAAACTAGAACTTCAGCACCATGACAGTAACAGCCCTCTTGTTCAGCATGATCTTGGCTGGGCAGTAAGCCTTGGTGTGGCATATAATTTTTCAGACTGGTTGTAGAAGTAAATACCCTATTTCGTTACTTTGATTTTAACCGCGACTTAATTCGGCTCAGGCTGACATGACTGATGCCCAGATAGGCAGCTATCTGATAGTCATTCAGCCGTGTTTCGAGATCTGGATAGTTCTGGCAGAAGAGGTCATATTTCTCTTCTGCTGAGTACAACAGCATAAAGCGCTCTTTGGCCTCTTTGTAAACCAGCTGGGTCTCCAGCAGTTTTATATAAAGCGGATTAGCACGCTCGCGCCACTCAACAACCGTTTCCAGCGGAATGCTGATCATTCTTACCGGTGTCAGGGATTCAAGAAGGTAAGGAGAAGGCTGATCATTTATCAGGCTTTCAAAGCCGATGATCCAGTCATGCTCCCAGTAAAATTCTTTACTAAACTGCTTGCCGTCTTCTGTCAGGTAGCAGGCATGGCACAAGCCTTCCAGAAGAAAGTAGACAGCATCCGGTTTCGCACCCTGATTAACCAGAATATGCCGGGTGGGCAGCTCGATTGGTGTGACCGACTGACTTAACTCGCTAATCTGGCTGTCAGTAAATCCGTAGTTTTTAAGTTCAGTCAGAAATTGCTTATCCATTAATATGCTCCGGCAGTAAAAGTGTCTCTGGAAAGAGGGGAGATTTTGTGTTGCTAAGGTTAGACTAAACCGAAGTAATAAAAAAGCCGCTCATAAAGAGCGGCTTAGCTTTAACAGATACTAATTACTTTTGCAGACCGATTTGATAAACAGCGAAACCAACTTCGTCAGTCGCTACTTTCTTCATCGGATACTGACCTTTGTCTTTAATAAACTGTACCGCTTTGTCACTTGGTGATGTTTCAAAACGGATATCCAGTTTCTTATCGCTGTTCAGCGGTGCGAAAGACCAGTTGTTATCAGCACTTGGCTTCACTTCACCCTTCTCTTTACTTACTTCAGTAATGTAAGCGGCAAGGATGCTGCGGTTTTCATCTGGTGAGTCAAACGCAACAAACTCAGAGCCTGTACCTGCGAACTTAGCGCCATATGCACGGTAGTTGTTTGAAGCAATAATAAAGTCCTGCTTCATATCAACTGGTTTGCCCTGATAAGTCAGGTTAACAATACGCTGTGAGTCTGGGTTGATTACTTTACAGTTGCCGTCGTACTTCGCTGGCTGAGTGATATCGATCTGGTAGTTAACACCATCAATAACATCGAAGTTATAGGTACGGAAGTTCTCCCAGTCAATTAGTGTCTGAGGTGCTTCACTGTTCGTATCAATCTGCTTAAACTGACCTGCAGAACACTCAAGCCACTCCTGAACCTCTTTACCTGTTACCTTAAGAGCAACAAGTGTGTTCGGGTACAGGTACAAGTCAGCCGCGTTACGGAAGGTCAACTGACCTGACTCTACTTCTGTATAGCCAGATGGATCGTTTTTACGGCCGCCCGCTTTAAACGGAGCTGCAGCAGATAGTACCGGAATACCGTCTAGTTCAGGGTCACCCTGAATAAACTTCTCAACATAATCTTTCTGCGCTGCGTTTACGATCTGAACCGTTGGATCATCCTGAACCAGAGCCAGATAGCTGTACATTACATCATCAGCTTTACCGATAGGCTGGTTTACAAAGTCACGGGTCTCTTTGTGTGCTTCTGCCAGAGCTTTTTCGATGCCGGCATCAACATCAGCATAAGATGTCTTGGTCTTTCTGTCATAGATAGGACGAGCTTCTGATTTGCCGCTTTCTACTTCCCAGCGGCCAGCTTTACTGTCAAAGTCCAGCTCAAGATCGATAACACCAACGTGGCTACCCCAGCGACCCGGCATAACGGATGCTACGCCGTTGATAGTGCCTTTTTCGTTATCGACACCCTGAATGTTTTTAAATCTCTTACCCGGGAATACCGCGTGAGAGTGACCAAAGGCAATAGCGTCGATGCCATCAACTTCTGACAGATAGATAACGGAATCTGCAGCACCTTTTGTGTATGGTTCTGTTGAAATACCTGAGTGAGGGATGGCAACAATAACGTCAGCACCTTCAGCTTTCATCTGAGGAACAAACTTTTCAGCGGTCGCTTTGATATCTTCCGCATACACTTTGCCTTCAAGGTTTTTCTTATCCCAAACCATGATTTGCGGCGGAGTGAAGCCGATATACCCTACACGTACTGTGTGAGGGAAGCCTTCAGTATCTTTAAATACATGTTGCTTGATCACATAAGGAGTGAAGTAGTTTTCACCGGTCTTCTGGTCATAAACGTTAGCGTTGATATAAGGGAACTCTGCGTCATTGATAGATTCGCGCAGGAACTCAATGCCGTAGTTAAATTCGTGGTTACCCAGGTTACCCACTTCATAGTTCAACGTGTTCATTGCTTTGAAAATAGGGTGAACTTCACCAGACTTAATGCCTTTTGAAGCCATATAGTCGCCCATTGGACTACCCTGGATAAGGTCACCATTGTCTACCAGAACGGAGTTGGTAACTTCTGCTTCCGCTGCTTTAACCAGTGATGCCGCACGGGACAAACCAATCTTCTTAGAAGGCTTATCTTTGTAGTAGTCGTAAGACATAACGTTAGCGTGAAGGTCAGTTGTTTCGATGATTCTCAGCTTTATGGTCTCTGCCATAGCTGAACCAGACATAGCTAACATGCCTGATAGCACTGCGATAGAAAGTGGCTTAATGGTCATCTGTTTTCTCCGAGTCCATTATTTTTTGAGGGGGGAAATTACGCGACGTCTAATGTAGCAACTTACAATGAAAAAAATGTTTACCCGCTAGAAAAAATGAGACATTTGTAAGGTTAATTTCGATTTTTTCTACCTGTGTCTAAACTTTTCCATCCGGCAACTGCATACAAATCAACCCGTCATTACTCGCTTATCAGCTTTTAGAATAAAAAATGAAATTTTAGAATTTCCAGTAATAAAAAGTGCTGTACATAATGCATTCAGACCTGAGTAATAACAACGGAAGCAATTCAGACATGGACAGACTAGCCACATATCCGACAGATAAGCCGAGACTGGCCAATATCAATACGACGCCTCTGCTTAATCGAAGCTCACTGAAGAGTGGTGAAGTGGCGCTGGTTGGCGCTGGCCCCGGTGACCCTGAGTTGCTGACAATTAAAGCTCTGAACTTATTGCAGCAGTCTAATGTTGTGCTGTACGACTATCTGGTGTCAGAGGAAATTATGGCGCTGGTTCCGGAAAAAACAGAGAGAGTCTGTGTCGGTAAAAGAGCAGGGCACCACTCAGTCCCTCAGGGCGAAACTAATCAGCTATTGGTTGAATTTGCTCTGCAGGGTAAGCGGGTAGTCAGAATTAAAGGCGGCGATCCCTTTGTGTTCGGCAGAGGTGGTGAAGAGCTGGAAGTGCTGGCTGATGCCGGTATCTCTTTTCAGGTTGTCCCCGGTATTACCGCGGCAGCAGGCGCAACAGCTTATGCCGGTATTCCGCTGACTCACCGGGATTATGCCCAGTCGGCGCTGTTTATTACCGGACACCTGAAAGCGGAAAGTGATCAACAGGACTGGTCGACTCTGGCTAAGGGAAGCCAGACTCTGGTGATCTATATGGGGCTGATGAAGTCTCAGTATATTCAGGAGCAGCTTATCTATCATGGCCGCAGCACTGAAACACCTATAGCCATTATTGAGCGTGGTACACAGGCTACTCAAAAGGTGCTGCATGGAAAGTTGTCTCAGCTTTCTCAACTGGCTGCGCAGGCAGAGTCTCCGGCTCTGATCGTGATTGGTGAAGTAGTACGGCTGTCAGAAAAATTGAACTGGTTTCAGAAAGTTGAGCAACCAGAGCGTTTTGTCAGTAACGCCTGAGTGAATTAAAGAATGCCTGAGAGCATAAAGTTTAAGTAAAAGTCAGGCTCAGATGAGCCAAAAGGAAGTTTACCCATGGATAAAGAAAGATTTACTCACCTGAAACAGCTGGAAGCTGAGAGTATTCATATCATTCGTGAAGTAGCGGCAGAGTTTGATAACCCGGTAATGATGTACTCCATCGGTAAAGACTCAGCAGTGATGCTTCATCTGGCCAGAAAAGCCTTCTATCCGGGCAAGATCCCTTTCCCGTTACTTCATGTCGATACCGACTGGAAGTTTAAGGAGATGATCGAGTTCCGTGACAGAACCGCGGAGAAGTATGGTTTTGATCTTCTGGTGCATAAGAATCAGCAAGGGCTAGATATGGGAATCAACCCATTTGTTCATGGTTCCTCAAAGCATACGGATATTATGAAAACTCAGGCCCTTAAGCAGGCTCTGGATAAGTATGGCTTTGATGCTGCGTTTGGTGGTGCCCGCCGGGATGAAGAGAAGTCCCGTGCCAAAGAGCGGGTTTACTCGTTCCGCGACAAAAACCATACATGGGATCCGAAAAATCAGCGCCCTGAGTTGTGGCGCACCTATAACGGTCAGGTAAATAAAGGGGAAAGCATTCGTGTATTCCCTTTATCAAACTGGACTGAGCTAGATATCTGGCAATACATCTATCTGGAGAACATCGAGATTGTACCTCTTTATCTGGCAGAAAAACGCCCTGTTGTAGAGCGGGACGGAATGCTGATTATGGTAGACGATGATCGTATGCCTATCGCTGACGACGAAACCGTTGAATATAAACATGTCCGCTTCAGAACATTGGGTTGTTATCCCCTTACCGGTGCCATTGAATCAGAGGCAAATACTCTGCCTGAGATTATTGAAGAGATGCTGGTGGCAACATCCAGTGAGCGTCAGGGGCGGGCTATTGACCATGACCAGTCAGGTTCTATGGAACTTAAGAAACGCCAGGGATACTTTTAGTTCAAGGAAGGTTAAGGAAAGATTATGAATAGTGCAGTAGAAGCCCAGCTACAGGAATTGGGAATAGAGGGCTACCTCAATCAGCATCAGCACAAATCGCTGCTACGTTTTTTAACCTGCGGTTCTGTGGATGACGGAAAAAGTACCCTGATTGGTCGTCTGTTACATGACTCTAAGCAGATTTATGAAGATCAACTTGCCGCCGTTCATTCCGACAGTCAACGTGTCGGAACCACTGGTGAAAAGCCGGATTTGGCTTTGCTGGTGGACGGGCTTCAGGCAGAGAGGGAGCAGGGGATCACCATTGATGTGGCATACCGTTATTTCTCGACGCAAAAGCGCAAGTTTATTATTGCCGATACACCGGGACATGAGCAGTACACCCGCAATATGGCGACGGGCGCATCAACCTGTGATGTAGCCGTTATCCTGATTGATGCCCGTAAGGGAGTTCTGGATCAAACCAGACGTCACTCCTTTATTGCCAGCCTGTTGGGTATTCGTCACTTTATTGTGGCGGTAAATAAAATGGATCTGGTTGAGTACTCCCAGCAGAGATATGAAGAGATTAAGCAGGAGTATCTGGCCTTCTCTGAGAAGCTGAAAGGCGAAATCGATATTCAGTTGATCCCGATTTCTGCCCTTGAAGGCGATAACGTAGTTGATAGCAGCAAAGCAATGGACTGGTATCAGGGAGAGCCAATGTTGTCCTTGCTGGAAAATGTTGATGTACAGAGTGGGGCACAAGGCAATGATTTCCGCTTCCCTGTTCAGTATGTAAACCGGCCAAATCTTGATTTCAGGGGCTTTGCCGGAACACTGGCATCAGGTTCTGTTTCTGTCGGTGATGAGATTAAAGCGTTGCCTTCCGGTAAGACATCTAAGGTTTCCCGTATTGTTACCTTTGATGGCGATCTGGATACCGCGTATGCGGGGCAGGCGGTAACACTGACACTGGAAGATGAAATTGATATCAGCCGTGGTGATCTGCTGGTGTCAGAAGGTGCGGCCATTGAGGCAAGTAATCATGTTCTGGCGGATGTGGTCTGGATGACGGAAGAGCCGTTACAGTTGAATCGTCAATACGATATCAAAATTGCCGGAAAGAAAACCCTTGGTCAGGTGGATGTTATCCGTCACCAGTATGATATCAATAATCTCTCCAGATTTGATACCGATAGCCTGCCATTGAATGGTATTGGCCAGTGTGAGTGGTCACTTACTGAATCTATTGCCATAGATAAATACAGCGATTCAGTTGATACCGGCGGCTTTATCATCATTGACAGGTTAACCAATGTAACCGTTGGTGCAGGTTTGGTGAGAGAGCGTCTGGATCATAAGCAGAACGACTCCCATCTCGGTGATATCACTGCTTTTGAGCAAGAGCTGAAAGCCTTGATACATAAATACTTCCCATCATGGGATGCAAAGATTTAATTAGGCGAAATAGCCATTGAGGGCAGGATATGTGGGAACAAGGATTAGTTTTAGCACTACTGATTAGTGTTATTGCATGCCTGCTTTTAACGAAAATCAAGCCTAGCTTTATCTTTGCCGGCGCTGCTTTTATCGCTTTTATGAGTGGCGCTATTGAGTTGCAAAGCGTAGCGAAAAACTTTACCAACTCTTCATTGTTAACTCTGGTGCTGTTGATCCTTAGTTCAGCGGCGCTTGAGAAGACCCGTCTTGTTAGTTGGGTTAGTCATTATATATCAGAAGGAAAGCTGGCCACTGTGGTTGCCAAGCTGGGGTTGTCTACAGCGGTACTTTCTTCTTTTACTAATAATACTGCCGTAGTGGTCTCCCTGATTGGCGCCATTAAGAGAAATCAGCAGCATTCGCCTTCCCGTTTGCTGCTGCCTCTCTCTTATGCCGCCATATTGGGGGGTACCTTAACCCTGATTGGTACCTCAACCAACTTGATCATTAATAGCTTTGTTGAAGATGTCGGCCTGCCGGGACTGAGCTTTTTCGCCCCGACCTCTATTGGTCTTGCGGTACTGGCCGGAGGCTTGATTGTTCTTATTCCCTTAAGTTATTTACTGCCGAAAAATGATGAGATAGCAGACGAAGAACTCTCCTACTTTCTGGAAGCTAAGGTTGAGCCCGGTTCTCCTCTGGTCGGCTATAGCATCAGTGAAAACGGGCTAAGATCACTGAGAAAGTTGTTTCTGGCTGAAGTCGTCAGAGACGGCGAGCGTATTGCTTCGGTAACACCGGATTTTGTATTACAGGCCAGAGATCGGCTGCTGTTTTGTGGCGATATTGAAAGTGTTGCCACACTACAGGAGATCAAAGGGCTGACACTGTTTGGACAGCATCACCTGAATGGTCAGAACTTCAGGGAAGTGATTATCAGCTCGTCAGCCTCTTTATGTAATAAAACCCTTATTTCCAGCCGCTTCCGGGATAAGTTTGATGCGGTGGTGGTTGCCATTCGCAGGGGGCATGAGCGTCTTGAAGGCGGGCTTGGCGATATTACTCTGGTAGCAGGAGACACCTTAGTTCTTGCGCCCGGAAAGCGCTTTGAAGCTGAACTGAACCGTCATAATCGCGAGTTTTTGCTGATGAATGATCTCGACTCTAGTGCCAAGCTGGACAGTTCACGTTCTAATCTAGTGTTGTTCGGCTTTGTCTCTGCCATTGCTTTGTCGTTGTTGGAGATTTTGCCGGTGATTAAGGGGCTGGCAGGCTATCTGCTTATTATGTTGCTGTGCGGAATCGTCAATATTACTGAGCTGAGAAGGCGCTTTCCGATAGATATTGTGATTATTGTCGGTTCAGCACTGACCGTCGCCCAGCTAATGCTCTCTTCGGGGCTGTCTGTACGCATTGGTGAATTCTTTATTCATACCCTTAACGGTTGGGGCGTCTTCGGGGCCTTGGTGGCAACTTATGTTCTGACCCTTGTGCTGACGGAGTTGATTACCAATAACGCTGCGGCAGCACTGGCATTCCCTCTCGGATACAGTATGGCGGTTGGTTATGGTGTCGATCCTATGCCGTTTATAATGGCGGTTTTGTTCGGGGCCAGCGCCAGTTTTATTTCCCCGTACGGTTATCAGACCAATCTGCTGGTCTACAGTGTTGGTAATTACCGCCTGTTTGACTATCTGAGAATAGGTATTCCACTTTCTTTGATCTATTCCGTACTGGTTTTAACTTTAATTCCCTATTTTTTCCCATTTTAGTGCAGGAGCCGATTTATCATGTCTCAACCAGGCCATAAGGCTGAAAATAATATTGTCTGGCATCAGCATGTCGTAGACAGATACAGCAGAGCGAAACAGAAACAGCAGAAACCCGTGGTGCTCTGGTTTACCGGTCTGTCCGGTTCAGGAAAATCGACCATAGCCGGAGCCCTTGAGCAGGCATTAGCGGAGCTGGGTTATCACACTTATCTGCTGGATGGCGACAATGTGCGTTACGGGCTATGTAGCGATCTTGGTTTTAGTGAGCAGGACAGAAAAGAGAATATCCGTCGTGTCGGTGAGCTATGTAATCTGATGGCGGATGCCGGCCTGATAGTGTTGTCGGCGTTTATCTCTCCCCACAAAGAGGAGCGACAATTTGTCCGTCGGTTACTGCCAGAGGGAGAGTTTATGGAAGTGTACGTAAATTCTCCGCTGGAAGTTTGTGAGCAGAGAGACCCTAAGGGCTTGTATAAAAAAGCCAGAGCCGGAGAGATAAAGAACTTTACCGGTATTGATTCTGACTATCAGGCACCGGAAAGCCCTGAGATAGAACTGATAAACCGTGATGTGGAAGTTGCCACGCTGGTAGATCAATGTCTGGATAAGCTACGACAAAACGGAATCATTCAGGCGTAGCTATAGTGACAGGCTAAATCAGACCATTTGATCCACGGAGCCCTTAACGTCTGACTGAACGGTAAACTTCTGGCTTAATAGATCCACCAACTGGTCCATATATTTTGTATTCGGTTTATTACCCAGCAGTTTACACAGCTCGTTACCTACCGGGCTAAAACGATAATAGAGCAGGCGGGAACCTTTACTCATAGGTTTTAGTGAGAAGGGTTCTCCCTGATAGTCGACCACCAGTGCAGGATCAAACTCTATTTCACCGGATTCCAGCTCGGTGCTGAGTACCAGCCCCAGCTCAAACAGAACCAGTAAGCTGGAGAAAGGAAGCTGGTGGTTGCCGAGGTTGACGGTACTTTCGTTATCTCGTCTGTTGAGGCTGAAAATGCCGGCTGGCGTTCTGAAGCCAATCAAGAGCTTTTTGCTATTGTCACTACCGAAACTACAGGCCAGCGAAGCGGCTTTTTGCAAGTACTGCGCCTCTTTCGGCGTCATATCTTTAAGTACCTGAAGTGCCTTCATCGAAGTCGAGCCTGGGTTAGTCACTTCCAGTTTCAGCACTTGTGCCCACAACCGCTGCATGGAGCTGTTATTAATGTCCTGTGCCATATCAAAGAAGCGGTAGAGCCAGTCTTGGTCAGGATCTCCGGCCGTTTCATCTTTGCAGAAGCCAAAAGCGTACTTCATCACCTGCTCAAGGTTTCGCTGGCGCTGCTCCCGTCGCTGTTTATCTCTGCTTAAGGCTCTTTCCAGAACGCTTTTTTTCGGCTTTTCCGACTGAAGCTTGGCGTCGATGCCATAGGTTTGAGCAATACTTTTTACTCTGCTGCCACTGTCTTTAATGTAATGGGATTTATTACTTTTATAGCTTGAGTGGTTGCCGGATGCGCCTTGCTCAATCGTTACCGGTGCTCTGTTTCCTGCCATTTAGTCGCCCTGCTTCAATGGGAAAGGTGTGAATGACTAGAATAGATCCAACTGATTTTGAGTTCAATCTTGCGATTGTTTCTATGAGTATTATGTATAAAAAGGTTAAAAGAATGATTCTGAATGTTAATAAAGGTAAACTTGTTATTAATCAATTACTCTACAAATAAAACGGTTAAAATCTGCGCTTCATATTCGTCTTGCTGCGAAAATCTGATATAGTTGATAAGGAAATGTTAAAAATGTTAAGGGATTTGAGGGGCGTCATGGCGCAGCCGGAAGAAAACAGATTGAAAAAGCAGCTGTCGATAACTCTATTATTAGTTGTCTATATTGGAGTGCTGGCTTACCTGTCAAACTTTCTGGTTTAACAGATAAGCCTGAGTCGATTTACTCTTCGTAAGGAGCCAGAGCCGTTCCTTCAATCACATAACCCACTTCAGCCAGTTCGTGGCTGACAGTTTCAGTTTTCAGTGTACCAATGATATTGACCACATCCCATAGTTCCTGAATCGGAGCGCCATCTTTAAAACGTACATAGACAATTTGATTTGGTGGCGGTGGCGGAACATGAATACATGCTCCCATATATGGTACTAACAGAAACTCAGTAACCATATTTTCATCTCCTTCCAGCGGAATAACGAAGCCCGGAATTTTAACCGTACTGCCGTTTAGTTCTTGTCTTACCCCGCCAAGTTTTGATTGCGGAGCGGCGGCTTGATCATGGCTGAGTGGCATGCCTACACTATCAACCAGATTTCTTTCATTTTTCGGGATCAGATCCAGCCATTCCAGTTGAAGAATATCCTGATCCTGTGTCTGTTCGTCTGCTGCAGCTCCGGTAAAGGAGGTCATAATGGCAAGACAACTAAATAGTATAAGTGATAGTTTTTTCATTGCTTATCCGTTTGTTAGATTCGAATCGTCATTCCGTCAGCCAGTGATTGCCGGTAGGCGCTTACTGCTGGAATAACACCGATAATAATTCCGGCCAGTTGTATCAGACCGAGTAGAGCCCATTCATAAGGGCTAATCATTGAAAGTTGTATACTGATCCCGTACCACTGCTGTATCAGAGGTTGCGCGATCGCTAATAGTGAGTAGAGCCCTGCTACCCCGAGCAAAATTCCGGCAAATGTCAGGCAGCCTGCTTCACTGACCAGAAGAACAAAAATATGTCTTGGCCTTGCCCCCATTGCTCTCAATATGGCCATTTCCCTCCGCCGCTCCTGCAAGCTGGTCAACAGACTGCTAAGCATACCGAGTAATCCTGCAATAACGACAAAAACTGATACTGCCATGAGTGCCTGTTCAGCAACAGACATCATGCCCCACAATTCATGTAGCGCGATACCCGGCAGAATGGCACTAAGAGGCTCTTGCTTATAGGTATTGATCTGCCTTTGTAGGGCAAAGGTGCGGATCTTAGATTTCAGTCCCAGCATAAATGCAGTGATCTGCTGAGGATGAAACTCTTGTTGCTCCAGTGCTGCTTTGTCTTGCTTCGAACCCAGATTAGCGCCTGATTCCCAGCCTACATGGATGGCTTCAATCGCCTGAAGGGAAACATGGACGGTTTTATCTACCGGAGTACCTGTGGGCTTAAAAATACCGACCACTTTAAATGGGAGGTTATCGTGGCGGCTAAAGCCGACATCACTGATGCCGTGGGCAATTATGATTTCGCTGCCTACTTTATAGTTGAGCTCTTTAGCGACGTCGGCGCCGATTGCTGTTTCAAATAGGGTATTAAAAGGCCGTCCCTGCTGAAGTTCAAGGGGTTGTTTTTTGCCATACTTGAAGTGCTCAAAGTAGCTTTGATTGGTTCCCATTACCCGGAAACCCTGATGGGAGTCGCCAAGGGAGATAGGAATCGCCCATTTAACGGACGGGTTCTGGCTAAACTCCTCATAGCTTTTCCAGTCGATATTTGCCGTAGCATTGCCGATTCTGAAAACAGAGTAAAGCAGCAGGTTTACTGAGCCTGATCGGGCCCCGACGATAAGATCAGTACCGGATATGGTATTGGCAAAGCTGGTTTTCGCCTGAGTACGGATTCTCTCAACACCAAGTAACAGAATGACTGAAATCGCCACAGTAAGAATGGTAAGAATCGCAGTTGCTTTACGGTTGAGAAGGCTTTTGCGGGCCAGAAGGGTTATTGCTGGCATTGTGTGGCCTCCGTACTATGTTGGGTAGCGCGTTGGTTTAACTCTTGCAACTGAATATTCCGGTCAAACATGGCTTCCAGCGTTGGATCATGGCTGACAAAAATAAGGGTTGAGCCTGCTTTTTCCGCCTCTTCCATTAGCAGTTCTATAAATGCTGTGCGGTTTTCAAAGTCTAAAGCTGAGGTCGGTTCATCCGCGATAATCAGCTCTGGCTGGCCGATTAATGCTCTGGCAGCAGCAACCCGCTGCTGCTGACCAATACTTAGCTCAATAACGGGTTTGTTGAGCAGAGATTGATCAAGACGAAGCCTTTGCAGCAGATGAATTGCATTTTCAGTGAGATCGCCTGTTACTTTGTCCCGGCGCCGTTTAGAAAAATTACATGGCAGGGTGACATTTTCGATGACAGACAGGTAAGGGAGAAGGTTAAATTGCTGAAAGATATAACCGATATGATCTGCCCTGAACCGATCCCGCCCGCTCTGGCTGAGATCGTTGAGCTGTTGATCCAGAATTTGTACACTTCCTGACTGGGGAGAAATAATACCCGTCAGCAGCCCGAGCAGAGTGGATTTTCCGCTGCCGCTTGGACCCTTTATAAAGATATGCTCACCCTTGCGGATATCCAGAGAATCGAACTCTAATGTAGCAGGCTGTTTTTCATTCCAGCAGAAGCGGATCTGAGAGAGTGAAACAACGCGATCTAAATCCTTCATAGCTACCTTATTAACCAAATTAAGCCACAAATCTGAGTGTCAGCCAGATAGTATATAACACTCAGCAAAACGTATAGGCTGATAGCGGTGATTATCCGCCATCAGCCTAATAAGATTAAAACTTAATAACCGTTTTATTTTTGTTTAGTTCAAAGGCATTTTGAGCAGTATCGGTTAATAGATTCACTTCCACTTCTTCTGAGTTCGGGAATAGCTTAAACCAATTGGTTTTGATACGGTTCAGCTTTGCAATATCGCTACACTCAAAGTGATATTCGATAGTAAATTCACCATGTCCTTCTCCCTCACCTTCGTGCTCATGACTCTCGTGATCGTGGTCTTTATGATCATCGTGTTTATCATGATTGTGCTCGTCATGTTTGTCATGATCATCGTGTTTTTCATGATCGTGTTCATCGTGATGCTCATCTTCTTCCAGCGTATTCTTAACAGAAACATGTTCAGTAGAGCAGCCAGCCGCAGAGGAGAGAAGCAGTACTTTGTCTGCTTGCATTAAGCTTTTTTCGGCTTTCTCGATGAGTTCGTGTTGAGCTTCGTTTTCCGGAGCGTGTTCAAAGCCGACAATATCAGCTCCCGGAGCAGCAATCTCAACCAGTAGCTCATTGCCATCCTGAGCGATATTGAACTCTACGTGTCCGTGCACATGGGCATCGTGCTGGCGAAACCCTTCTTCGGCCATAGCTGATGTAGAAAGGATAAGTCCCGCGATTAAAGAGAGTTTAAAAGTGTGTTGCATAGTAACCTCAAAAATTAAGTTGTCGTTGATAAAGATTTTTTAAGAGACAACCAGTTCAGGAGGTGAGCGGGCTTTCTGCTTAGGCGCAATAAACACCAGCAGCCGGCTATTAAAAGGCTGATAACGGACAGCCTGTTGCGGCACTTCCGGAAGCACGATAACAGCAGGGCTAAGGCCGTTTCCGGCAGCGGCATAAAGTTCACATTGGTGCTGCTGGTGATGGGAGTGGTCAAAATCTACCTGATGTTCGGCATAAGCAAAAGTGGCCCATAGTATGCTAACTATAGCCAGTATTGTTGCTGCCGTTACCCGTGAACGGGAGAAGTAGTGTTCGGTTCTCATCAGTTTATAGAGCTCGCAGTGACACACGGTTCTGCTGCTAATGCAGTCAGGTTTGAGACAATGTAATAATATAACATTTACCCTGCAAGCTTTATTTATTGAACCAAACGGTTTCGTACATAAAATTTACATTTAAGAAATGGTGCCGGAGCCGGCACCATTTTGATGAGAGGAGGAACTATTAGATATTGCTCTTTATTAGCGCCAGTACCTGATTGATTTCGTCGCCGCTAAGGGCTCCTTCTTTTACAAACAGGATTTTTCCTTCTTTATTCAGCACAATAATGGCTGAACTCTCTTCTGCCAGTTGCCAGCTTTTGGCCACTACGCCGTCTTCATCAAGAACCATTGAAGACCATGGAAACTCTTTTTTACTGTCCTGAGCTGAAGATTTCACAAATGAGCCGGTACCCCAGATGGCGTCATCCTGATTAATTATTGAGGTTGTCTGATAGCTGTCCTGAGAAAATTGAGAGGCGGTAATGGACTTCATCAGTTCGGCATTCATCTCTTTGGCGCTGCTGCGTCCGGCTATGGCCTGAATAACCCTGACTTTGCCAATTAATTGACTCTCATCCCATGCTTTATAAACAACTTCGTCATTTTCCAGATGCAGTTCACCGTAGCTGGATACGGTAACAGCCGGTAAAGATTCTCCGGTATTCAGGTTGTGAGCCTGCCCGATAACAGGGAGAGTGCCCAATAACAGGGAGAGAGTGAGAGACTTTATGTTCATTGTTTTTATTCCTTTTGATGGTCTTGTTGTAGAGCAGAAACAAGACTAGACGAAATTCCAACAAAATAGTAAGAATTTGAGTTTTCTGGCGCTGATTTTGCATTCTTGTTCACACGGATTTTACAATCAGAGATTGGGATTATTATGCTTAGAGAGTTTAAATCTTATCGCCCGCTACAAATCGCCCGTTTCGTAAAAGCGCTGTTTAAAGGAGAGTTTTCCATTGCAGGTATCGGAAAGTTCTATTTTGATCAAGGAAGGGTTCTGCTGCCGGATTTGAGTAATAAAAAGATGCTGGCAGTGATGAAAGAGATTAACAATATTATCTGTAAGCAGCTTCAACTTAACTGAAGGTGCAAGGAAAGAGCCCTGCCATGGTGGCAGAGCCCTTAAAGTAAGTTTCAATCAGGAAGGGAAGCAGACCCCTGTACCGCCGAGGCCGCAATAACCTTCAGGATTCTTAGCCAGATATTGCTGGTGGTACTCTTCAGCGAAGTAGTAAGGACCCGCAAACTCAACTTCAGTGGTGATTTCAGTGCGTTGATTGTCACTAAGGGCAGACTGATAGCTCTGCTTACTTTCTAATACCGTTTGCTTCTGCTGCTCAGAATAGACATAGATAGCTGAACGGTACTGCGTGCCTAAATCGTTGCCCTGACGCATTCCCTGAGTCGGGTCATGACGCTCCCAGAACTGGTTTAACAGTTCTGAAAGGGAGATAACAGACGGATCAAAAATAACCCTGACAACCTCAGTATGTCCGGTTTCTCCTGTGCACACGTCCTGATAAGTCGGGTTTTCGGTGAAGCCGCCACTATAACCAACGGAAGTGGAGACAACCCCTTTCAGGTTCCAGAACAGGCGTTCAGCGCCCCAGAAACAGCCCATTCCAAACAGGATTTGTTGTTGTCCTTCGGCAGGTTCAAGGGTTAAGTCAGTATTGTTTACAAAATGTGGTTGAGTGACAGGGATTGCTTGTTCCCGGCCTTTAATGGCGGTTTCCCTGGTAACCATAACTTGTTTGTTGAGCATAGATGTTTCCTTTTTTGGGAGTCATTATAAAATTGACCTGCCGAATTTCGTAATACTAAATTGCACTAACTATGATACTTTTCGTATATAGGCTGAAACTTAACCACTATTAAACTACTGTACATCGTTTGTTCCTGCTCAGTAGCCATCATTTTAAAGGAAACCAGTTTACCCTTATGGTGAAAAAATGCGCACTTATCTTTGTCACTTTACTTTTCTCTTCTAAGCTGTGGGCGGATGTTTCTGTTGAAATTAAAGGTCTGGACGGCGCACTTGAAGAGAATGTTGAAGCCTATCTGACGGCTATTCCCAAGGAAGATTACTCGGTTTCATTACGTTTTCAGTCTCAGCTGAGAAAGAGCTTTACTAAGGCTCTGCAGGCTCTGGGGCATTACCAGCCGGAATTCGTATTTGTTACTTCAGAAGATGATAAAACACTTACGGTTAACATAGCCGCGGGGGAACCTGTACGGATAAGCATTTCAGATATCCGCATTGATGGTGCTGCAGGCAGCGATAAGGATTTTCTCACTCTGGTTGAAAAATCCGGGCTGGAAAAAGGGGAGATCCTCAATCATGCAAAATACGATGCGCTTAAATCGGCCATCAGGAATCTCGCTTTATCCAAGGGATATTTTGACGGTACTTTTACCAAAACAGTATTGGAAGTTGCACCGGAACGAAATCAGGCTTTTATCTATCTTTATTATCAGAGCGGTATCCGCTACCAGTTTGGTGAGACTAAGTTTAGCGGCAATCAAATTCAGCAGAGCAAGCTCCGCTCTCTGATCCCATACCAAAAGGGTGACCCCTATCTTTCTTCAAAAATCGGTGTGTTTAACCAGAACTTGTCCAATACCGAGTGGTTTTCTTCGGTACTGGTTCAGCCGGATATAAGTGTTACCGGTAAGCAGGAACAACTACCCATGCTGGTGACGCTTTCCCCGCAGACAAAAAACCAGTTGGAGACCGGTATTGGTTATTCCACGGACTTAGGTGTGAAAGGTACGCTTAAATGGAAGAAACCGTGGGTAAACAGCTTAGGGCACAGTTTTGATTCTGCCCTGTCTCTGTCTGCACCGGAACAGGCTGTGACACTTGGTTACAATATTCCGCTGGAAGATGTGCAGAATGAATACTATCGCCTGCAGTACGGGATGAAGTACGAAGATAAGAATGATACAGAAAGTTTTGAAGCCTCTGCTCTGGTTGAACGGCACTGGCAGCTTGATAGTGGCTGGCACAGAGTCCTTTATGGCCGCTATCTGCATGAAGACTTTAAGCAAGGTACTCAGGATGATGAGTTTACCATGATACTGCCGGGTATCTCTTTTTCAAAGGTTCAGACCTCCGGGGGAGCGATGCCCCTTAGTGGTGATAAACAGTCCATCGCTTTTGAATATTCTGATAAGAGCCTGACAGCAAAAGCGAGAGTTTACCGCGTTCTGGCTAAGACAGCCTGGATTCGCAGTATAGGGCAGAACCACAGAGGAATTGCCCGTCTGGATGCCTCGGCTAACTTTGTTGATGAGATAAGTAATATTCCGCCTTCTATCCGCTTCTTTGCTGGCGGTGATAATAGTCTGCGTGGTTACGACTATGAATCTATTTCACCGAGAGACAGTAAAGGTGCGTTAACAGGTGCGAAGTATCTGGCGACCAGTAGCCTTGAATACCAGTATCGCCTGACGGGTAACTGGTGGCTGGCCGGATTTGTTGATTATGGTGACGCATGGAACAACACCATTAAGTTTAAAACCGGTACAGGATTTGGTGTCCGCTGGGCATCGCCCGTTGGTCCGGTTCGCATTGATTTTGCATGGGGGCTTGATGAGAAGCCGGGTGAAGAGTTTAAGTTACACTTTACGCTGGGGCCGGAACTATGAAAAAGCGGTTATTAAAGTGGAGTAAGCGCGCTGCACTGACACTCGTCAGTTTAGTTCTGACCATAGTGTTACTTATCTCCTTTGCCCTGTTTACTAACAGCGGGCTTAAAACGCTGATTTGGGCTGCAGAAAAAGCCATACCACAGCTGCAGATTGCTGACGCTGAAGGTGCGCTCTTTCCGGAATTTACCCTGAAAAACAGCTTATTTTCAGATGACACTCTTGGTATTGATACTAAAGTAAAGCAACTGACACTGGCGGTTAACTTTGAGTGTTTATTTGCCCCTTCAGTCTGTGTAGACAAGCTGGAGGTGAGTGGTGTCGTTCTTGATGTGGCTCCGGGGAGCAAGCCAGAGACAACAGAGCAGGAGCCCGCTACCTCCGGTCAAAATACCATCTCTTCTCCGCTACCGGTCACGGTGCAGCAACTTGCCCTGAATGATATTCAGCTTAATCTGCTTGGGCATAAAGTTAGCTGGCAAAGTTTCTCTTCTGCCATTCGCTTTAGTGGTTCTGAACTGGCTATTAAACCCACCTTTCTGAATAAGTTAAATCTGCAACTGGCGGAGACAAAAAACAGCAGTGACGAAGCTGCTGCTTCAGCAGAAACGCCTGCGTCAGATATCGCTTTACCAAAGGTATATATTCCGCTGGCAGTTGATGTTGAAGCGTTTGAGCTAAACCATTTTATGCTGCAAGGTACTAATCCCATTAACGTGGAGCAGTTGCAGCTATCAGTGCTGCTAAATGAGTATCTGGCTGAGGTAAGAAAGCTGAATGTTAAGGCCCCTCAGGGAGATATTGCCCTTAAGGGGCAGGCGACACTTAAAGATTCTTATCCGCTGAATCTGGAAGTTGAAGCCAACCTGAAACTACAGCCTGTAGATGGTCAGCGTGTTCTGCTGTCAGCATCGGGCGATCTTGCTGATCTGCAGTTAAGTTCAGTTTTATCCGGCCTTATTGAGGCAGAGATTGAGAGTAAAATAAAACCCGTTAAAGCGAATTTTCCTTTTGATATCACCATAAGCAAAGGCAAGTTACAGTGGCCGTTAAAAGGCGATGCTGACTACCATGTAGATATTTCAGAGTTCAAAACGGACGGTCAGCTTAACGGCTATAACCTGAGTGCTGCCGCTGCTGTCAGTGGTAAAGCGATACCGGCAACTGAGTTTACTTTGGCAGGTAAAGGTGATTTAAAACAGATTGAACTGTCGCGGATTGACCTTGCTACCCTTGGCGGCACGATTTCCGGTGAAGTGATGGCTAACTGGCAGCCACCGCTCAACTGGCAGAGCCGGCTTGAACTGGACAATATTCAGCCCGGTTTACAATGGCCTGAAGCGGAAGGCAGCGTCTCAGGCGTATTTGAAAACTCTGGTGAGCTGCTGGCTTCCGGCGGATGGAAAGTGTCTGTTCCGGCTCTGGATATTAACGGTTTGATCCGCGGCTATCCGCTTCAGCTACAGGGAGCTTTGCAGGCAGAAGATAAGTCGGGCAAAGGTGAGCTGTCTGTTGTTACACAGGGAGTATCGTTAAAACATGGACCGAATGAAGTGCGCCTATCAGGTAGCCTTGATAAAGAGTGGCGTTTAGATACGGAGATCGACTTTCCGCAACTGGGCAAAACCGTACCGGACGCGCAGGGAAATATTCAGGGTAAGCTGAAAGTCACCGGGCTGCTTGCTGAGCCTCAACTGGAGAGCAAACTGACAGCAAGCAAACTGGCCTATAGCAATCTGCTGAAAATTGAATCCGTTGGCTTAATTGCCAATGTTAACCCTCTGCCCGATATCAATGGCTCTGTTGAGCTGAGTGCCAGTGATATCCGTTATCAGGACAACACATTTGATTCGGTAAGCTTAAACTTTTCTGGTACGCAACAGCAGCATCAGCTTAGCTTTGCCGCCGTATCTGAACTGATTAACGCTGCATTAGATATAAAGGGCGGCTTACCGCAACAGCCGGATCTTCTCTGGAACGGAGAGTTAACTAAAGCGCAGTTTTCCACTAAGCAGGGGCTATGGAAGCTGGATAAACCCGCTTCAGTGGCTTATGACTTTGCTCAGCAGCAAGTTAAGCTTCAGTCACACTGCTGGATTCAGGATAGTTCTGAAGCCTGTCTGACAAAGGATCTACTGGCCGGTAAATCGGGCGAAGCGCATATCGCGGTTAAGCATTTCAACTTTAATCAGATTGCTATGTTTTTACCTGAGGATACCGATCTAACCGGAGAGATGAATCTCGATGCGGCTGCCCGCTGGAGTGAAGAGAGTAAGCCACAGGCTGATATCTCACTCAGGCTTCCGAAAGGGGAGGCGAGCCGGATTATGGGTAAGCCGGTTATTGTCGGCTGGGATAGCACCAGTCTGAACGCCAAACTGAAAGACAACAGGCTGATGGCGGATTGGTTAATCGATCTAACCAATAACGGAGAGGTTAATGGCCGGTTTGATATTGGTAGTGTGACGGCTGAGCCTCAGATTCTGGATGGTTTGCTGCAACTGAAACAGATACATCTGGATATGTTGAAACCAGTCGCCGGAGAATATGGCGATATTGGTGCTCTGATTGACTCCAGCCTGACCATTTCCGGCCCGGTGGTTCACCCTAAAATTATGGGTAATCTGCTGATTGATAAGATTATTGCTTTAGGTGATATCTCTCCCCTTGATGTAGAAAAAGGCCGGATAGATATCCAGTTCTCAGGATATCAGGCTGTTCTGGATGCGGATATCAACACCAGTGACGGTATTCTGAAAGTTGACGGTGATGCAGGCTGGGAAGAGCTGTCTGACTGGCACACTAACCTGAATATCGATTCTGACGAGCTTCAGGTGAAGGTGCCGTCTATGGTCAGGGTGCGGGTTGAACCGGATCTGCAGCTCTCAGTGACGCCACAACTGGCAAAAGTAAGTGGTAAGATTAACCTGCCATGGGGAAAGGTCGAGGTGGAAGAGTTGCCTGCCAGTGCGGTGACGGTATCATCGGATCAGGTGATTCTTAATAACAACCTTAAGCCTGAAGAGAAGGGACGTAAAATGCCGATGGCATTTGAAAGCGATGTCGTTATTAATATTGGTGATGAATTTGCGATATCTGCCTTTGGCCTGACAGGTAAGCTTAACGGCCAGTTAAATGTCACTCAGAAAGATAAAGGCCCTTATGTGGTAGGCGAGGTAGTGATTAAACAGGGGCAGTACCGCTCCTTTGGTCAGGACTTGATTATCAGTGAAGGGAAAATTCTGATGAATGGCCCGGTTGACCGCCCTTACCTGGCCATCAAGGCGATAAGAAATCCGGCCAATACACAAGATAATGTTGTTGCCGGTGTTCAGGTCTCCGGACCGGCCAATGAGCCGGTAACCACTATTTTTTCTCAGCCGGCTATGCCACAGGCCAATGCTTTGTCCTATCTTTTAAGAGGGCAGAATATTGACGGAAAATCTGACGGCAATGCCATGACAACAGCGTTAATAGGCCTGAGTCTGGCTAAGAGCGGTAAATTAGTCGGTAAGATTGGTGAAGCGTTTGGCGTTTCTGACCTTCATCTGGATACCGCAGGCTCTGGTGATTCCTCTCAGGTAACTGTAAGTGGATATATTACTCCTGAACTGCAGGTAAAGTATGGGGTAGGTATCTTTAACTCCCTTGGAGAGTTTACCGTCCGTTATCAGCTAATGACGGATCTCTATCTGGAAGCGGTTTCTGGTGTCAGTAGTGCCGTTGATCTGCTATACCAGTTTGAGTTTGATTAAAGAGGCTAGGATGCAACAACTAATTTTTGTTTACGGAACCCTGAAAAAAGGTGAATGCAATCACCATGTACTGGAACAGAGTGAGTGTTTAGGTCTGTTTGAAACAGAGCCCAATTATCAGCTCTATGATCATGATGACTATCCGGGGTTAGCCCATGGTAGCAATAGCATTAACGGAGAGATCTACCGTATTGACGACGAAACGCTTTCTCAGCTGGATGTCCTTGAAGATGTGTCTGTCGACTTTCACCGGGAACAGATTGAGACGCCGTACGGCAATGCGTGGGTTTATATGAAGATTAATGTGACCTGATCTGGTCTGTTTGTCTGAAAAGATAAGAAAAGCACCCCGGAAAGGGGAAATCCGGGGCGCTAAAAGAGTTATTCCGGATTCTCTGCCAGAAACTCTTCAACTTTACGAACCATCTCTTTTGAGCCGACAAAGAAAGGTACACGTTCGTGTAGCTCAGTCGGTTTCAGAGTCATAATTCTGTTTTTACCGTCAGAAGCCAGGCCGCCGGCCTGTTCGATAAGGAAGGCCATCGGGTTGCACTCATACAACAGGCGAAGCTTTCCTCTCGGGTGGCTTTCAGTGCTCGGGTAAAGGTAGATACCACCTTTCAGCAGGTTACGGTGAAAATCTGCAACCAGTGAGCCGATATAGCGGGAAGTATACGGACGGTTATCTTCCGGCATACTTTCCTGACAGTACTTAATGTACTTTTTCACGCCCATAGGGAAACGGATATAGTTTCCTTCGTTGATGGAGTAGATCTTACCCTTCTCAGGAATCATCATATTTTCATGAGAGAGGCAGAACGAGCCAATGGACGGGTCATAGGTAAATCCATGTACGCCGTTACCGGTTGTGTAGACCAGCATGGTAGACGAACCATAGATAACATAACCTGCGGCAACCTGCTTTTCGCCCGGCTGAAGAAAATCTTCTTCAATAGCCGGTGTTCCGACAGGCGATACTCTGCGATAGATGGAAAAGATGGTTCCTACAGAGACGTTTACATCAATGTTTGATGAGCCGTCCAACGGGTCCATTAGTACAACGTATTTAGCGTTCTGATTTAGCTCCTTGTTAAAGGCGACAGCTTCATCTTCTTCTTCACTGGCAACACCACAAACCTGATCCCGGGCTTCAAGTGCCGCTTTAAACTTATCATTGGCATAAACATCAAGCTTCTGTTGCTCTTCACCTTGAATGTTTTCAGCACCTACAGCACCGGTAATATCAACAAGACCTGCCTTGTTGATTTCACGGTTAACAATCTTGGCTGCTAACCGGATCGATGCTAGCAGAGATGATAGTTCACCGCTGGCATGGGGAAAGTCATGTTGCTTCTCTACAATATATTCGCCTAGAGTGCGAAATTCAGACATGTTATATCCTTAACGTTGCTGATTATTTGGGGGGAATTTGGTTACAATGCTTAAAATTGTTATCAGGTTGCAAGGTAACTACACAAATTGTATGCCAAGAAACTTATTACGAGTAATAAAGTAAATATCTGATATTCAATTTGTTTTGATGGCTTATCACAATTAGGTTGTAATGAGATTAGTGTGTTGCGCAATGATAGTGCGCAGATCACACTTTTCAAAAATCAGTTAGGAACAGATAGATGCACATTCATATTTTGGGTATTTGCGGAACCTTTATGGGCGGAGCCGCAGTACTTGCACGGCAACTGGGACACAAGGTTACCGGCTGTGATGCCAATGTATACCCGCCAATGAGTACTCTGCTTGAATCTGAAGGCATTGAGATTATTGAAGGATTTGATCCTCAGCAACTGGATCCGGCGCCGGATCTTGTGGTGATAGGCAATGCAATGAGCCGCGGCAACCCTTGTGTCGAGTATGTGTTGAATCATAACCTCAGGTATACCTCCGGGCCTCAGTGGCTGCAGGAGTTTTTGCTGCATGATAAATGGGTGCTGGCGGTTTCAGGAACTCATGGAAAAACAACCACATCCAGTATGCTGGCATGGATACTGGAAGATTGTGGTTACCAGCCTGGTTTTCTGGTGGGAGGCGTGCTGGGTAACTTTGGTCAGTCTGCCCGTCTGGGCGAGAGTCCCTTCTTTGTGGTAGAAGCCGATGAGTACGACAGTGCTTTTTTCGACAAGCGATCTAAGTTTGTCCATTACCACCCTAAGACACTGATATTGAATAATCTGGAATTTGATCATGCGGATATTTTTGACGATTTAGAAGCGATAAAGAAGCAGTTCCATCACCTTGTAAGAACCGTGCCGGGAATAGGCAGAATTATTTCACCACTGAAAGAGCCAGCCTTAGCCGATGTACTTGAAAGAGGTTGCTGGAGTGAGCAGGAGTTCATTGGCGACAGTGATAATAACAGCGGCGACTGGTGTACAGAAAAGCTTAAAATAGATGGCAGTCATTTTTCGGTGCTGTTTCAGGGAAGCAAAGTGGGTGAAGTCCGCTGGGATATTATCGGCGACCACAATGTTAATAATGCCCTGATGGCTATTGCTGCCGCCAGACACGTAGGGGTAACACCTGAGCTTGCCTGCCAGTCGTTGGCTAAGTTTGTTAACACCAAACGCAGACTTGAGCTAAAAGGTATTGTCGGAGATATCTCTGTTTACGATGACTTTGCCCACCACCCGACGGCTATAGAGCTGACCTTAGGCGGGTTAAGAAACAAAGTTGGTGAGAATAAGATCATTGCAGTACTGGAGCCAAGGTCTGCAACAATGAAAATGGGTGTTCATAAGCAGACTCTGGTGGCTTCCCTTGAGCAGGCGGACTCTGTTTATCTTTATCAGCCAGACAATATTTCATGGTCAGTAAGTGAAGTCACGGAGCATTGTCGTCAGCCGGCTTACACTCATAATGAAATTGAACAACTGGTTGCCGCTATTGTTGCTGAAGCTAAAACGGGCGACCAGATTCTGGTCATGAGTAATGGTGGCTTTGAAGGTATTCATGGCAAGCTGATAGCGGCACTGGAACAGAAACAGAAGGTAGTAAATTAATGGAGCAGAAAAAATCCATCACTCTGGCATTTACCGGTGCTTCTGGAGCGCCATACGGCTTGCGACTGTTAGAGTGCCTGCTGGCAGCCGATTACCGGGTCTATCTTCTGATCTCTTCTGCTGCCCGGGTTGTCCTCGCTACTGAAGAGGGGTTAAAGTTGCCTGCTAACCCTGAAGCGGCCAGAGATGTGCTGGTTAAGAAACTGAACTGCTGTGAAGAAAACCTGATTGTCTGTGGCAAAGAAGACTGGTTTTCACCGGTGGCATCCGGCAGTGCTGCACCTAAGCAGATGGTGATCTGCCCTTGTTCTGCCGGCAGTGTTGCCTCTGTTGCCCACGGAATATCAGATAACCTGATTGAACGAGCCGCAGATGTAGTATTGAAGGAGCGTGGACAACTGCTAATGGTGGTGCGTGAAACACCATTCTCGACTCTTCACCTGGAGAATATGCATAAACTGTCTCAGTTGGGCGCTACCATTATGCCGGCAGCCCCCGGTTTTTATCATCAACCTGAGTCCATAGAAGATTTGGTCGACTTTATGGTAGCGAGAATACTGGACCACCTTGGTATTGAGCAGGGACTGGTTCCGCGCTGGGGCTATGATCAGCGTTAACGGATTTCTGGCTGTTTTTCGTAGCCGAAACCACTAATTCAGATTACAATCATCCGGACTCATCGGGGTGCTGCATTTTTGCGGCTGAGATTAAGCAATTAGAACCCGTACACCTGAACCAGATAATACTGGCGTAGGAATTGAGCTGGGATATATCATCCTTCCTCATACCTGTGCCGCTCAAACCAAGGAGAGCGTCCAGTGAAATACACTATTTCTGCATTAACATTAGCCCTTTCATTTTCATCCTTCGCATCGGATAAGCTGACAGTTTACACCTATGATTCATTTGCTTCTGACTGGGGACCGGGTCCTGCGGTAGAGAAAGCCTTTGAAGCTCAGTGCGGCTGCGATCTGGAATTTGTTGCCCTTGACGATGGTGTTTCCATTCTTAACCGTCTTCGTCTGGAAGGCAGTAAAAGCAAAGCGGATATTGTGTTAGGTCTGGACACCAACCTGATGGCAGAAGCAAAAAAATCCGGATTATTGGCAGAGCACAAGGCAGATACGTCGGCAGTAAATCTGCCTAACGGCTGGAGTGATACTACTTTTATTCCTTATGATTACGGTTACTTCGCTTTTGTTTACGATAAAACTAAGCTGGCTAATCCGCCGAAAAGCCTGAAAGAGCTGGTAGAAAGTCGTCAGGATATTAAGGTGATCTATCAGGATCCCCGCACCTCAACACCGGGACAGGGCTTGATGCTGTGGATGAAGTCCGTTTATGGCGATGACACGGCCGCTGCATGGAGCCAATTGGCTAAGAAAACCGTTACGGTAACCAAAGGCTGGTCTGAAGCCTATTCTATGTTCCTGAAAGGAGAGTCAGATATGGTGCTCTCCTATACCACCTCTCCGGCTTATCATCTGATTGCTGAGAAGGATGACAACTACCGTGCAGCGGATTTCAGTGAAGGGCACTACATGCAGGTTGAAGTGGCTGCCAAGACAAAAAATGCCGCTAACCCGCAACTGGCTGACAAGTTTATGCAGTTTATTCTGTCTGGTGACTTCCAGAATGCTATGCCGACCGGAAACTGGATGTATCCTGTCACCGCTGTCGACTTGCCAGAGGGCTTTGAGTCTCTGACCAAACCAAAACAGTCCCTGAGCTTCACTCCCGAACAGGTTGCCGGAGAGAGAAAATCATGGATTCGTGAGTGGCAGAGTGCATTAACTAAATAATCTCTATAACCCTGTGCTGCAGATGCCTATTTGCAGCACATTAAATTATTCAGGGCAGGAAAGTCTCAAGTTCAGGTAGAGAAACAGATGCAGAGAATCCCTAAATCAGGTTTCGTCGTAGCAGCAGCGATTTTGCTGTTTGTTATCTCTGCCCTGAGTGCCTTACTGCTCTATACCCCTGAAGTCCGCTTTAGCCAGTACTGGAACGACGGCTACTACCGGCATGTTACCTATTTCAGCTTCTATCAGGCATCTTTGTCTATGCTGATAAGCGTCTCTCTGGCGATTCCCGTTGCCCATGCGTTAAGCCGCAGACAGTTTTTCGCCAAGGCTTTTTTGCTTAAGGTATTTTCTATAACGCTGGTTTTGCCGGTTCTGGTGGGGGTTTTCGGCTTGCTGGCGATATATGGCAACAGTGGTCTTGTGGCTGAACTGTTTCAATGGCTGGAGAGGGAACTGCCTTTTTCAATTTATGGCCTGAACGGCATTCTGCTGGCCCATGTGTTTTTTAATCTGCCCTATGCCAGCCGCCTGTTGTATCAATCTCTTGAAACGATTCCTGAGCAACAGCATAAGCTGTGTGCTCATCTGGGCATGAGTCACTGGGATAAGTTCCGGCTGGTGGAGTGGCCAAGGCTGCGTCAGCAACTACCTCATGTATGCGGGCTGGTTTTTATGCTCTGCTTTACCAGTTTTGCCACCGTAATGGCGCTGGGTGGAGGGCCTAAATCGACCACTATTGAACTGGCAATCTATCAGGCGATTAAGTTCGATTTTGATTTGCAGGCAGGGGCAGTATTGGCACTGTGGCAAATGTTACTTTGTGCCTTGTTATCATTTTCCATACAGAGAATGGCAAAACATACTCCGCTGATTTCGCAGCGGTGTGACAATCCCCTTGCTGTGACAAAAGACAGCAGAAGGGCAAGGTTATGGGACGGCTTCTGGATTGTTTCTGCGGTTATTCTGGTTATTCCCCCCCTTATTATGGTGGTGATAAGCGGACTAAACAGCAGTTTATTTGCTGTTCTGTCTGACCGTGAATTCTGGCTGTCGGTCAGGGCTTCATTCGCTATCGCCTTAATGGCAGCTGTACTGGCCCTGATGGCTGGAGTTGCTATCATCAATAGCAGCCGCAGTCTGAGAATGGCCGAAAAGGGCAGAATGGCGGACAGTATTGAGTTATCTGGTGCCATTATTCTTGTTACTCCCGGCTTGGTCATCAGTGTCGGACTGTTTCTGTTACTGCGGGATATGGGCGATGTATTTCAGCTAGCCGGGGTTATTGTCGTTTTGGTCAATGCTCTTATGGCTCTGCCCTATGTGATTAAAACCTTGTCCCAGCCAATGCTGCATATCGCTCAGCAGTACCAGTTATTGAGTGCCAGTCTGGGTATGAAAGGATTTTCACGTTTCCGCCTGATTGACTGGCGGGCACTGCATAAGCCGATGGCACACGCTTTTGCCATCAGCTTTATGTTATCCATTGGCGATATCAGCGCCATTGCCTTGTTTGGCAGTCAGGATTTTAAAACCCTGCCGCTGTATCTTTTTCAGCTTCTGGGCAGCTATCAGATGGATGCCGCTGCGGTAGTATCACTAACCTTGTTACTGCTCAGTCTGAGCTGTTTTGCCCTGATTGAACGATTTTTTAGGAGAAGTTAGTGCTGCAAGTCCGCCAGATCAACTATCGCTACCACAAAGAAAATTTCCTGTTCGATTTGCAGGTTAAACAGGGCAGCATTACTGCTTTAATGGGCCCCAGCGGTGCCGGTAAGTCAACCTTGCTGGCACTGATTGCCGGATTTATTCAGCCGGAATCGGGTGATATCAGCGTGAATAGCCGCTCTATTTTGGGTAAAGAGCCTCACCAGCGACCTTTTGCCATGTTATTTCAGGAGCACAATCTATTTATGCACCTGACGGTCAGGGAGAATATTGGCTTAGGTTTGCATCCCGGCCTTAAGCTGACGCCTCAGCAGAAGAGAGAGGTAGAAATAGCCGCAGAGCAGGTCGGTGTTGAAGCTTTTCTTGACCGTACTCCGGATCAACTGTCCGGTGGCCAGAAGCAGAGAGTTGCCCTTGCCCGCTGTTTTGTTCAGCAACATGATATCTGGTTGCTGGATGAACCATTCTCTGCCCTCGATCCTATTCTCAGGGAGGAGATGCTCAATCTGGTGAAACAGCTTGCCGCTCAGAGGGGGATAACCATTGTGATGGTAACGCATCATTTAACGGATGCCAGAGCAATCGCGACGGACTTTGCTTTTCTTGCAGAGGGAACCGTTCAGGTTACGGGCAAAATAGAAGCGCTGCAAACGGAGCAAAACTCACCCCTGTTAACCGCCTTTATCAACGCGGGCGAATAACAGGCTGTTGTGCTGCTGTTACTCCGGTGTTGTGCTGATTTGACCGGATAAAAAAACCTCAATTTGCCCGGTTTTCTCCGTGACCTGTGTCACTGCTTCAAGTACTATTAGCGCCCGCTGCCCGGTATGAAATTACTATGCCCGGCAAGCCGGTTTCAATAAA